>CAKZSH010000276.1 GCA_937918905.1 uncultured Saprospiraceae bacterium
AAGCGAAGCGACCGTCCACCGTCCACCGTCAAGCGAAGCGTCCGTCTAAGATGCATATGTGGTAAATTACAATTTTCGAAAATGAATAAAAACACCTCCATAAAAAATAAACTCCATCCTCGAAACCAACATCGAGCACCCTACGATTTTCAAAAACTTACCTCCACCTGTCCAGCCCTCACTCCATTTGTACAACTCAATAAATACGAAAAAGAATCCATAGATTTTTATCATCCAGAAGCTGTGAAAATGTTGAATAAAGCATTGTTACTAACTTACTATGATTTAAAATATTGGGACATTCCAGAAGGTTATTTATGCCCACCTATTCCAGGTCGAGCGGATTATATACATTACGTTGCAGATATTTTAGGAGAAAAAAATAATGGTAAAATTCCAAAAGGAAAACAAGTAAAATGTTTGGATGTAGGAATTGGTGCCAATTGTATTTATCCGATTATTGGAAATAAAGAATACGGTTGGACATTTGTAGGAAGTGATATTGATGAGGTTTCGATTCAATCTTGTAACAATATAATTTCAAAGAATGATTTTTTGAAAAATAAAATAGAAATTAGAAAACAAACGAATTCGGATTCTATTTTTAAAAATATAATTCAAGAGGGAGAATACTACGATTTGACCATTTGTAATCCTCCATTTCATGCTTCTGCGGAAGAAGCTAATGCTGGAACACTTCGGAAATTGAAAAACTTAAAGAAAGAAAACCCATCGAAAACTGTTTTAAATTTTGGAGGAAAAAATAATGAATTATGGTATAAGGGTGGGGAAGTGCAATTTGTAAAAAATATGATTAAAGAAAGTTTAATTTATGCGACTTCCTGTTTTTGGTTTACCACTTTGATTTCAAAAGAAGCTCATTTGAAGAAAATAGAAACTTTGCTAAAAAAAGCAGATGCCAAAGAAATAGAAGTCATTCCCATGGGACAAGGCAACAAAATTAGTCGGATTGTTGCTTGGACTTTTTTATCAAATAAACAACAGGAGGCGTGGAGTCAGATGAGATGGCGATAAATGGAATATTTTTATTTTAAAATTGTATCATTTTTTCAATCCATGTTATGGATGTTTTTTTCTTACTTTATATCTACTATTTGCTAAAAACAACTACGATTTCAATACTCACCATTGAATTCATTAGGTTTTTCAAATTCTATTTAGGCAAAAACTTAAATAATTTACTTTTTTTTACAAATGTTAATTTTTCTAAATTGATATTTATTACCTAACCATTTTTTTAAAACAAGAACTTTAGACCATGCGAATTTCACCCATTCTATTTTTTTTAACAATTTTAATATCTTTTCTATTGAGTTGTCAATCTTCTGATAACAGTTCTGACCTCAAACCAAGTCACGTTACGATTACCAAAGAAAACAATCAATATCAATTGATGGTAAATGATAAACCTTACGATGTTAAAGGTGCAGGTTTAAGTTTTGTAGACGGAACCAACTATAAAGGTTTGGCTGAGGCTGGAGGAAATACTTTTCGAACGTGGAATACAGATCATATTGAATCGGTATTGGACTCCGCTCAAAAATATAACTTGATGGTTGCAGCAGGTTTTGAGTTAGGTAAAAATCTACACGATTTTGATTATACTGATACGGTAGCAGTTGCCAAACAATTTGAAGAAGTCAAAAAGTCGATTGATAAATATAAAAATCATCCTAACATTTTATGTTGGGTGGTAGGGAATGAGATGAATTTATTTTTTGATGAAAAAGGAGGATTGAAATTAGTGCAACCAGAAACTTATATCGCCTTAAAAGAAATCGTAGATTATATCAAAAGTGTTGATCCACACCATCCTGTCACCACTACTTTTGCAGGTGCCAATAAATCGCATATTGATTTGGCTTTAAAGCATTGTCCCAATTTAGATTTTCTTGGAATTCAAGTATATGGCGATTTGATTGCGATCCCCGCAATTATTAAAAAAGAGAAAATTTCGATGCCATTGATGATTACTGAATTTGGCCCACGTGGTCATTGGGAAATGCCAAGTACGGAATGGGGACGAGAGATTGAAGAAACAAGTGCGCCTAAGGCTGCTGGTATGGCAGATCGTATTCAAAAAGGAATTGAGAGAGATTCTAGTGGATTGATAATCGGATCGTTTGCATTTGAATGGGGGCAAAAACAAGAACGTACTCCTACATGGTATGGAATGTTTAATAAGTCGGGAGAGGCAACTGCAAGAATTGATGAGATGACAAAATATTGGACGGGTTCCTATCCTTCTAATCGAGCACCACTTACGGATTCTATGAAATTGGATCAACGTCATGCGGTGAGTAATATTTATTTAAAACCTAACAATACATACACGGCACAAGTTTTTGTAAGAGAACCTAATGGTGACCCAATCACTTACAAGTGGGTGATGCTCAAAGAAGTAGATGAGCGAAGCGATGGAGGTGCATTTGAAAAAGAACCAGAGAAAGTTGATTTTAAAATTGTAAAAAATGAGAATGGAATGTTAGAATTTGTTGCGCCTGAAAAAACAGGCGACTATCGTATTTTTTCTTATGCCTATGATGGGAAAGGAAAAGTCGGAAATGCGAACATTCCGTTTTTTGTAAAATAATAATTGTTAGACTTTTAAGTTAATCTTAAACCTTCCAGAACTTGAAGTTCTGGAAGGTTTTTTTATACATCAAAATATCAAAATTTGAAACTTATCGCCTCAATACCAATTAAGTTTTTACTATATTGGCATTAAAAACAAATATATCAGAAATGAAAAAAATATTAATCATCTGTTTTGCATTTCTTTTTATCCAACAATTAAATGCGCAACAAAAGAAAAAACCAGCCGCAATTTATGATTCAGATGTACTACATCATCCTATCGTAGGAACCAAAGGAATGGTCGCCACTCAACATGCCTTAGCGACAAAAGTAGGTTTAGAAGTTTTGGAAAAAGGAGGAAATGCAGTTGATGCTGCCGTTGCAGTTGGGTTTAGTTTAGCAGTTGTTTTGCCTCGTGCAGGTAACCTTGGAGGAGGAGGATTTATGATTGTTCATGAAACAAAAGGAGGTACGACCAAAGCACTCAACTATCGTGAAATGGCTCCTGGTAAATCCACGCGAGACATGTACCTCGATAGTGAAGGCAATGTGGATCGAGACAAACTTAATTTTCGACATTTAGCTGCGGGAGTTCCTGGAAGTGTTGCAGGTATGGCAAGAGCATTGGAATTATATGGAACAATGTCCCTTGCGGAAGTCATGGCTCCTGCGATCAAACAAGCGGAAGATGGTTTTATAGTGACTTACGATTTAGCGCGAATTTTAAAAGCATTGGAAAAAAGAATAGGGAAGTGGCCAGAGGCTAGAAAAATATTTTACAAAAAAAATGGAGGCTATTATGAAGCTGGCGATATTCTTAAACAAAAAGATTTGGCTTGGAGTCTCAAACAAATTGCAAAGGATGGCCCAAGTGCTTTTTACAATGGAAAAGTAGGGGAGCGTATCGCAAAGGATATGAAAGCCAACGGCGGATTTATCACAATGGAAGATTTGAAAAATTATAAAGTGGAAGAGATGGAACCGGTGTGGGGAGAGTACCGAGGGTATCAAGTGGCGTCCATGCCTCCTCCAAGTTCAGGTGGTGTTCATATCGTTCAGATGCTGAATATCTTAGAAGGTTTTCCAATTGGATACTTAGGGCACAACACAGCCGAGACACTTCACTTGATGGCAGAGTCGATGAAATTGGCTTATGCAGATCGAAGTGAACATCTTGGTGATCCTAATTTTTGGGAAGTTCCTACTGAGGGAATTATGTCGAAAGAATATGCTGATGATTTAAGAAAAAAAATCAATAGATGGCAAACTGTTCCTTCGGAACAAATCAAACCAGGAAAACCTCAAACCTATGAAAGTGATGAAACGACACATTTTACAGTTATGGATTCGAAAGGGAATGTGGTAGTCAATACTTATACTTTGAATTTTAGTTTTGGATCAGGAATCGTTGCGAAAGGAACTGGGATTTTGTTAAATAATGAGATGAGTGATTTCTCTGCAAAACCTGGTACACCAAATGCATTTGGATTGTTAGGTGGAGATGCCAATGCTGTCGAACCTCAAAAACGACCATTGAGTAGTATGACACCTACTATCGTTTTTAAAGATGGGAAACCTTATTTTGCAACGGGGAGTCCTGGAGGTAGTCGAATTATAACAACAGTTTTACAAGTTATATTAAATATCATCGATCATGATATGAATGTGGCAGAAGCAGCTCACGCGCCCAAAATTCATCATCAATGGTATCCTGAAGTACTCTACATCGAAAAAGGAATTGGGTTAGATACTCAAAGTCTATTGCGGGCAAAAAATCATGATGTTCGTTATCGAGCGGCAATGGGAAGTACGCAAACAATTATGTTGCGTGATGGATATTTGTTTGGAGCGTCTGATCCGAGAAGACCCGATGGGGCTACGTTGGGGTTTTGAATATCGAAGAGTTCGATATTCGATATTCCCACAGAGTACTAATAATCTATAATGAAACCTACCAAAAAACGCAGGGATAGCCTAGCTATTAGGAGGCTTTTTAACGAAGAGTAGCGGTGAAAGATAATTCAATATGTACGACATACCTTATCAAATTCGGTATTATATTACTTGGCTCGTTTTTATTTAATTTTAAAAATCATTGAATTGATCATTCTGGATTTAGTATCTCCAGGACATCTTGCCATTACATTTTCAAATAAATAAAGATCACTAGTCTCTGCCTTTCGGATCAGTTCCTTGGTTGACATGGTGTAGCGATAACCTTCATTATAAAGTTTTACAATTTCCCCCTTTGGACGAATATGCGAGAGGTCAAATCCGAAAACTTTACATCTTGCATCGAAATCAAAATTTTCTAAAACGGCATTTAAACCCAATTCACTTTTAAATAATTCACGATCAATTTCTCCACCAGTTTGACCTGCTAGTTTTGCAATAGGGGAAGGAATATATTTAACTCTGAAACGAGATGTTTTTTTTATTCCATTTGCTTCCACAAATATTTTACATTCACCAGTTCGTTCCACTCTTACAATGTATTGCGCATTATTTCTTTTGGTGATACTACCTCCCATCATACTTACTTTTAAATCCTTGGATGGAAAACCGATTGCTGAAATGGAAATAGGATTATCAACTCCAATATAAAAAACATTCATTTTATCAGCCGATGAATAAATGGAAGTTTCGCCGACTTTATAATTAAAGGATTTTTTTTGAGTTGTAGTTTCTCCTGAAAGAGGGTCTTTATATTTTACAACCACATTGTAATTTTCTTCACCTATTGAACGAGTAGCTACTTTAAGTTTAGCCACTCCATTTTGTAGTGGCATTCTTCTACCGTTGATGGTTATTTCCAGATTATTATTATCATTACTAATTACGGGAGCTAAAAAAACATCAGCTTCATATTTATCTCCTGTGATGATATAGGAATTTTTAGGACTTGAAACTATTTCATAACTACTAGCTACCAATGGTGGGCTTTTTATTTTTCCCCAAAAATATTTTAAAATTGCCTGGTGCGTACTTTCCGTTTCATATAAAAGGTGTGCAAATGAAAGTTGCAATACACCTATTTTTAAGTTTTGAGTATTTTTTGAAACCCAATCATTATCTTTAAAAATAGATGTAAAAGTATTGTTAAGAATTGCTTCATCATTTACAGAAATCAATCCCAACCAATCTTCTTTAGTTTTTGAAATTTGTTTTTGTAAAACTTTTGCTTTGCCTTGACTTAATAATATTTTTTCAGCTGCAATTTTTTGATCGGCACCTAGCGGATACCCATTGACATCATTACCTCCCGAGGACAAAACTATTTCGTTCCAAATTTCATTTGTTGTTTGTTCTAATTCTGATTTTATTTTTTGAGCAGCAAGCGCTTTGTCATACCAACTTTTATATTGCATATTATCAGTCGCATGTTTCTCCAATGTAACTAAAAACATTCTGTTCTTTTCAGCTTTTTCATTTTGAAAATCCAGAATACTTAAAGCTGATTGATCGAATACCTCATATTCTTCACTTGTAATATTACTATTGAAATTTTGTTCAGGAATAGGAACTGGAATTGCACAACTTCCAATTAGAATTAAAACTAAAATGTAAACAAATGATTTCTTGATTAAAGAGGATATGAGAGTTTTCATAATTAATATTATTTGTAACCGCCAAATTTATTTGGAAGGTTGAGTAAACGAAAAAATAGACAATAATTCTTACAACCTGCCAAATGAGTTTGGCGGTTACATTTCTTTAAAAATCAAAAAAAAATCCCGAATCTTTCGATAAAGACTCGGGATTTTTTTTTAACTCAACGAAACGTTATTTTGAAACATTCAATTTAAGTTGAGGATAAGCATTTTTGATGATTTCATAAGCTCCAAACATTGCACCCACATAAACTAAATCACCTGCTAAAGTATTCCAAAAGAATGGAAGTCCAGCAGTTAACGCAACGCCTAAACCGCTGATGTCGTCAGCAAACATATGGAAGGGATCAGCATACCATGCTCCAAAATTAGTAATGAAAAAGAAAAGTAAGGATGCACCTATACTTGCTCCAATTACTGTTGGAATATTTATTTTTCTTAATACTTGAGAACCCATCAATACCATTGCTCCAAATGCCACATAAGTCCATATCGCATAGGTGGGCATTAAAGTAAATCCTTCTTGATATTGTGCATACACTACATTATTCAAAATAATGTCACTCATCCATAAAGCAGCAAATGGAATCAAAAATGCCCAGTATTTTTTAGTAAAATAGGCTGCTCCAAAAAGTGCCATTCCACCCATAGGAGTGAAATTAGGTGGATGTGGTAAAAATCGACTTGCTGCCGCAACAACAATCATCAATGCAATAATTACAAATCTTGGATTAAATTGATTTGTATTTTGAGTTTCCTCAAGGTTGCTGTCTAATATTTTATCATTCATTTTTTATATAATTTTTTCGAGTGCAAATTAAACCAAAATTGCAGCAATTTCAAAAAAGAAACGCCTCATATTGTGTGAGACGTTAAAGATTTGTAAAAGGTAGCATTTTGGGAAAAAAATAAGTTGCTAAGAAACCCTCTATTTTACAAGGTTATTACTATTAGAGATAAGAAAAAAAATATAAGATTTAAGATTTTTGCGAATGTAAAAATTGCTCATAATTAGTTGAGAACAAGGACGTTGGAAGTCATATGTATTCTATCTTTTTTCTTACCTCTAATTAGAATAACACATTGTTTTAGAATCATTTTACCAGAAAAGACTTCTTCATCAGTTTGAATTTTATAAAAATAAATACCTGAATGAGTTGAATCTGCTTGATTAATGGTGATTTTATTTTGCCCTTCGGGAAATATTTGAGTTTGAGTAAACATCAGTTTAACGGTTCAAACCACACTACTTAAAATCATTTGGAGCCAATTTACCTGATACATCGTCAATGGTTTATGTTTTTTTCGCTAGAGAAAAAGTAAGCGAAATTTTTATTACTAGAGGTGTTTAAGTAATGGAAAAAAGGCATTATTCTTTAAAAGTTGCTATCTCTAATTGATCTATCCAGAGTTCTTTATTTCCTCCTGCATTCCAAAATTTGACTTTGACATTATCAAAAGGTACTCCCTTTGGAACTTTTATAACAATGGATATACGTCGCCAGTTTTTTTCAGTTAACAGTCTTTGTACCCGAATCATTTTATGTTTGATCGGTTGATCTCCATTTTCTAAACTAATGGTAAACTGACTCATTTGCCAAAAATTCCATTCTTTACTTTTACAATAAAAATCCGCAGTCGCTTGTACCCAATCCACATCAGCAGAAGCGGAAAGTGGAGTAGAAAATAATGGAGAGAATTGTTGTGCCTGATTTAAGTAGACCGCATGAGTGCCAGAGGTTGTATTTTTATAATCGAAAAAAGTACTATCAGTTTCTGATTCAAAGTCATTTTTATAAATGGATTTTAAATCTCTGGGCGTTCCTAAAAATTCTTCGTCGGTATCTAAAAAAATCCGCCATTCAGGATTGGTTTTCGTTTTTCCAAAAATTTTCCAATAATAGGCTTTGGTCATATTTTCAGTTTCAAAACCTGCATTGGGGGAATGTGCTTGCCAAGTTTGAAAAATATTTAAACCCACACAAGCTGCAATGGCGATTCCGAAAATACTTTTAGTAAAAGTATTTTTTCCTACATATTCTAAAAATGCAGCTAAAGAAAATCCTAATAAGGCATAGGATGGAATCATAGCCCGTTGCCCAAATCCGCCACCATACCACCAGATGTCCCAACTAAAAATGATATAAGTATTAATCAAGAAAAAGAGGAATACTGCTAAAAATATTTTTTCTGGAAATGCATTTGTTTTATTTTTTAACCATAAAAAAAACAATCCTATTACGGAAAAAGTCATTAATGGAGTGTACAATAACCAACCTTTACGATAACTGAAAAAACAGTTTTTAAGATGAATACCATTCCATGAAAATCCTTGGTCTTGGTAGCTGTATTCTAAAAATTTGCCTGCAACCATTTTCCAGTAAATCAATTGTAACATTCCAATCGCACCAATGATACAACCTGTAATTAATATTTTCCCAAAATGTTTTTTCCAAACTTGGAATCTTTCTTTTACACTTTCCCAATTATTGATTCCCCACAGGATAGGAATGAGGATGGCTACAATTTCGGTAGGTCTAGCCAATGCAGCCCATCCGATACACACTCCAATTGCGATGCTATTTTTCCAACTTGGAGATTCATACCATTGGATGGTTTTCCAAATCAAAATCGTATATAACGTAAATAAAAAGCTATGTGGCATCGCCATATCGAATGCCGTATAATTCAAATAATTCGTTCCAATAGCCATTAATAACAATGTAATTGCAACTGTCCCATCATCAAAATATCGAATTAATATTTTCCTAAAATACCACAATCCAATAAATGCATAAATCAAACATCCAAAGAAAATAAAAAATTGATAGGGAACGGAAAAACCATCTGCGGGATAACTACTTGCTTTCGCTGTCAAATGTGCTAATGAAAACCAAGGCAAATAAGCAACCGCCATTCCCATCGGATATTTCATTACTTGATTGCCATTTTCAGAAATATAACCAGCGTGGTCAAGTCCAGTAGGATGATATTTTTTTTGAATATCATCTCTAAATTTCAATTCTGTAAAATCATCATAAATCAGTCCCGCAGGCAAATAAGTATAATAGCCCATCACATCCCAACTCAAAGTCGCCCCTCCTCCAGTCCGATTCCAACTCGGATATAATACTGCCAATGACAGTATAAAAAGGCAACTAAAAAAATAAGCGTAGAGTGATTTTCTTTGACTCATAGAACAGCAAAGATGAGGAAAAAATGTGTATACATGTGTATAGGTGTTAATGTTTATAGGTGTATATGTTGTCGAATAATGGTGAGTATTCAAGTTAAATATGATTCACAATGATTCGACAACATATACACCCATACACATTAACACCTATACACATGTATACACACATCAACTTGTTTGGTGATTTACCTTACATTAGTTATTTTTGTTCGCTTTTAAAAAACCTCGTTAATTAAACATTTCTATAAGAACTCCAGACAACAATTCGTTAATAATGATGTCTTTCTTTTAGACACTATTTAGTGTATAACAAAACACGATACAATTTTTTTTAATACAACTATTAATTCAATGAAAAAGATTAAAATTTTTGTTGCCTTTTTATTTTTGAGTCAACTCATTTTTGCTCAACCTGAAAGATGGCAACAAGCTGCAAATTATAAAATGGATATTGATTTCGATGTCAAAAAACATCAATTCAAAGGCAAGCAAACCATTACTTATACCAATAACTCACCCGATCATTTGGATAAAGTTTTTTACCATCTATACTTCAATGCTTTTCAACCTGGTAGTATGATGGATGTGCGATCTCGTACCATCGCAGATGCGGATTCAAGAGTAGGGAGTCGAATTGCAAATTTAAGTGAAGATGAAATTGGTTATCATAAAATTAAATCGCTTAAACAGAATGGAAAAAAAGTGAAATACGAAGTTGTAGGAACTATTCTCGAAGTGAAATTGAATCAACCAATTGCACCAAATAGTACAACGACTTTTGAAATGGAATTTCATTCGCAAGTACCTGTTCAGATTCGTCGATCAGGTAGAAATAACAAAGAGGGAATTGACTATTCGATGTCGCAATGGTATCCTAAATTATGTGAATACGATTATCAAGGTTGGCATGCTAATCCATACGTAGGAAGAGAATTTTATGGGATCTGGGGCGATTGGGATGTGAATATTACTATTGATAAAAACTTCGTCGTGGCAGCTACGGGCTTCCTTGAAAATTGGAGTGTCATAGGTGCAGGATATGAGCCTGAAGGCAAAACTGTTCAACCTGCTAAAGGCAATAAAAAGACTTGGAATTTTAAGGCTAAAAATGTACATGATTTTGTTTGGGCGGCGGATCCTGATTATAAGCATACCAAGCTGGAACGAAAAGACGGTTTAACGGTTCATTACTTTTTTGTAGAAAATGAAAAGACAAAAGAGACATGGGCGAGATTGCCAGAAGTGATGGATGCAGCTTTTACTTTTGTTAATAAAAAATATGGAAAGTATCCATACAAGCAATACTCTTTCATTCAAGGTGGTGATGGTGGAATGGAATATCCGCAGGCTACTTTGATTACAGGTCATCGACGATTTGGAAGTTTGGTAGGTGTTTCTGTACATGAGTTGATGCACAGTTGGTATCAGATGGCTTTGGCTACCAATGAAAGTTTATATCCTTGGATGGATGAAGGATTTACAAGTTATGCTTCGGCAGAAGTAATGAATTATTTAGCAGCCGAAGGATTGTTACCAGGGTCAAAAGGTAAGGCAGCAATTGATATTCATAAGAGCGATTACATGGGCTATATGAATATTGTTTCGAGTGGAATGGAAGAAGCATTAATTACTCATGCCGACCACTACAATACGAATTATGCTTATGGTGTGGGTTCTTATGTGAAGGGTGCAGTTTTCTTACATCAGTTGCAATACATTATTGGTAAAGAGGCGTTCGACAAAGGAATGTTGGAATATTACAATACATGGATTTATAAGCATCCCAATACCAATGACTTTATTCGTGTAATGGAAAAAGTATCTGGTTTGGAATTGGATTGGTATAAAGAGTATTTTGTGAATTCTACTCATACTATTGATTACGGTGTTAAGAGCATCGAGAAAGCTGGAAAGAAAACGACTAAGATTACTTTGGAAAGGGTAGGGCGAATGCCAATGCCTATTGATGTGCTAGTGATTCACGATGACGGAAAAGAATTGTTAGTAAATATTCCTTTGCAAATTATGCGTGGTGAAAAAGGTTCCGATAGTTTGATGGATAAGAAAGGTAGAAAAACGGAAGTGATGGAAGATTGGCCTTGGACAAATCCTACTTATGAGTTTGAAATTCCGTGTAAAGTGAGTGAGGTACAACAGGTCATTATTGATCCTTCTTGGAGAATGGCGGATGTGGATCGAAGTAATAATGAGGGGACGCCGGAGGAGATAAAGCCGTAGGGAATATCGAATATCGAACAAGGATTTATGATTTAAGAAGTTTTTCGAATACTTTAGACTTCATAAAAAAAAAGCACTTTCCAAGTTTTGGAAAGTGCTTTTTTCGTTTTTTAAAATTCACAATTATTCGAAAAACTTCTTAAATCATAAATCCTTGTTCGATATTCGATATTCCCTCGGGGCTGGGGGCAAAACAAAAGGCGAGGTTTCTACCTCGCCTTCAATTAACCCGACTGTCATTTGATGGTCGTTATATCTTTTTTATTTGCTAAAGGAAAATTTGAACTACCATTTAAATTAAACCATTTAACCAAAAAACTTTATTAGCAAAACAAAGAAATAACAACTAATATTATCAATAAACAGTATTTCAAAGGTAGTGTAAATTTTACACAAAGTATAATCTAGTTTGAAAAATAATTTATGCGATTGAGGCGATTATGTACTCCATATCATTCGGTTTTTATTTTATTATTAAAATATATCTTTATAAGTATTTGATAATCATACTTTTAGAGGTTGATTATATTAGAGTTGTCGAGGCTCCTTTTTACTTTATTTAGAAAAATAAAAATTTAATTAGTCGATGATTGCTGTTTTTTCAAAATAATATTTAATTTTTTAACCATTTTTAAAAACAATAAATCGATATAGGTTATTTTAAAGAATTTTATTTTGCAACAACTTCATAGAAAAGAAGATATTAATAAAAATTAAAAATAGATGGTGTTAAATGAACACGATGCTATTCTACAAATCTCTTTTCATCAATAATCGATACACCCCCAAAAGGAATAAAGAGGTGAAAATTATCGAAGTAATTATTGCTTCTGATGGTTGTAAAAATGGATAGAACTCCATTTCCCGAATCATTTCATTAGCCATATCTGGGAATGGAACTGGAGTCAAATCTTCCATAGCATTGACAGGGTAAAAAAGGCAACTTCGATGTTCCGTATAATAAAGATGAATGCCTCTTAATATTTGTTCCAGAAAAACACCATAGGCAAGAAAAATAAATATTGCAAAACCAGTTCGACGAACCAAGGTTCCTAATAATAATCCCAATGACATATATCCAAAACACATCAAAAAATATCGAGGCACATATCCTAAATTTTGGGTGTACACATCAAAATAAAAAGGATCGGCATGCGCCAAACCAATCACCGTTCCTACTAAAAAATAATATGCAGCAGCAGCCAAACTTACGCCTGCAATAAATACTACTTTTGCAGTAAAATAATCTTTACGGGAAAGTCCTGTTATAATATTTTGGCGAAGGGTTTTATTGCCGTACTCACTTGTGATGGAAAGCACTCCCATAAATCCTAAAAAGAAAAATCCAATCCAATTTCCAATATATCCCAAGTACCTCCAAACATTAGGAAAGGTATAAAATCCTTGCGACCCAAAAAACATTCCTACCTCGTCAGGCAAACTTTTAGTCACTAATAAAGAAGCTGGTAAGGCTAAAAGATACAATAACGCCATCACCTGAAAAGGACGATAGTTTTTTATTTTCTTAAACTCTAATTTTAAAAGATGTAACATATCAGTTTAGTTTTTGCTAGTGATTTCTAAAAATTCTGATTCCAGACTCTTCGCTTTTGCCACCAAATGCGTCAATGTAATTCCATTGTTATGAGCTATTTGGTTGATCTCTGCTGTAGAAAATTCTTGATCTACATAAAGCACTAGCTTTCCATCTTTTTCTTCTACTTGACTGATACGGGTATCGTTGGAGAGCATATTTCGTAATCCATCCATATTGGCCGCTGCAATTTCTACTTGAACATCATCACTAATGATCGAACCTACAGAACCACTTGCTAAATGATTTCCATTTTTGATAATCGAAACATGTGTACATACTTTTTCCACCTCATCAAGAATATGACTGGCCATGATGATGGTCTTGCCTTGCTTTCCTATTTCAACAATGGTATTCCGTACTTCTGCGATTCCTTGCGGGTCAAGTCCATTGGTAGGTTCATCAAAAATCAAAACATCAGGATTGCCAATCATCGCACCAGCAATACCAAGTCGTTGTTTCATACCTAAAGAATAAGCACGAAAAGGAGAAGTTTTTCGATGTGCTAAATTGACAATTTCCAATAATTCATCAATACGTGGATTTTTTACATTTTTGATATGAGCAACAATGTCGAGGTTGTCCACCGCATTTTTATATGGATAAAAGTTGGGTGTTTCGAGTAATGCTCCTAAATGCTTTCGAGGATACGCTCCATATAGTCCTTCAAACCAGACATAGTTTCCACTATCTTTTTTGATGATGTCGAGTACCATCCCTAGGAAGGTGGTTTTTCCACTTCCGTTGGGGCCAAGGATTCCTAGGATTTGTCCTTTTTCGACTTTAAGGGAGAGTTGATTGACGGCCTTGATTCTTCCATAGCTTTTGGAAAGGGCATTGGTTTCGAGTACAGTCATATTAGTTGGTTTTGATTTTTTCCCAAAATACCTTTATGAACTCGATGTACCAATTATTAGGGATGAAAATTTGGAATGGATAGACGAACGGGCAATTCGAGAACAGGATTACTTAAAATACCTTGGTTCCTTTTACTCGTACTGTATATTTATCGCCATTAATTGCGAACGTAATGATTTGTCCAGTCATTCTTTTTGTATGAGTAAAAGATTCGCCAAATCTATAAGTAAATCGATTTAAATCTATCTTTTTATTTGTAGGTAAGTCATGCTCCTTTTCATATTCTACAATCCATTTTACCTTTTCACCTGAGGTTTTTGTAAAATCAAATTGCACCTGATTTCCTTCAAGTTGTTGAATCAATAAATGGTCATAATCACCTAAATAAACCTGTTGACCAAATATTCTGTATTGCTCATCGACACCTTTGTAGTAACTATATATTTGAAGATCTTTTAATGCCGAAAAAGGTTTCCAAGCAAAAAAATCATTCCAATCTTTAATCTCAGTACCATCATCAGTTATTCGAATCGTATTTTCTCCATTCCTTAAATCTCGGATAGTCTTTTCAAATTTTGATATTTTGAATCCTGGAGTAGGTCCGAAAGGGACATTTTCTTCTTGCCATTCACCTTCCAATTGTTGATTCGTAACTTCTATAATTTTACCACCTCTGGAAGGAGGTTGTTCGATAAGTTGAATTGATTTTTTTACTTTCTCAAAGAGCGGTTGATGCAATTCCATAAGCTCAGTAGTGCCAGCAATATGAATCATTACTTGTTTTTTAGGCGCAACATCAAACCAATATCGGATATTAACTATATTATCATTCCCATCGCTACGATAAGCCATCGCCTGTTTTCCAGCAATTTCTTCTTGAAAATATTTTTTGTCAGTAGATGGGAAATCCTTTAGCGTTTCAAAAAATATTTTGGAATTAGTCTGCGCATAACTTCCTTGAAAAGTAACATGAAAACTAGGGTCACTAAGGTCTGGATCTTGAGTATCAGTTAAATAAAATAACAATCTATCTTTTTCTTTTTGAGTTTTCCATGAAGATGGATAATCTAATGTGAGGTACTTGCAAGTGAATTTTGTAAAATTATCATCGCTTGAACTAGCAGGAGTGCTGGTTCCACTTTGGCAAGATAAAATAGTAAAAATCGTAATTAATAAAAGACTGATTAAAAAAGACGTTTTGATATTCATAAGTTGTTTGTTTTGTTTGAAGTGGGCAAAATTAAAAAAATAAAACGTAACACGAGTCAAGGTCTGACTTGAAAAGTCAGGCTTTGACTTACGAGAACATCAATAAAAGAGGTGAGAACATCAATAAAAGTCAAGGCTTGACTTTTTAAGTCAAGGCTTGACTCGTGTACAGCCAATGCGTACTATCTAACTAAATTCATCTCATTATTGTAACATCACCTGTCATTTGCTTTTGGACAAATTGCCCTTGCTCAAATACTTCAACTTCAATCCAATATAAATATACTCCTTCCGCTAATAATTGATTATTGAGTTGTCCATTCCAATCGATTTCAGGTTGATTAGTTTCAAAAACTAAAGCACCCCAACGATTAAAAATTTTCATTGAATAATTTTCCATTTCACAATTTGAAAATGGACGAAACTTTGAATTGGCTCCCCCATCATGTGGCGAGAAAGCGTTTGGAATAAAAAAATTACAAACTGTACAATCTTTAATATCAATATTGAATTCTGAAAAAACGGTATCACATTGATTGCTCACAGTAACTGCATAAAGCCCTGCATCTTCAATTATAAAACTAGATTGATTAGATCCATTTCCCCATTCATAATTATCAATTTGTGAATGGTTAATGTCAAATGTAAAAGGCAAATTATCTAAGCACAAAGTGGTATCATTTACTTCAAAATTGAGTAGGTCTTCTTTAAAATTTACTTGGATTGATGCTGTTCCAATTTCACCACAAACGTCTGTTATTTCAACTTGATACAATCCAGATTCATTAACCTCTAGAGAAGAAGAAGTGGTACCATCTAGCCATAAATATTGAATCGCATTTCCCCAATTCGCATCTAATAATATTGGAGTGTTTCCACAAATTAATGTATCATTTCCTAAATCAATATTGATCGCCTGTGATTCAATAAAAGTTACCAAAACACTATCTACGACTGCCATACATTCATTGCT
>CAKZSH010000277.1 GCA_937918905.1 uncultured Saprospiraceae bacterium
GAAAAAATCTCGAAACGAAATTCTTGAGGCAAATTAATCCCTTCAATTAGAAATTCATTCTTTGTAGGATTAGGAAAAATGGATACCTTGTCATTTCTCAATAGATTATTATTAGAAGTGACCGTAGTTGTGTTTTTCATCATTTTGATCTGATTCGGTTCTCCAAAACCATCCGTATAAACGATGTCTAATTTGGTATCTCCATCCACATCATAAAGACTTAGGTTATTGACTACATAATTAAAATTAGGATAACCAAAAAAGCCAGATCCAGCAAATTCTTCAATATCATTTGAAGTGCCAAAAGTAAGATTACCTTGATTTTCTACAGACCGAATTGTTGTTTTATTTTCCTCTATTGAAACTGTAACGATATCCATATCTCCATCATCATCCAAGTCTCCAATATTAAAATATGTGATGTCGCTTAGGGAAATCATTTGAGTAGAATTATCTGTGACGAAATTATCTGTATTTTCTAAAACAAAAAGATTATCAAAAGTACCTGCTGTAAGAATATCTAAATCATTGTCGCCATCAAGATCAACTAACTTGATAGTAGATCGAGTAGGGTCAAATTGATGGTTCAATAATGTAGGGGTAAAAGCGGTAGAAGTATTGGACAAAATAACAGCTACGGGATCTGTAAAAACAAGTAATGCTAAAATATCCAAGTTTCCATCACCATCAATATCAGCTACTTCAATATCGCCATAATCATATTCTTCATAAATAGTTTCTGGCACAAAAGTATTATCACCTTGATTGTAATGAATATTGATTTCATCATTTTCAAAGGTAATTTTCTTATGAGTTAAAAGATCGTTGAATCCATCATTATTGAAGTCAGCCACTTCAACAATATCTTCTAGAAAATGAACATCAGGGTTTAAAAAGAAAAAACTATCTGCTGACACATAAATATTGATGTACCTTTCCATAATCATATCCATGTCTCCATCATTATCAAAGTCCATCACTTGTAATGGGGAATGAGAAAAACCTTGATAAATATCTAATTGTTCAAATGTTCCACCTGCTTCCCCTTTGAAAAGAAACTGGTCATTAAAAGTAGCTCCCACAAAATCTACCAATCCATCATTATTGTAATCTAAGGGAATACATGGATAATTAAGTCCTGTATCTTCCATCCGTGGGTGATCGAAGAGGACTGTACTTGCATCAAATGAAATCTGAGCAGATGCTAAAAATGAAGTCGTTAAAAAGAATAAAAGTAAATGTAATTTTTTCATGTGCTAAATTTAACTTATTGTTTTTTATGATAAAAAAAATAGAATTCATTGGTTCTTTAAAGTCAATTTTTTATTCACTTTTCATGCTTTATTTTAGGAGTTAATTTAGTGGGGGAATTTTACTTTTTTAAAACTAAAATTTCGATCCAAGCTTTTTCTGTATTTTTAATTTTTAAAAAATAAATCCCTCTCCCAAATAACAATTCTTTTACATCCCAATTCAAAATACCTCTGCCCATATATTTTTCCTTTTTCAAAATTCGACCATTCACATCAAACAATTCAATTTCGTATTCTCCTTCTTTTTCAAACAAAACATTTACATCCTCAATAACTGGATTAGGAAAAACTTGAAAAGGTGTGTTTCCCAATTTTAAATCAACCAAATCAGTCATCATATTCTCTGTCCATTGATTCGTTTCGAATGATAATAACTTTGCTTGCAAGGTTGCAAATTGCTCCGAAGAAACATAGCCATATCCATTTTCTCGAAAAACAATCGCCTCCGTTTGGCTATTGTTTAATGCCAATCCCAAAGAGATTTTTCGTTTATTCCCTGAGAAAAAATTACTCCCTTGATAATCAAAACACAACCACATCAAATTGATACCAGATGGGTTGTAACCGATCAATGCCACCACCCCATCATCACTAATATCTGCACCAGTTATATAACCTTGGACATCCATTGACTCCCGTACAGGAGCAACATAAGTTCCTGGTTGTGAAGGAATTACATAATGTCGAGTCTGTTGATCCACCCAGTTTTTTGAAAACAAATGAAGACTATCGTTATAAAAAAAGAAGGCCTCACAATCGTAATTATTACTATTATTATTAGTCGTAAAATCAGTTTGATCTTCATATGAAAACTCAATCACTTCTGCCGTAGCAATACCCGAAGCCAATTGTGTTTTTAAGCATTTATAAATTTTTAAGTCCGTTCGATTTCCAGCATTATTTCCAAAATCTCCAATATAAATATGAGTGTCATCTTCCGCCAAATCTTCCCAATCTGTATTTTCGGAATTAGCAACGATAACAGTATTGAGTATCACTCCTGTCGTAGTATCTATTTGATAAATTTTGTCTTCGTTCCCCGAATCGTTATGCGTCCATAGTTGGTTATCAAAAAAAGCGAGTCCAGAAGTTTCGAGAATTGGAGTATTGAGAATTGCAATTTGTTCGAGAGCATAGTTGGTAGTAGCATATTGACAAGAGCCATCATTGGTAGTTGCTGCTGCATCGTAGTTGGAGGCTTGAGGATCGGTACATCCTTGTTGTGCGTTAGCAATATTTGGTAACAATAAAAACACGAATAATAGGTATGAATAAAATGGTCTTGACATTAGGTGTGATTTAATTTCGTAATTGGTTTACTATTTTTAACCACATATGGCACAATAGAAGGGACACATAAGGCACAATAGGTCGAAAAACTTATGTGCCTTATGTGTCCATCCTATTGTACCATATGTGGTTAAAAAAAATAAAAAAAACTGCAAACCTATAAGCCGGATTCTGTAACCTTTTCCCGAAAGAAAAAGCCTCTATCATTTATCTAGTTCCGCCGTCACCAGCGGAATCCATCTGCCTACCCCTTCCTGCTGTCCTCCCGACGAGTCGAGATTCCAATGGGGCGAGCAACCCCATTTTCCAAGCCTACAATAAAAAATTGCAGACAGAGAAAACCGAAATGTACGTGGCATTTCAACCCACAAGGTTTATCCACCCTCGCAATTGCTTGAGAAGGTCGTGCGCTCTTACCGCACGTTTTCACCCTTACCCTTAATTAAAAGGGCGGTAATTTTCTGCGACACTTTCTATACTCTTCCGACGAATCGGGAGAGCTCCATTCGTTAAATGGTGTGGTACCCTACGTTGTCCAGACTTTCCTTTTTTTCGATTGCTCGAAAAAACGATAGAGCAGTTTGCAGTTATTTTTTAGTTGAATCGTGGATTAGTTAATTAGTTAATCAGGCTGTCGTGAATTCGAAAATCGGTTCACATAACTATCGATAACCGAATCACCTAATAAATATTCAACAAATAAACTAATCCACTTTAATTAGTTACAATAAAAATATCTTTACTTTTGTATATAATTCCTTAATAATTAAGGAGTAATATATATAAATTTTTATTAATTTTGTTTTTTCAAAATCCTACTATATTTGGATTAAAATTTGTGGTAATTTGTTCAATCCATATTACACATATCCAGAATATATTATATGACCAAACGACAATTATACCTTACTGGTTTTACCCTCCTTTTCTTGTTTTTAGCATTGGGGTTTGATTTCTATAACCAACGGTCAGTTGGTACCCAACAATATGCTTCCATCATAGAAAAACACCTTCATCAAAATGAAAATCAAATTACTCAATTTTTTGAGGAAAAAGATTTTATTGAGCGGCAACTATCTAATCAAACGACCACCGAAGATTTTGCGAAATTACAAACCCTTTACAAAAAAGATTACACCCTTTGCATTTATTTAGGGGATTCGTTGGCATTTTGGACCAATAATGAAGTTTTACCTAACGATAATTTATTAAAAGGAACAACTCCTAGTTTGTATTCCAGTTATTTCAAATTATCAAATGGGCACTACGAAATTTTAAAACAAACCTTTTCCAGTCCAAAAGTAGGTGATTATACCATTTTTGGGTTTATTCCCATTAAATATGAATAT
Source organism: uncultured Saprospiraceae bacterium (assembly GCA_937918905.1). Lineage (GTDB taxonomy): Bacteria > Bacteroidota > Bacteroidia > Chitinophagales > Saprospiraceae > CAJQQY01. The sequence goes on from CAKZSH010000277.1 coordinate 3,953, forward strand.
GAATTAGAAAGTTCCTACCTACTCAATGTTTTTAAGGCCGATCCTAATATTCCAAATCAAATTGGAGTTTCGGAAAAGCCCTCAAAGATAGAAATTAGAAATACATCTGGAACCCCAATTTGTTATTTAACAGCCGTCACCTCAAATATTCAAGATCCACTCAAGCAGCGGTTTTTGTTTTTGTTGTATGCCTTGTCTTTTATTTTCTTTGGTATTCTGGTAAATATTTATGCTAAAAATATTTCGCTAACTCGACCGGCTTGGATGGGCTTTGCATTTTTAGTGGTTACTGTTTTTGGAGTTCGGTTCATTTCTGTGGCGATGAATTTCTCTGAAAAATTTACAGAACTTTCATATTTCAAACAAAATTTTGACTCCTACTATTTAGGAAAATCTCTAGGTGATCTCGTCATCAATATTGTTTTACTTTTTTGGGTAATGGTATTTTTTCATACTGAATTCAGAGTGAGGCCACCTAAAAATTTGAGTTTTGCTGCCAAGTTTGGATTGACAACACTCCATTATTTTTCTATCATATTGGGCATCTTGATGATCTCCAACATTTTCCAACAATTGGTTTTTAATACCGAGATCACCTTTAATTTTGATCATATTTTTAATCTCGATCAAAATAGTTTTATCGCCATCATGGCTTCCTTACTTTTGTTGGTTGCATTATTTTTATTTAGCCAACGTATCATGGATACTACTTTAAAACTAGGCTTAAAAAAATACTACAGACTGGGCGCTTTGGGATTAGCTTCATTGGCATCAATTCCTATTATTTTACAACTCAATTCTGATCTGCCACTAGTTGAGACCGTAATAATTGGTTATACTTTCAATTTGATTTTTGATATTTATGTGGATAATTACAAACCTAACTTTAGTTGGTTAGTGATATGGTTAGTTGTATTTGCAATGATTCCATCCATTTTATTATTTATTTATAATAACAAAATGGATTTGGAAAGACGACTCAGCTATGCTGAAAAACTATCTGACCTTAAAGATAAAATCGCAGAAGTAAGTTTAGAAGAAGTCAAAAACCAAATCAAAAAAGATCGGGAACTGAAAGATTTGTTTCGACCATTTCCTTTTGTAGCTCCTGAAAAAGAAGTGCTACAAAAAATCAATAGTTATTTTACTGATAACATTTATTTATACAATAATTATCAATATTCGTTTACAGCCTACACACCATTTGGTTCGGCTATTGATTCAGTAATTACTTCAAAAGAAAATATTGAGACCAAATTAAGTGAAGCGACTTCCACAGGAACTAAAGACTTGAAATTTCTTTCTCGTCCTAACAATAGAAATACGTACCTACTTAATTTCTCCATGCCGATTGAAGGGAATCCTGACAATCCTGTTTATTTGGTTTTGGAAGTAGAAAGAAATCGTAGAGATCAATCTAAAGTATTTACTGAGTTATTGATTGAAAAACAATATAAAGATCTTAATTATTTAAGTGATTACGAGTACGCTATTTTCAATAATAGTGAAGAATTAATTTATGAAGAAGGACAAACTTATGAAAACAGTTTTCCTTTTGATCAGGTGCCCACTTTTACAAAAAACCCTGTTGAAATAAAGAAAGGTGGACGTTCGCACTTAGTACTACGGGCTGATAATAAAAACATGGTAGTCATAAGTAAAGAGTTACCTACCGCACGGCGGGTGATTACAATGTTTGCATTTTTATTTGTTTTATTGATGGTTGTAATTTTATTGTTAGTGGTTTTTAATTCTATTTTCAAATCGCTTCCACCCATCTTTAATTTTACATTTGACAAAGTCATGAGTATTCGAACTCGAATACAAATGGCGGTAATTGTTTTGACCGTCATCTTTTTCTTTTCTATTGGATTTGTAACAGTTCGGTACTTTAGTGATGAGCGAGAAAGCTATCATGAGGGACGTTTGGAAAGAAAAGGAAAAGCCATTTTGACCGATACAAATATGGTCTTAGAAGATTTTTATAAAAATAATAAAAACACCAATATTGATTATGACAACTTAATTCAACGGATTACTAAAATCCATAGAATGGATGTCAATATTTATGATAGAAGTGGTTCTTTGATAAGTTCTTCAGAAAGTGATGTATTTGAAAAAGGAATTGTCTCGCGTTCGATGGATGCGATTGCCTTTAATGCTTTAGCGAAATTAGGCGAAGAAGATTATATTCAAGAGGATGAAAAAGTAGGTGAACTTTCTTACAAAGCGGCATATTTGCCTTTAACTTTAAATACTGAAAAAGGCGAAGAAACAATTGCCTACATGGGATTACCTTACTACTCCAAGCAAAGAGAGTTGAGAGATGATGTCAATGTATTTATGGGAACATTACTAAATGTTTACGTATTTCTATTGTTAATTGCAGGGGCTGTGGCGATTGGAATTACCAATTCGATTACACGCCCTATTGTTAGAATTGGAGAAAAACTAAAGGAATTTAAACTTGGAAAAAGAAACGAACCACTCGAATGGCAAAGTAAGGATGAGTTGGGTGACTTGATTGAAGAGTACAATCGCTTGATTCAAAAAGTGGAAGATAGTGCTGAAAAACTAGCCCACCAAGAACGGGAAGGTGCATGGCGTGAAATGGCAAAGCAAGTGGCACATGAGATTAAAAATCCTTTGACTCCTATGAAGTTGAGTATTCAATATTTACTGCATGCTTATCGATCTAACCCTGAGGATATTGCTCCTTTACTAAAAAGAGTATCAGGAACATTGATTGAACAAATTGATAATTTGGCTTCTATCGCATCTGAGTTTTCTAATTTTGCAAAAATGCCAAGAGCTGATAATCAAAAACTTGTAGTGAACGATTTGGTGAATTCTGTTTTTGATTTTTTCAATGAAGGTGCTGAATTAATTGACCTCAATTTAAAATTACCTGATAGTCAAATTTTTGTTTTTGCTGATAAAAATCACTTGATTCAGGTATTGAATAATTTGATAAAAAATGCAACTCAAGCTATTCCAGATCATCGTCGTGGTAATATTTTAATTTCTTTAACTCAAAGAGATCAGACGGCTGTCATCATGGTAAAAGATAATGGTACTGGAATCCCTGAAGACAAATGGAATAAAGTTTTTGTTCCAAATTTTACTACCAAGAATTCAGGTACTGGCTTAGGGTTAGCCATTTCCAAAAATATTATTGAATCCGTCAATGGTAAAATTCACTTCGAAACTGTTGAAGATGTCGGAACAGAATTTTATGTAGAACTTCCGATTGTAGAAATCCGAGCGTTGGAAGAAGTGGAAAGTGAATAGGCTGTTTTAATTTTTTATAAAAAATAGGAATCCCGAATTTTCGTATGAGAATTCGGGATTTTTTTTATTGAAATTTTCTCTTTACAACTCTGTGTAACTCCGTGAGTCCTCTGTGTAACACTCTGATAATGTGTAGGTTACACAGAGTTTCCCAGAGGAATCACGGAGTTACACGGAGGTCTTTAATTGTATTTTTTTTTCTTTGTTCAATAAATGTAAGACTTGCTAGTTAAGTAATATTAAATAAAAAAAAATATTTACTAATTGATATTCAATTCAATTCTGATAGCCTAGAACAATAATTTTACATCAGAGAAAGTCGTGGAGGTTTTAGTAAAAAAAATGAAAACTATTATTTAAGGGACTAGGAATTAAATAAAGAATTAAGTTTGCGATTAAATTTTGGCAAGCTGTTGAGAAAATGTCTCAGCAGCTTTTTTTATTTTTAAATTTTGTAATTGGATAGGTTTAGTTAATTTAGTAACGGTCAAATAATAAGTTCCCGATTTAGACGAGAATATTTTGTTCTCAGTTTTTATTTTAATGAAGGATAATTGTTAATACTTTGACTGAATTAAAATGAAAAATGAGGACAAAAGATTCCGTCCAAATCAGG
>CAKZSH010000278.1 GCA_937918905.1 uncultured Saprospiraceae bacterium
CATCTGATTATCAGTAAATTACAAAAAGGAATTAATTAGTTGATCGGATTTTTATTATTTTTTAAAGGTAAAGATTACCTATCATAATTCAAATTGCAAATTGTTATTTTTTTGTTTAATAAAAAAGAAATCAGAGGTGTCCCGTCCTAAAATAGTGATTCACAAAAAGTACCACTATTATGAAAAGTGAAGAAAATCAATTTGTTGAACACCTGCCAAAAATCATAAAAAAATCCCTCACCTAAAACTTTTTGAATCCAAAAAGATACAGTAAATTTGACCATTATAGTCAAGTCAAAAATTGTACTATGGAATCATTTGGTAATAAAATCAGAAAACTCCGAGAAGCTAAAGGGTTATACCTTAGGCAACTTGCTGCATTTCTTGAAATTGACCAAGCCTTGCTTTCTAAAATTGAAAGAAATGAAAGAAGGGCACAAAGAGGTCAAGTGGAGCAAATTGCTCAATTTTTCGATATTCCAAAGAATCAACTTATCACAAGTTGGCTTTCTGATAAAGTCTTTTATGAGATAAAAGATGAAGAATTTGCAATTGATGTACTGAAAGAAGCAGAAAAAAAAATCAAATACGGATTAACTAAATAACTATGAGGTACTTTTTATACCAGAAAGCAGGTAGGGAGATTGTTCCTGTTGAAGAAAAAAAGCTTAACAAACAAGCTAAAGAAAAATTAGAATCTTTTCTTAGAGATAAAGATAAATTAAATATCCCTTCAAGATTTTTAGATGAATGGGATAACGTAGCGTTATTTCACTCTAAAGGAGAAATTGATAAAGCAAATGCAATTTTATTTCCGCAAGAGAAATCTGCCTTTGCTTTAAACAATGCTTTAAATGATTTAACAGCAAAAGAATGGCTTCCAGAAACAGTTTCCGTTTTTAGCCAGAAAGGATTGGGAGCAAATCACAAAAATGCACAAATAGAAAAACAACATCCTGCACCATTCTCTTTTCAAGACGTAGGAAAATTAATGCAATTTTACACTAAAGAAAATCAGCGAGTATTAGACCCATTTTCAGGGGTAGCTTCTACCGTAAAAGCATGTGCTATAAATAATCGAATTGGTTATGGAATTGAGTTAAATCCGAAATATCATAAACTTGGTTTGGAAAGGATTCAAACAGAAATTCTTGATTCAAATCCATATAAAGAAAAACAAAATCTTATTAATGGCGATAGTACTAAAGAAATCAAAAAATTTAAAAAAGACTTTTTTGACTTCATCATTACAAGTCCACCTTATTGGAACATTTTAAATACTGTTGACCATAAAAATGGAGAAAGAATTCAAAATGGATTAGACCACAAGTATAGTGAAGCAGAAAATGATTTAGCAAATATTGATGAGTACAAAAAATTTTTAAAAGAAATATCAACGTTTTTCAATAATTGTTCAAAGTATTTAAAGAAAGGAAAATACATGAACATTATTGTTAGTGATTTTAGGAAGAAAGATAAGTATTATGTTTTTCATGCAGACCTTGCAAGAGAACTTGAAAAGAAGGGGAATTTCAAATTGAAAGGAATCAGAATATTATATCAAAGGCATAAAAGTATTTATCCTTATGGTTATCCGTTTTCATTTGTACCTAATCTACACCACCAAAACGTATTAATATTTCAAAACTTAAAGAAATAATGAAAAACTTGAATAAAATATATCTTAAAGATTGTATTAAAGGAATGAAAAAATTAGAGGATGAATCAATAGATTTAATCATTGCTGACCCTCCCTATAATTTAAATAAGAACTTTGGGAAGAGTAGTACAAGGTGGAATAACGTAAATGAATGGTTAGAGTGGTCTAAAGAATGGATAGATGTAAGTATTTCAAAATTAAAGCCTTCTGGTTCAATATTCATATATGGAATACATCATTATATGTGCTATATCCAATGCCACCTGTATGAACAAGAACTTAAGTATAGGAGGCAGTTTATATGGCACTATGAAAATGGATTTTCAGGCTACCAAAAAGTACCTGCCGCTCATTATGAACCTTTATTATGGTTTTCTAAATCGAATAATTTTACTTATCATCAAATTAGAGAACCTTATAAAAGTACAGCAAGACTAAAAAATAAAATTATTAAGAATGGGAAAGTATGGACACCAAATCCAGCAGGAAAACACGCAGGAGATGTTTGGGCTTTCCCCGTCCTTGCAGGGAAAAGGTTTGAAAAAGAAAAAGTTAATCATCCGACACAAAAACCATTGAACCTATGCGATAGAATCGTAAACCATTTTTCCAATGAAAATGATTTAATATTAATTCCTTTTGCTGGTTCTGGAAGCGAGTGTGTAAGTGCAGTTAATAATAACAGAAGATTTATCGCCTTTGAAATGAACAAAGACTATATAAAGATAGCCAATACTCGTTTAAAAGAATGCAAAAACCTTATTCAGAATAAACCAAACGAAGAAATGGTGTTATCTAAAATCTAAACTCTCGTTAATGAAAAACTTTCCTCATCAATTCAATAATTTAGGTAAGTTATTTAATGCACTTCTTGCTATCAAGCAATTAATTGAAGAAGAAACAGCGTTAAAAGATGATAATTTTTGTGAATTACTTACTCGAAATGAAATCTATACATACCGAGATAAGACTTTGTCGATTGACCAGTTCTTAGCACAAGAAGGAACTAAACCAAAAGCCAGCAGAGGTTATTTAACGGTCGCAAGAGACATAAGACGTCTTTTTCAATTATTAGGTTTTCTAATTGTTTTTGAAGATAAGTCTGGACAATTGAGTCCAGCTGCAATTCAATTAATTGCATCTCCTACACCCGAAATAAAAAAAGAACTATGGAAAAACGCATTTATGCAGTTAGGATTAGAGGGAACAGACGGAGAAATCAGTCACCCATATAGAATCTTACTAAGATTAATTCAGGACAAAGCAGGAATTGAGACTAAAAAATTAATGTTGGCGTTAGATGCAGAGAATGATTCTTTAGAAGAGTACGAAAGGATTATTGCTCTATCGGAAAAGACACTTGAAGAAATAATTCAAGATACAGGAACGAGTAATTCAATGGCAAGGAATGCTGTAAAAATTCTTCCTGCAATTGCAGAACAACTTGGAGAAATTGTAAGACGAAACAATAGGGCTTACCCAGTTGGAAAAATAATAATTACAGAAGATGAAATTTCAACAGAAGTACCCGAAGAAGCTGTAAATCAAGAAGGTATTCCTTATTCTCAATATAGACAAGTTACTTCTGATAGTATTGCTAAAGACCCAATTTTTAATGAGGTTTCTGCAGTAAGTATAGACTTAACAGAATCTATAAGAATTAGACAAGATAGACTTGCACTTCACCAGCAAATTGTGAGAAAGTTAGGTTTGTTATGCGAAGAAAGAGGCTTTGATTTATATGAAGGTAAGTTTGATTGCTTAGCTTCTAAATCAGAAAACACTTTGCTTTTTGAAATTAAGACCATCAAAGACAATATATCCGACCAAGAGAAACAAACAGTAAAAGGAGTTGGACAATTGAAATATTATAATTTCTCAATAGTGCATCAACAAATGGGAATTGCTAATAGACAAGAATTTATTGTTTACTCTCAACAGCCAAAGAATAGTTTAATTGAGTTTTGCCATAATGAAAATATTGATGTTGTTTGGATTGAGAAAGATACATTTAAAATATTAGATAAAAAAACTGGGGAAATTTTAGATTTTCAACCAACCGAATATATTTAAAAACCAATAAAAAGAAAGCAGCGAGAACACAGCATACAACGACAATAAGCCCTATGCGGGCTTACTACCTATATATAAACCCGTTGTAAAAAGAAACTTTTTGTTAATCTTTTTGAGGCAAATTTCATTTTAATAACAATATAATTACAGCCAAAAATGCGTAAATAGTTTTTTAAAATAACCTTTTGCAAAAAAAATGATTTTCAAAGAGTTTAAAATGAATGAAATAAATATTGTAAATCGTGAAATAACATCTGAAGAAATTAAGCGGGTAAATTTAGGATTTGACGAACTTTCAATTGAGGAAGGAATAGAAATAGAGCGTTCAGACCGATTCAGTTTCGTGGCATTAAAAGGAAACTCTTTTATTGGATGTTCATCAGGGTTAGCATACAAGAATGGTGTAAATTATTCAGGCTGGTTTTTTCTGACAGATCTATTTGTGGAGAAAGAATATCGTTCTCAGGGCTTGGGAACCAAACTATTGAAATCAATAGAAGAACAGATTACATCTGTAGGAGTAAAGCATATTTGGCTTTGGACTTCAGGAGATAAAGCTCTAAAATTTTATCGAAGACAAGGTTATAAGAAATTTGCGGAAATGGAAAACTGGTATTCTGATGGAAGTAGTCGAGTTGGATTAAGAAAAAAATTAAGGAAATCAAAGAGTGATGTATAGTTTTTACATTACTTAAATTTAAAACTATAAGTCAATGAAACTAAAGCAGAATTAAAAATAGACACTTGATAGGCTCCCAAAGCACCTTGAGTAACACTTGCTAAACCACCTGCTTGTTTAGCTTTAAAATATCGGTTATACGCATTATTTTTTCCATACAAATTATAAACCGTTACGATCCAATCTCCTTTCCATCGCTTATCTTTTTTGGTCGTAATATTATGAATTCGCCACGAAAAATCTAAACGATGATAATCGGGTAATCTAGAATTATTTCTTTCTAAATAAATGGGAACGGCAACATTATTTACTGCAAAAATTCCATTTGGAACGGTGTAAGGTTTTCCCGTTTGATACACAAAATTAAAGCTAAAAGTATTGAACTCATTTAATAGAATATTGAGGGTCCCGTTAAATACATGAGGCCGATCAAAGTCGGAATTAAACCAGTTGTTATTATTGATTCTATTTTTAAGTGCTTCTGCTTCAAATTTCCGAATACTTTTTGACCACGTATAATTAAACCAACCATTGAACTTTCCTTTCGATTTTGCAAAACTAAATTCTAAGCCATACGTTTTTCCTTTTCCTTGAACTACATCTTTTTCAATAAATTCTTGTAAGAAAAAATCTGCTCCAGGTTTAAAGTCCAATACATTTTCTATGGTTCGATAATACCCTTCTAAACTAATTGTAAGTTTATTGTTATTTAGATTTTGATAAACGCCTAAACTATAAGTTTGACCAACTTGAGGAGTGATATATCTGTCCGACATTTTCCATCGAGAAGTTGGGACAGGAGTAGTACTGTTGTAAATATTTTGTAAATATTGTCGCGTTAAAGAGTAGCTTCCTTTTAGAGAAGTGTTAGCTGCAATTTTCCACCGTGCTCCAAATCTTGGTTCTAAACCTCCATAAGTTTTGACGACATCTCCTTTTGAAAAAGAATTTATGGAAACTATTTCTTCCGATTCTAAATCATCATATTGAGCTTCATCATAAGCACCTAGTAGTAAAAAATGAGTGTATCTTAAACCTAACGATATAGATACTTTTTCCGAAGGAGTCCATTCCACATTAGCAAATGAAGAAAGCTCTAAACCATTTTCTTTTGCTAATTTTATGGCTTCGATTCCTTCCGCAGTACCTGGTAATAATTCTCCAGGAGAAAGTGAAGTATAATCAGCTTGCAATCCTGCCGAATATTTCCAATCATCATTTATTATTTTAGAAAATTCAGATTGCAGACTTCGATATTGTATTCTGGATTGATATGTAATTACATTGTTACTACCTTCTTGAGGAAATAATAACTTTGGAGAATAATCACTATTTACCAAAGTCGTTCTCAATGATGTATTGGTTCCTATGGTATGCAACCAATTCAATGTTCCATTAATAGTAGCATAGTCATATTGATTGCTTGATGCAGTAATTGAATTAATTTTTGAACTAAAATCTAATTGATAAAAATCATGACTATAAAATCCAGTAAAGAAAAAACTATTCTTTTCGTTGGGCAAATATTTTAATTTAATAGTACCATCAATAAAATTGGCTTTTGTATTTTTTAATCTATCAATAGCTGAAAATAAAAAATCATTATAAAAAAAACGAGTAGAAGCAAGGACGGTTAACTTGTTTTTGACTATCGGTGTTTCTACCGAAATTCGAGTAGAAGCAAATCCAATTCCACCCGTTAGATTAAATTGTTCGGCATTCGGATCTTTAACTTTGACATCAACTACTGAAGATATTCTACCACCATATCTTGAAGGCATATTGGAGCGATATAAATCTACACTTCCTACTGCCTCTGGTGTAAATATGGAAAACAATCCAAATAAATGAGTCGGATTAAAAACAGGTGCAAAATCCATCAATACTAAATTTTGATCTAATGATCCTCCTCTGACGGAAAGTCCATTGCTGGCTTCCCCTGCCGATCCTACTCCTGCCAACATCGATAAACTAGATAAAACATCTACCTCTCCTATTGCAGTCGGTAACAACTTCATATTTTCGGAAGACAATTGTTGGAGGCCCATGATGGTTCTACTAATATTTTCTTTCCCTTGCTCACCTGTAACCGTAATATTTTCTAATTGATACCCAGTAGAATTTAGTCTGACTTGAATTGATTTGTTTTCATTTAAAAAAATAGTTGTTGTATCATTTTTAAAACCAATCATTGAAGTAATGATCGTGTATGGATTCGCTTTTAAATCTATTTTCAATACGCCATCATCGTCTGTCGTTCCTCCACAAGAACAAGGTGTGATAAAAACATTAGCAAACTCCATGACCGTAGAAGTATTGTTATCTCTTACTTCAATGGTAAGTTCGAAAGTCTGTGATTGAACATGAATGGCAACCAACCAACTACAGATTAATAAAATAATTTTTTGCTTCATGATTTTTTTAAAATAAAACTGGTGACTAGTGATTGGTTATTAGGTTATTCCGAATACTAAGAAAATACGTTATTTTGAAGTAACTCAATAACCAATAACTTAGTAACTTAATAACAATAAAATTACATCAAGGCCAACCATCAGGTTTTACTGGAGTTCTAGAAAAACTTTCTTCACATGGATAAGAAGTCGGACATGTCGGACATGTCTCTAAAATAATAGGATCATTTTGTGTAAGTGGACTTTCCATTATTTGAGAACGGTCGATAAATAATCTTTTGGTTGAGATTCCAGCTGCAGTAAAATTGCCTAAGATCAAATCAGAGGCATCATCTGGATTAGATAAATTTCCCAGCAATGCCGCAGGTGGAGGAGCATTCAATCCTCCACTTTCACTTACTTGACTATTGATTACTTTAAAATATTCGTAAGCCGATTCATTCAAAGAAAACTGTTGAATCTCAATCAAAATACTTGGGTTTCGATAATAAGGAAGGATAGCAATCTCTCTATCTGTAATCGTTGCGCCATCCTCAAGACGATCATGAAAAACAGGTAATTCTGTTCCTAAATTTTTCTGCCAACAATCGGGAAGACATACATAATTATAATAAGCTGGCCCCCAGTTTAATCCAGTAGGTTCGCATTCACCATTTCGAAGGACTCCTCTTTTACAAGTTTTACAAACAAAGAGTGGCTCAAATGCCCGATACTTCCAAAGGTAAAAATTTTCTTCTCCAGCAGGATCTTGAAAATCTATACTCAATCGATGCCCTGGTACCAACCTATCATATTGAGCATTAAATTCAATTTCAGGAGAGTACTCCGCTCGAACATTATCAATTGATATTGGCGAGGTAATAGTTTGAGATGTAGACTCTATTTTTTTTCCATCTTCTAGCTCGATATTCAATTTCCACTCCTCCCCTGTTGATGCTGCAAAGTTGGATGGGCATCCATAAGTTCCTAAAACATCTTCTGTGAATGCTATAATTTCACCTGTATTAAGGTTTTCTATTTTAACACTTGCGTTGGATATATTTTCCACTTTATAAGTGGTTTGATTTACGAAAGTGGATTTTGAAATGGTAACTGAAGAGGTCCCTGGTTCTGTCAAAACATAACCATCAATAAAAATAATATCTGCTTGCAAATCAAATTCTGCATCAACTTGTTCCACACAACTTTGATAAATTAAACTTAAAAATAACGCAACCGATAAGGTCAATACAAAAGAAATTATTTTTGACATTTTCATAACGAAAAAATTATTTTGATTTTATTGATTCGATCAATGGCTAGATTTTCATAAAAGTACTTAGAAACTGTTTAAACTTTTTTAATCGGACTGCAAAAGCTGTATTTTTTCATCACTCTGCGACTTTTTATCGAGCAATAGTTTAGGCTATTCTTCTCCAAAAACCCTTCGATTGATAAAAAAACTAGCTTTTTCGCCTCGAAGAAAAAAATCTAAACAGGTTCTAAGTAACGGTCAAATACTAGTTTCATCCTTTGAAATAAAATAATTTAAAACAGCTATCCTCCCCATTTGCACCACATCTGGCGTAGGTGAAGTCAGCGGATTATTTCCTACTACAAATCCATCCCCTTCATCCCCCCAAATAATCGGAATCTCTTTTTCCAAATAAGGAACTAAATATTCCAAATCCGTAATTTGATTGTTAGAAAAATTACAACTTCTTAATTGACGAGGTAAATTCTCTATTTCTACAATTTGATTTCCCATTATATTTAAATTCAAAATGGTCTCAGGTAAATTTTCAAGTTTTGGAATTCGACAATTACTCATTGACAAACTAAACACACTATTTTTAAACCCTTCCAATTTCTCAATAGGATTATGAGAAATATTTAAATGGTACAATCGCTCCGATAAGTTTTCCAATTTCTGAATTTGATTGGCAGCAATTCCTAAATTATATAAAAAATAAGGAAGGTTTTCAAGTACCGCAATTCGATTCTGATTTAGGTTTAAAACATTTAAACTTGAGGGTAAATTTTCGATTTTAAAAATTTGATTACTTCCCAAATTCAATTGTTCAAGTTCCTCAGGAAGATTTTCTATCAGATGAATTTGATTTCCCCTCAAAAATATTTTCTTTAAATGCGGTGGAAAATTTTCAAGTCTTTTAATTCGATTTTCACTCAAATTCAATTCCTCCAAATCCTCTGGTAAATTTTCAATAACTTCAATTCTACATTTTTCAGCATTTAAATTTTCTAAGCCCTCTGGTAGATTTTCCAAATACGAAACCCCTGAATTGCTAACATCCAAATACCGAATAGTGTCAGGCATATTTTCTAAATACTCAATTGAATTATAACCCACCTCTAGTCGTTTAAGTTGATAAGGCAAGTTTTCAATTTTTCGAACCAGCGTCCCTCGAATATCCAAGTGCTTTAAATTATAAGGCAAATTTTCAATTACGGCAATAGGATTAGAAAGAATTAATAATGTACTCAAACTTAAAGGCAACCCTTCAATTTTTCGGATTTGATTTTGAGCAATACTTAACACCTCCAAACCACTAGGCAAATTTTCCAACACTTGAATCTCATTGACACTTATTTCTAATTGCACCAATTGAGAAGGTAAGTTTTCAAGTTTTTGAATTTGATTATTGGCTATCGCAAAAAATTCTAACTCTTTCGGTAAATTTTCCAAAACAGTTATTTCATTAACATTGATAAAAAGATAGGCTATACCATTTGGTAAGTTTTCCAACACTTGAATCTCATTATCCGATATTTCTAAATAAGTCAATCCCAATGGCAAATTTTCAAGTTTTGAAATTTCATTTCCACTAATCATCAAAGAAGATAAACTTCGAGGAAGGTTTTCAAGTTTTGAAATACTATTACCACCTATACTTAACGAACTTAATCCATCAGGCAAATTTTCAAGTTGAGACACTTGACAACCTTGAATACCTAAAGTAGTCAGTCGCTCAGGAAGGTTTTCGATTTTAGAAATTGCATTGCTACTAACCGATAGAGAAGTTAAACTTTCAGGGAGATTTTCGATTTTTGTAATCTCATTGCCTGTGATAGAAAATGTTTCTAATTGCTGTGGCAAATTTTCCAAAAGTTCAATAGCATTATTATTGATACTTAATGTTATCAAACTTTTGGGCAAGTTCTCTAGTTTTGTAATTCTATTGTTAGAAATATCAAAATAAATTAATCCCGCTTCTTGTTCGTCCAATAGTTGAGATTGCACCATCTTAGCGTCCGTAGGTAAAAGGTGCTTGGGAAATAAACCAGAACCAATTACTTTATTAGATCGAATATTAAAACCTGATAAGGAAATCGGGATGTTCTCTTGGCTCTTAATATCTTTCTCTCTTTGAATAGATTTGGAAAAATCTTTTGGAAAACTATCTACTCCTAATATTTCTTCTGATTGAACATCAAAAGCAGTAAAGCCTTTGGGTAGGTTTTCAATTTTATCGATACGATTTTCACTAATGTCAAAATACTCTAAATACGCAGGTATATTTTTCAAACTCCTCACCTCATTTTTACTTATATCTAATGCGATTAATTCTTCTGGAAAATTTTCTAATTTCGTTACCCAATTCGATTCCATATTCAAAACCGCCAACGATTCAGGCAAGTTTTCAATCTGCTCAATTCGATTGTAACCAATATTTAGGTTTTGTAAATAAGGTGGAAGGTTTTCAATTTTTTTAATTTTCCAAATATGATCGTAAGCACCTGAGATAGTAAGGTTTTTCAAATTTTCCAATGCCTTCATCTCCTCAGGAATTTCCGATAACTCATTGCGTTGACCTTTATTAATGCTTTCAATCCATTTACTTTTTTGAAAACCATCTTCATCTCCCAAAGTATATTTATTACTCAAGATCAATTCTTCCAACCAAACCAAGTCAAATAACTCCTCTGGCAATTCAGATAATCCACATTTACCTAAATCTAATTTTCCGTTTCTTTCGCGCTTCTCTTTTCTAATTAATCGTAGTGCTAATTTTGACATGAGTGTTTTTTTAGAATTTCCTACTGTGTCACGGTCAAAACCGTGATACAAGGCGTAGTCGTTTTTTTTCAAACAAAATACTAGTTGACAAAATTCCCATTATTATTCAACTTTACTCAACATTATCTCATTTATTTAGTAAAAAATAACGAATTTTAAAAATTAAAAAAGAGACCGCTTCGCTGTCAGAGGCAAAGATTTAACCTCTGACAGCAAAGCGGTCTCAAAAAAATATATCTATGTCGCTACGAACTACTTTAATTTTTATTTTACTTTTCTTCACTACTTCCCTTCTTGCCGAATATTCCATCAAAGGCAAAGTCAATATCAATGAGGAATGGCAACCTAAAATATTTTTAGCGGCAGTAAAAAAATTAAGCGATTACTATCGTACCAGTCCAGATATGATTTTAGAAACTGCACCCATCAATAGTGATGGCAGTTTTGAATTAAAAGGAAATAACTTACCTAAGGAAAAACGATACTACCGTTTGTATTTGATGAAAAAACAAAACGATGAATATGATGCGTGTTTGTATGTAGGAGGTGAAGATCATAATTTTGTACATGTATTGTTACAAGAAGGCGATCATATTACAATTAATGCTGACAACAATTCTTCTGCCCCATTTGGTTCTTATCAAATCCAAGGAAATAAAGACAATCATTTAATGCATAATTTGGCGGGAATTGTTTTTCCTAGTTTTTATTTTCATCGAATCAAATTTCCAACTGAACTTAAATTTACCGAAGATAAATTTCATACCGATTTAAAAAATTTCACGGATACATGTAGTAGTACATTGGTGGCATTGGCAGCTATTAATAATACTGATTTTGATGAATATTTTGATCGCAATCCTGAGTTTTATGAAAACTTTGGTAAACGTTTAAAATCCGAATTACCTAATTCTATTTACACTAAAAATTATCTGCTTAAAATTAGATATTATGCCAATGAGGAAGCCTCTGCTCCTTCTTGGATGAAAGCACTTTTAGCTTTAATGGCTTTCAGCATTTTGGGGTTACTATGGAAATTAACTCAAGTCACTCAAAAGCTCCAAGCCCTTCAAAATCAACCTATCAAAACTCCTCCTTCTTCTGCTCCAAAAGCACTTCCTTTGACCGATCTTTTGACTCAAAAAGAAACTGAGATTCTACAGTTAATCAGCGAAGGAAAATCTAATAAAGAGATTGCCAGTTCTCTATTTGTAGAATTGAGCACCGTCAAAACTCACATCAATAAAATATATTCAAAAATTGGAGCTTCTAATCGAAAAGAAGCACAAACCCTTGCAAAACGGGCATTTCAAGAAGGGGTCTAGTCCCGGTGGGAATATCGAATACTGAACAAGGAATTTCGAAGTCTTTCGAATACTTGTGATAAGTAAAATCAATGTTATTCGACAAACTTCAACATTCCTTGTTCGGTATTCGATATTCGATATTCCCTTCCGGGCCTAGTCCCTTTTTCAACTCCATTCTACCTCTTTTATCCATCCCATTTTTCTTTTAACTCGTAGTTTTTGCCTCTACTTTTGTATCGTACAACATTGGATATGAGACGAGTGCATTAAATTATTAAGGTTTTCAAAAGATGTTGAAAATCTCAATACTCACAATCTCAAATCAAATTTTTCCTTCACTCAAAAAATATTTTATCATGAAAAAAATTATCCTTTTTACATTTTCAAGTCTGCTAGCTTTATCCATAGTTGCCTTTAATTATTCACCTAACGAAGTTGAAATCAGTAGTACTGAAATCAAATGGTACACACTTGAAGAAGCAATCCAAGCGAACCAAAAATCAGAGAAAAAATTCTTCATTGATTTTTACACAGACTGGTGTGGTTGGTGCAAAGTAATGGATCAAAAAACTTTTACAAATCCTGAAGTGATTAAATATATGAATGAAAATTTCTACGCTGTAAAGTTTAATGCCGAACAACGAGCACCAATGACTTTTAAAGGAAAGAAATATGAATTTATACCGAGTGGCAGACGTGGCATTCATGGACTTGCTTATAAGTTGTTAAATCAAAATGCTAGTTACCCTTCATTCGTCGTTTTAGATACTAATTTAAACCGACAAAATATCATCAAAGGATATAAAGCTCCACAACCATTTTTAGAAATTTTAAACAAGCAATCGTTTTAATTTCAAAATTATTCGACACGTTCGACACGTAACACGTAGCTGCGGGTTTTAACCGCAAGAAAAATAACTTCTAAAGATAATCACTAACAATGGCAGGTAAACAGGCATTTCTTTTTATTAAGAAATAGCCTGTCCCTTTTTTATTTTCCAATTAAAATAAAACCATTGTATCAATCCACGAGCCACCATAAAAATTAATAATGCAGCCCACAGTCCATGATTTCCATATTTATTTTCCAATAAAAAATAAAACAATAAATATACGGTGAGCGCAAGAAGCATGGTGTCTCGCATAGCTTTAGAGGCAGTCATCCCTATATAAATCCCATCCCAAATATAACATGGTGTGCTCAACAAAGGAAACAAAACCATCCAAAACAAAAACGGTAAACTCATCGCAATCACTTCTTCTTGATCTGTAAACATTTCTAACAATACTCCTCCAAATCCCCAATAAATCAGACTAAACCCAACAGCTAAAATCATTCCCCACACAAATGACAAACGAATCGCTTTATTTAAATTTAACTTATCTTTCGCACCATAATATTTCCCTACCAAACTTTCACTCGCATATGCAAATCCATCTACACCATACGACATCCAATTTAAAAATTGTAGTAAAATAACATTCGCAGCCAATACCGTTTCTCCTGCATTGGAGGATTGACTGTAAAAAAATCCAAAGGCAAATGTGAGGCAAAACGTTCGTATAAAAATATCTCGATTGATTGTTAAATATTGTTTTAACGCCTGCATTTCCATCATTGCCTTTTGATTAAAATGAGTGAGATACGTTTTGTATTTTCTATAAAATAAAACAAAGGCTAACACGATACCTGCATATTGTGAAATCACCGTTCCCCAAGCTACACCAGCAACATCAAAGTGATATACTTTTACCAAAATATAGCTTAACAATATATTTACAAGATTCACAAAAACGGTGATAATCAAAGGAAAGATGGCATTTTGCATTCCAAAAAACCATCCCATCATCGCAAACAACCCCAAGGTTGCAGGTGCTGCCCAAATACGGATATAAAAATATTCTTCAACCAAATGGTATTGTCCTTCGGAAATATTCATGAGGTAAAAACTCATTTCGCCAAAAGGAACTTGAAGGAACATAATTCCAATTGCAATTATGATCGCAATTAATATTGCTCGACTCAAAGTTTGCATGATATCATGTTCATCTTTTTTCCCAAAAGCCTGAGCAGTAATTCCTGTTGTCCCCATTCTCAAAAATCCAAAATTCCAATAGATAAAATTAAAAATCATAGCGCCCACTCCAACTGCTCCAATATGCATTTCAGACAGCCTTCCCATTAGCATCGTATCCACAGTACTTAACAATGGGATGGAAATATTACTTATAATATTGGGAATGGCAAGTCGGAGGATTTCTTTATTCACGAGTTTTTTTTGATGATGAATTATGAGTTTTAAGCGAGGAGTTTTTTTCGAATAATTGTAATTTTTCGAACCTGAATAATACAATATCAATTCACGAATACTCTATAATCACTTACAAATACTCGAATTGAAGGTTAAATGTAGTCTGTATTTTCTATTTTTAAATAAAAAACCAATAAAGAACCTAGAAAACTCATCACTCATCACTTAGTTTTTAGCACTAAAAAACATTTTCTCCGTTCAAAAACTTAAATTTGCGGCGAATTAAAAGAATCCAATTAATTATGGAAAGCACCTTCAGTAAAATATGGTCAAAAATCAAACACTTCGCACTCGAAGTATTCTCCTTTGGTTCAAGTAAAATTTTTCTTAAAAATTTTGCAGGTATCATGGGTATGCTATTCCTTTTATTTTTGATGACTACCACTTGGCTCAAGTGCTATACCGATCATGGCGAAGCATTGCACATGCCTAATTATGTAGGAAAAAATCTATTGGAAATAAAGGATATTGCTAAGAAAAAAGGATTTGTAATCGTCGTAGATTCTGCCTACCAACAAGGATTAGCTCCACTCACTATTACTGACCAACATCCTGTGGCTGAAAGTTTAATCAAGGAAAAAAGAACGGTATACCTTACTGTTATTCGTAAAGGAATTCAAATGGTACAGTTACCTGAATTTAATGATGAAGCTAAGCTGTTCATTAAAAATTTAAAAAGCCTGGATGTTGTTTATAACCATAGACTGGAGATGGATACCAGAGTAGCAGAAGGAACATTGTTAGATATTAACTATAAAGAAAAATCCATCTTAGATCAATTAAAAGATGGAAGTATGGAGAAGGTGCCAGCTGGAAGTAAATTGACATTAATTATTTCTGAAAAAGGTTACGGTCAAACTAAAGTTCCTAATTTGGTTTGTAAAACAACTTCTGAAGCACAATTGATTCTTGAAAATTTAAGTCTCAATGAGAATATTATTAGAGATGCTACTACCTCTGATAAAAGTACTGCATACGTTTGGTGGCAAGATCCTGCTGCGGGTTCTTCTATTCGATTTGGGAGTCAAGTAAAAATTAAGATCATGCAAAATATACCTGACGGTTGTGAGGAAAATGAACTAGAAGCCCCAAGAGATGATGCTCCTGAAAAGCCACAAGAGGAAGAAGAAAATGAAGAAAATGAAGAGGAAGAAAATGAAGAATTTTAATGATTCAAGACTATGGATTAAGGATTATGGATGTGGACGAAAAATCCTGAATCCTTAATCCATAATCTTGAATCTTAAATCCACCTACCTTTTTGTCAAAAAGCTAACATTTTGCGAATCAAATAAACACAACTCCTTTAAATCAACGACCACAGCAACAAAGCCATAAATTATACGTTTTTCCAAAAGAAAATCATCAATATATTGAGTTAGTATTGATAAAAATAAAACCTTAATACTTAAAGTTTTTTTAAGTTTTTGGCTAAATAAAAAATGACTATGCAACGAATTTACGCGATTGTAATTTTTATTATTACAGCAACCTTTTCGCAGGCACAAATCAACGAAGTACCGCTTACCCATAATCCAATTCTTCAAAAGCTCCACGCAGAAAAGCAACAACAGATCCAAAAGATGTTGCAAAAGCGAATGGCCAACCTCAACTTGAGTGCTGTGACTAGAGATCCTTTTGTTCAATTAGGTAATTGTGTAGAGGAAACTAACTCTTTTGAAATCTGTAGTGATACTACTGGTTTGGGTGCTAACGGTAGTATCAATATTTTAAATCAAGGAAACATCGCCTTCGGTACAGCTACTTTGGATTCTACTTGTATGACTTATGTGGCCAATGCTGCAGTAGGATTTGGGATTGATAGTATCTATATCGAAATATGCAACGGTAGTACTCCTCCTGTTTGTGATACAACGATTTATCCATTTTATGTTCATCGACCTAACAATACAATTACATTAACTCCAACAACCATCAATGCTGAAGACACCATCACCGTTTGTGTAGATGCAACCACTTTACCTGGTGACTTTATTAGTGCTACTGTTTTGGGAAATAATCCTCAGCTAGGTACTGCTTTTCCTTTTGGAGATTGTATTTTTTATGAAGCAACGAGATTTGGAGGAACCGATGTAGTGACCTTTGAAATATGTGATGATTTCTGTGTGTGCGATACTTATGAAATTCCTATAGTGATTAGTCAAGATACTATTGACATTCCATTTATGGATGACTTTTCATATGAAGGGCCACGACCAAATAACAACTGGCTCAATGAAGATGTTTTTGTAAATAATACTATGGCAATTGATCCTGTATCTGTTGGAGTAGCTACATTTGATGGATTAAATCGAGTAGGTGCGCCACATGGTGGAGGCTTCGGAGCGTCGGATGATTTGACTTCTGCTTATTTGGATTTGAGTGGATTTACTTCAGCTAGCAATGTTTATTTGAGTTTTTATGTACAACCAGAAGGACTCGGCGAAGCACCTGCAGGAAATGATTCTTTGGTATTAGAATTTAAAAATTTTAATAACGAATGGGTATTGATGGATACTTTCAAATATGAAAATCTTCCTTCCGATGAGTTTACATTTTTCTCTTACCATATTAATCTAAGTCAATATCTATTTAAAGGATTCCAATTTAGGTTTAGAAACTTTTCTAATCGAAGTGGTAATGTTGATCATTGGCATTTGGATTATGTACGGTTGAGTGATAATATTACGGGCAGTCCTTTTCTTCCCGATGGAGCATTTACACAAGTCCCTAATCCTATATTGAAAAATTATACGAGTATGCCTTGGTGGCATTTTACAGCAGATATAAATAGAGAGATTCCTGAAGATGCTACATTTAATGAAGTCCATCTTTTCAGTCATGATAATGTGGACAGGGCACTTTCCAATACAGAAGTTGAACTTATTGAATTAGAGACGGGTACTGTATTAATGGATGATATTAAAATATTTGCAAGCGCAGGAAACCTTTCCCCAGGTCGGCTTCAAGATATTTTTCCAGTAAAACCAGCAGATTCATATCCTACTTTTGAAAATGGAATAAGTGGATTTTCTTCCAATTTAAAATACCTAGAATTTGAAAAAACTTACTCGATCACAGTAAGTGGCGAAAATCCCAATATCAATCCTATTGTCGGAGATAACAATGTAGTTACACGTTCTACTATTTTTGATAATTATTTTGCTTACGATGATGGTACTGCCGAAGGAGGATTTGAAGCGACTAAAAATAATGTGCAGATCGCAATGGAATTTCATTCCAATGTACCAGATACACTTAAAGCGGTACAACTTCATTTTCCACATATCAAAGTCAACACAGATAATCAATTATTTAATTTGAGAGTTTGGGTTGGAGAATTGGACGACACTCCTGAGTATGATGGAATTTTACAAAAACCATTGTACATTGATAGCTATCGAGATTCGTTAAATGGTTTTACAACATATGTTTTAAAGGATATCATTTCAGGAGAGCGAACGCCTTTGGCTATCCCTGTAGGAAAATTTTATGTAGGCTGGCAACAAGTTTCTCAATGTAACTTGAATGAATGTATTGCGATAGGTGTTGATAAAAATAACCCGAATGGAATGGCCAATGTATCTTTTGATGCATTTGGTTCAGGAGCACAATGGACTGAAGTTTTATCGGTCAATCCGTCCTTGATTGGCTCTTTGATGATTCGCCCTGTTGTAGGTGAGGGCCTACCCGAAGAGAGTTCTTCTACAAAAGATGTCGCTGCTCAAACTCATTTTAAAATTTATCCAAATCCTTCTTATGGATTCGTGAATATTGAAATCGAAAATGGCAATTATAGTCAATTTAATTATACTATTTTTGATGCAGTTGGAAGATCTATGGGCACGCAAACTCTTTCTAATCAACTGAATATGAGTAACTTAGATAACGGAATTTATTTTTTAAAAATCGTAAATAATAAAACTAAGGAAGTTTTTAATCATAAACTTATTTTAGTAAAATAGATATTTGACGTGGGTATTGAGTATTGGGATTTTCTATAATTTTGAAAACAAGGATTTAAATATTTTCGAAATACTCAATACTCAAATCTCACTTCCTAAATTTAAATAAAAAACATAATATGGATATTACAGTAACCGAACTTAAAGAAAAATTAGATAAGGGAGAAGAATTTATCTTTATCGATGTAAGAGAACCACACGAGTATGAAGAGTTTAACTTAGGTGCAAAACTTCTTCCTGTGGGCAATGTGATGAATGCCATTCCTGATTTCGAAGATCATAAAGAGGATGAAATTATTATTCATTGTCGATCAGGGGCACGTAGTGGAATGGCTCAACAGTTGTTCCAAGCAGCTGGATTTAAGAATGTAAGAAATGTCTTGGGTGGAGTTTTGGCTTGGCGTGAAAATTTCAGTTAAAGAAAATTCTTGACTAGTGATTTGTAATTCGTGATTAGATCAACTAATTAGGAATCAATAGTTCATAAAATATAAACGTTTCACATAACCGTGAAGCGTTTTTTTGTTTTTGTAAAAAATAAAAAAATGAAATGTCTAAAAATAAAAATAAGTGGAAAAGTTCAAGGCGTATGGTTTCGAGCGAGTACTCAACGAAAAGCGAATGAACTAGGCATCAAAGGTATCGTTAAAAATCTTCCAAGTGGAGAAGTGTACGTAGAAGCAGAAGGTGATGAAAAAATATTAAACCTTTTTGTCAAATGGTGTCATCAAGGTTCTGAACTTTCAAGAGTGGATCAAGTAGAAATTTCTGAGATGGAGAATAAAAATTTTGAAGATTTCAAAATTGTTCGATAAGAAAAAAAACAGGTAGGAGCACGCTCAAACACTCCTACCTTTAGCTATGAAAAAACCTAATGTATTACTCTTTATAACAAATCATTTACATTTCCTTTCTTCCTCTTTCTCCATTTGTTTTCGATATTATAACGTTCTCTGTTTGGTCGTTGTTTTTGTAAATCTATTTTTGATTGTCCGCCTCAAGATGTTTAGTGGCGAAATTAATTACTTACATTTTCACTTTATTGATGCTGAAAAAGAGTTCAAAGTTGCCTTACTTTTATTTTTTAAAACACACGAGTCAGGGTTTGACTTGAAAAGTCAAGCCCTGACTTATGAGAACTCAACACCTGACTTATGAGAACTCAACACCTGACTTATGAAAACTCAACAGAAGTCAAGGCTTGACTTATATTGATGTTCTTATAATACCGAATTTAATAAGAGGTGTCGTGTATATTGAATTAGATTTTGTCGATAATCGAGGCAAAAAACGCAGGGATAGCCTAGCTATCACGAGGCTTTTTCGAAGAGTATCGGCGAAAGATAATTCAATATACACGACATATTTTATTAAATTCGGTATAAGTCAAGGCTTGACTTGAGAAGTCAAACCTTGACTCGTGTACAGCCAATGTGAATAATTACTTTTTATAAAAAATAAAATATCCAGATAGTGGTAAGATGACTTTAAAAGAATAAACTTGTGAAAGGTTAAAGGAAGGGAAAAAGGGAAGACGGATTTACGATTTGAGAAGTGTATCGAATAATTTTGATGAAATAATCACAAATCTTCGACAAATCTCAAATCTTAAATCCGTCTTCCCTTTTTCTCTTCTTCCCAATAATTAAAGCTCTTTTGCGAGATAGCCGATATGAAAAAGTGCGTCACCCGCACTTACGACTGGAGCGTTATTATGACCAATGATGTAGCCATCTTGGTTAGCAATAACAGTTGCTTTATTTTCGCCATAAGGATCATTGAGAAATCCTAGCGGTTCACCTTTACTGACCTTTGCCCCTGAATGTTGGATCCATCGAAACAGTCCAGAATGTGCAGCTCGTACCCAACTTGATTTTTGAAAAACAATAGTTTTACGAGTAGGCTCAGGAGCATCTTTTATCATTCCGAGATGCTTCATGATTCGTTTAGTCCCTGCTATTCCGTTTTCGATTGAGAAGCCGTCATAGCGAAGTGATTCTCCTCCTTCAAAAACTAAAAGAGGTTTATCTTGATTGACCATCACTTTTCGAAGTGACTTATCAATATCAGGTTTTTCCACTAAATATGGAGGCGCAAATGCTCTTGCTAATTCTACGCTTTCAGCATGTCTTTTAGAATATCGTACTTGTGGAAAATTATATCTTGCGCTCCCTCCTGTATGAAAATCTAATCCAATATCGACAAGAGGTAAGACATTTTTGGTCAATGCAGAGGCCACTCTTGAAGCAAGCGATCCTTTTGTCGAACCAGGGAAAGTTCGATTGACATCTTTACCTTCTGAGGCATCCCGTGAGAAGTTGATAAAACCATAAACATTTAACAATGGAATTGCGATGACACTCCCCTTTTCCAAATTATGAAAAAGTTTTTGTTCCACCATTCGACGTACGATTTCTACACCATTGATTTCATCACCGTGTACTCCTCCCATGACCAATAAGGTAGGGCCTGGATTTTTACTTCGAAAAACTTGTAGCCTTAAATTAATGACTGTTCCTGAAGGTAGGCGGGCAACATGAAGTTGAACATTGTCATTTTGCCCGAGGTTGATTTTCTTTTTGTTTAAAATAAAATTATCGTCCATAATTAATTTTGAATAAATAATTTTGAATTTTGAATGTGCCAAAAAAATGGTGATTCAAAATTTTTCATTCATTCAAAATTCACCATTCAAAATTCAAAATTTACTATACAGCTATATTCGTGGAGGTTTCCCCTCCCAAATCTTTCTCAATTGATTCTATAATTTTTGCAGCAACATTGACACCAGTTGTTTTTGAAATCCCTTCTAGACCAGGAGAAGGATTCACTTCCAAAACCAAAGGTCCTCGATCAGATGGCAGCATATCAACACCAGCTACTTTTAAACCTAAAATTCTTGCTGCTTCCAATGCAGTTCTTTCTTCTTCTGCAGTTAATTTAATTGCAATTGCAGTTGCCCCTCGATGTAGGTTAGATCGAAATTCGCCAGGCTGTGCCCGTCGTTTCATGGCTGCTACCACTTGGCCGTCAACAACAAACGCACGTATATCTGTACCACTTGCTTCTTTGATAAATTCTTGAACCATCACCCGTTCTTTCAAACTACTGAATGCATCAATTACTGAAACCGCCTCTTGTTTTGTCGCTGCCAAAACTACTCCCATTCCATGAGTACCTGATAATAATTTTATAACAATCGGACATCCTCCTACTGCTCTAATCAAATCCTCTGAACTTCCTGAGTGATCTGAAAATGCAGTTTTGGGCATTCCCAAACCTGCAGTTGATAATAATTGCAAACATCGTAATTTATCACGGGAACGCAAAAGCGCATCTGAATTAGTTGCCGTATAAACGCCCATCAACTCAAACTGTCTAATAATTGCAGTTCCATAAAATGTAACAGAAGCCCCTATTCGAGGAATGATAGCATCAATATTTGTCAAAACTTGATTTCCATAATAAATGATTGGAGTATCTTTTTCAATGACAATATTGCAACGCATATGATCCAACACCCTAACATGATGTCCTCTACGCAAACCTGTATGCAATAAACTTTGGGTAGAATATAACCCTGGGCCTCGAGAAAGAATGGCAATATTCATTTTATTAATTTTTGGTTAGTATAAATTATTAATGTCGCTAATTATGACGTACATTTTCTCAAAGTGTTACATAAAATTTCCCTCCCACAATAAAGATAATAATTTCTAGTAATTTGAGATATTTCTCTATCTTGGACGAAAGAAATAAACGAAAAAACCATGAGTAAGACAGAAGAAATTTTAGATAGCCCTTTAGACGATAACTCACCCCTTGAAAATTTTCCTATTGATGATAAAAAAATCATAAATGGCTGGGCCATGTTTGACTGGGCCAATTCTGCATATGCGTTAGTAATTACGGCTGCTATTTTTCCAGCTTACTTTAATGGAGTGACCAATACCTACGATCCTGATACGGGAGAATTAATTTCTAAAAATATTCAGTTTTTAGGAATGACTTTAAAAAACTCAACCCTCTTTTCTTACTGTGTTTCGTTTGGATATTTAATGATTGCTTCGGCACTTCCCTTGCTTACAGGTGTAGCTGATTATACTGGGCGAAAAATGTACTTCATGAAACGATTTACATTATTAGGTTCCTTGTCATGTATGGCATTGTATTTTTTTACAGGTACTTCTACTTTAATGATTGGGGTTATTGGATTTATTTTAGCATTGATCGGATTTGCAGGAGGTCAAGTATTTTATAATTCCTACTTACCACTTATTGCTTCTGAAAAAAATGTGGATAGTGTAAGTGCCAAAGGATTCTCGATGGGGTACATTGGAAGTGTATTGTTATTAGCTGCTAACCTTGCTGTTATTTTAAATGAAGAAGCACTTGGTTTTTCTCCAGGATTTGGTTCTCAATTAGCATTTGTTTCAGTAGGAATTTGGTGGATTGGTTTTGCTCAAATTCCTTTTAACCGATTGCCTAAAGATCGACCACGACCTGTTACTTCAGGCGTTTTGAAAAAAGGATATTTAGAAATTCAAAAAGTATGGGGCGAACTAAAACATATGCCGAATACAAAACGATTTTTAACTTCCTACTTTTTTTATATTTCAGGAGTAATGACGGTGATGATGTTGGCAACTATTTTTGCAGAAGATGAATTAAAAATGGATACAGGAAAATTAATCGCAACAGTTTTAATCATTCAACTGATTGGAATTGTAGGAGCTTATTTCTTTGCAAAACTTTCAGGTTGGTTGGGAAATAAATTTTCTATTTTAATTATGCTTTTTATTTGGATTGGCATTTGCGTAGCAGCATATTTTGTAACAAAAGAAACACAATTTTTTGTTTTGGCTGGAGTGGTAGGTTTAGTGATGGGTGGAATTCAATCACTTTCAAGATCAACTTACTCTAAATTAATTCCAGAAGACACTCCTGATACCGCTTCTTTCTTTAGCTTCTTTGATGTTTTAGAAAAAACTGGAATCGTACTAGGGACTTTTATTTTTGGTTTTTTAGGGGAAATGTACGGGATGAGAATTAGCGTATTATTTTTGATCCTCTATTTTGTAATCGGAATTGGAATACTCTCCACCGTAAAAATCGAAAGACCTGTGGTTAATGAATAATTAAGAAGAAATAATTATTCATTAACTGATGTTACGCAAAAAATATAATAATCTAGTTTCGAAAATATATTGAGTATTGAACGCTGAGTCGCTGAGACACAGAGTTGGTCGAATAACTTATTGAGGTCGCAGAGGATTTTTATTAAAATAAAAATGAGCTGAGATGCAGAGATTCAAAGTGTTCTTGATAAAAAGGCTTTGCGAACTCTGCTTCTATTTTTCAAACCTGCCTGCCGCAGCGGGGAAAAATACTCTGCGGCTCCTATTTATTATTCAACCAACTCTGTGTCTCAGCCACTCAGCGTTCAATACTCAATATATTTTGTGCGTAACTTCAGTTAATAACTATTTGAATAAACCACATCAATTCACCTTGAACCTTTTTTATGAATTCCTTCGAATCTTAGATACCTGTTCAAAATTAGTGTTGTCGTTCGAAGTATAAAGGCTATGATAGATTTTTTTTATGAGAAGCCCCTTTAATCTTAAACTGGTTAAACAACTTTTCTTTTTTGAAAAAATATTAAAAAAATTAGAATCTGTTAAATTTGATTCGGCAGTTTATAGTTCGGCATTTGGGGATTTTTTTAATTTTAAATTTTAAAATGTTTCATTTTATCTATTTTTTACAAATTTATATTTGTTTTTGAGAAATATGGAAAATTGAAAAAAATGGAATTTGGTTAAGAAATAACCTACTTTTGTCTCTTGTTTTTAGAAACAGCTTATAATCAACTTACCTAGACTTTATACTAAGTAAAATCAAAGCATCCTATATTTTTTATTTCTCGTTTTGGAAATAATACTTTCCAAAGCGAATTACCTATTTATGTCAGATTACAATGAAAAAGTATTTTAACCTATTTGATTTATCACAAAAAGTAGACTACAAAACCGAGATTTTGTCAGGACTAACTGTAGCTCTTGCTTTGATACCCGAGGCAGTAGCATTTGCAATGATTGCAGGACTTGATCCTTTGATTGGGTTGTACGCCGCATTTATGATGGGCTTAGTGACTTCGATTTTAGGAGGACGACCTGGAATGATTTCGGGAGCGACAGGAGCGGTTGCAGTTGTAATTGCAGCATTGGCACTTTCGCATGGAGCAGAGTATATTTTTGCAACTGTAGTGTTAGCTGGAATCCTTCAGATGACTGCTGGATTTTTGAAACTAGGAAAATTGATGAGGTTGGTGCCGCATCCTGTGATTTTTGGTTTTGTAAATGGATTGGCGATTGTGATTTTTATGTCGCAGTTGGTTCAGTTTCAAGATGGAAGCGGAAGTTGGTTAGCAGGAACAGATTTATATATGTTTGGAGGATTAGTGTTATTGACGATGTTGATTATATGGGGATTGCCAAAGTTGACAAAATTGGTTCCGTCTTCTTTAGTTGCGATTTTAACCATTTTTGGAATTGTATTGTTTTTTGGATTAGAAACAAAGTCAGTAGGAGATATTGCAAAAATCTCTGGCGGGTTTCCACCATTCCATATTCCGATGGTGCCATTTACTTTAGAGACCTTTGTTTTGATTTTTCCATATGCAGCAATCATGGCTGGGGTAGGATTGATTGAAAGTTTGTTGACATTGAATATCATTGATGAGATTACAGAAACACGAGGCCAGGGAAATAGAGAAGCAGTAGCACAAGGTATTGCTAATGTTTTGTCTGGATTATTTTCTGGAATGGGAGGTTGTGCAATGATCGGTCAGAGTTTGATTAATATCTCTTCAGGAGCACGGGCACGATTATCTGGAATTGTGGCTGCGGTGATGTTGTTAATGTTTATCATGTTTGGTGCAAGTTTGATTGAGCAAATGCCAATGGCTGCATTGACAGGGTTGATGATTATGGTTGCGATAGGAACATTCGAATGGGCGAGTTTAAAGACATTTAACAAAATGCCTAAGTCGGATATTTTAGTGATGGTTTTGGTAACACTTGTAACAGCAGTTTTACATAATTTAGCTTTGGCGGTAATTATTGGAGTTATTATTTCAGCATTGGTTTTTGCTTGGGATAATGCTAAG
Organism: uncultured Saprospiraceae bacterium; assembly: GCA_937918905.1. Taxonomy (GTDB): domain Bacteria; phylum Bacteroidota; class Bacteroidia; order Chitinophagales; family Saprospiraceae; genus CAJQQY01. Next base: position 25,600 of record CAKZSH010000278.1, read on the forward strand.
AGAATTCGTGCAAGAAAAAGAATTGATGAAAATGGTGTGAAACATTATGAAATCTATGGCCCGTTATTTTTTGGATCGGTTACCGTTTTTAATGAAAAATTTGATGTACTAAATGACCCTGATGAAATCGTAATTGACTTTGTGGAAAGTAGGGTAGTGGATATGTCTGCAATAGAAGCTTTGAATAGAATTACAGAACGTTATCAAAAAGTAGGAAAGAAAGTTCACTTAAAACATTTGAGTAAAGATTGTCAAAGACTATTGCAAAATGCTGAGGCAATTATTGATGTAAATGTTTTGGATGATCCTAGTTATAAATTGGTTTTAGATTAATCGGAAGGGATTTGAAAAAGGGAAAAAGGGAAGATGGATTTAAGATTTGTGAAGTATGTCGAATACTAGTGAAAGGTCGAGTTACCGATTTTTCGAAAAACTTCTTAAATCTTATACCGAATTTAATAAGAGGTTTTAAAATTCCAGAAGATGATGTCAAAATAATGATGTAAATATATTGTTATAAAATTAAACGAATATGGATAAAGTATAAAAGAATTTAATAATGTTAGAAAGTAAAAAAAGAATTGTAGTATTCGTTGAAGGTGCCCCAAACGTAAGGCTATCTTAATTTTTGCCACAAAGCTACAAAGAAGGTTAAGACTTTGTGGCAAATCATCTGAATCTGTGGATTTTTTTCTTAGCCATCGGATTTACATCCGACGGCTAAGAAAAACAAGATCAAAGACACACATTCATGAACACTCCCTAATGCACTTCCAATTTGTTAAACGAGTATTCCTTTTCCTTTTAACGCAAAGTTCTCCACCTCAATCGGAAACTCCACTCCTTGCATTTTCAATGCCTGCACCCGATACAAATAAGCCGCACCCTGCATAATCTGCTCCGCCACATCCGCCGCATGTCTATTGTTATAATCTTCGAGGTAACTACCTTTCACCCAATCATTAAATGCACCCATCGAAGGGCCACACCAAATTTGATAATCTTGAGCACGACCTTCCGTACCTGCATTTGCCCAGTTAGAAGACAATCCTAAGTACCATCGGAAAATCAAAGCCATCTTACGTTTTGGATTTCCTTGCGCACGTTCAATTTGTTCAGGATCTCTTTTTTCGAAAAACTCAATACAACCTTGCCAGATTTCTTCTAATGGTTTTTTGAAAATTTGCTTTTCTAATTTTGCCCGTTCGTCTGCAGGGATTTCGTCAATGGAATTATAATGTTTATAATATTCGTATAATTTTTTGGCACGAGGAGCAAAGAGAGTCCCTCTTTTTAGTACTTGTAATTCTACGCCCATTTCAAACATATCGGAAGCTGGAGCCATCATCACATCGGTAGAGGCAACAGTTTGTAACAATTTACGCACGTGTTCCGAGGTTCCTGCTTCTGTACAAGCCTGATTCACAGAACCAGTCACTACAAATGCTGCACCCATCATAAATGCACCCAACGCAGAGGCAGGTGTTGAAATTCCTCCTGCTGCACCAACTCTGATTTTTTTCTCAAAATTATACTTCGCTTGATATTCATCTCGCAACTGAATAATGGTAGATAATAATGCGACCAATGGTCGATTATCCGTATGCCCTCCTGAATCAGCTTCTACCGTAATATCATCTGCCATCGAAACTCGGGATGCTAATTGCGCTTGCGCTGCTGTAATTTTTCCTTTTTCTAAAAGTGCATTTAAAAATCGCTCAGGTGCTGGTTGCATAAAATGTGCAGCAACTTCCTTTCGAGATATTTTTGCAATAACTTTGTTTTTAGTAATGACATTTCCTTCTGCATCTTGACTTAATCCTGCGACTCTATAATGAACGATATTTTCTGTCAATGCTAAAAATGCAGATGCTTCCACGACATGAACTCCTTTTTCCAAAAATAATTTTACTGCTCCTTCTTCAAGCGCAGGTTCGTTTGGACTATGGATTAAATTGAATGCATACGACTGTGTTGGTAATGCTCCTTGTATTTTTTCTATGGCTTGTAAAACTCTTGTTGGAACTAAACCTGCTGCTCCGAACGAACCTAAGAATCCTGCTTTTCCAATTGCGATGACCAATTCTTCGGATGCGATTCCGTTGGCCATTGCTCCTGTTTTGTAGGAGTATTTGAGGTTGTAGTCTTCTTGGAAGGTTGGGTCGCCGAGTTGGGAAGCGGTCATGGGATTCGCCATGGCTAAGACTTGGAGTCCTCTTCCTTGTGAGACTAATTCGCCGTCGTTACTTGCGCCGATTCTTCCTCGGAAGTCTTGCATGATGTAACAAGGCTTTTCCGTATTGGAAAGTTTTTCTTGAATTTCTTCTGGGGTGAAGACGATGTCTCTTGGGGAACCTTTCCAGAAAAGTTGTTGTGGTGTACCGTTGTATTTCATGTTTGTATTTTTTACTAACGTGAATATTTTTAAACGCAGAGGCGCGGAGGCGCAGAGTTTTTTACATTAATGTGTATGTTTTTTTATAAAAAACAAAATACGTATGCAAAAAAAAACTCAGCGTCTCCCCGCCTCTGCGTTGAAAAATATTCACGCCAAAAGATTTTCAAAAGTTATTGACTTTTCGTTTGACACCCCGAAGCATTTGAGTGACATTAAAATTCATTAAGTAACCGAGTCGCTTATTTCCTAATTTTAAATAAGTAACAACTTGTGCTTCATGAATAGGAAATATTTCTTGTATACATTTTAATTCAAGAATTATTTCATCTTCTACAAGTATATCGACTATGTAATATTTTTCTAATTTCTTTCCTTTATAAAAAATTGGTAGTTTCACTTGTTGCTCCGCTTTTAATCCTCTCATCCTTAATTCTTCCATCAAGCAAGCTTCATAAACGGATTCTAATAATCCTGGTCCCGTTAGTTTATGAACTTCGATTGCTGCACCTATAATTATAGATGCAAGGTCGTTTAATTCGTCTTGTGTAGGTTTCATTTTATAGTATGTTTAATTATTGAGAAATCGTTTTTTGTTGCGTGTTTATTTTTCAACGCAGAGGCGGGGAGACGCTGAGTTTTTTACACTAACGTGTATGTTTTTTTTATAAAAAAACAAAACACGGATACGAAAAAACTCTGCGCTTCCCCGTCTCTACGTTGAAAAATAAACACGTCAAATCGTAGAAACTTACTCAATCACCCCCTTCAAAAAACCAATCTTCCCCCTCATATTACTCTCCTCCGTATCCTCATAATCATCTTCCATATTAAAATTTCTACCATTATAAATAATCTTCAAAACAAACGATTCATCATCCACCCAAGCCATTTTCTGAATCATCCAATCCTCTTGCGCACTATAATCAGTATAATCTTTTAAAGTATAGATTCCATCTTGCTGTTCAACTTTTTTAATTAAAATATAACTATCATCAGCAAATAAATTATCTAAGCTTAGAAAAATATATTTCTGATTAGGAGATACTTCAAAACGATTAAACCCAAAATCAGAATTAGCGTTAAGTGGATATTTATCTCCATTGATACCATTCATTAAAATAGTTTCGGAATAGTGAGCACCACCATAATAATTGGTATTAATAATGTGGTAATCAATCGCTCTAAGCCATCCTAAGTAAGATGAAACTTCACTTTCATCTTTTGGATTTGTTTTAAAAGCAATATGCTCTTCTTCAATTCTAATTAAGAAAGAAGTATCCGTTCGGGAAACCATTGTTTTAACTGTATCAACACTTTCTGTTTTTTGAGAAAAATATTTTAGAAACTCTTCCTTTTTAATTTCTTCAAAAGAAATTTTTGTATGTACATCTTCAATTAAGCCGATTGAAGATTCTTCGTGTACAGTATCTATATTGATTACGGTAACTGAAATATGTTCATTTGCTACAACATCTAAATTTTTTTCAATGGCTTTCGTATTATAAGAATCGCTCTTTTGCGTAACTCCTTGACAAGATTGAAAAAGTAGAGATATGAAAAAAAATATATTAAAAATGAGTTTGATTTTTTTCATAATGTATTTCTAAATTAAACTTACCGCCTGCTCAATAAATCAAATAAAGGACGATTGATGTAATAATTTGTTTTATGAATCCTTTCTTTTTCCAATAAACCATCTTCCGCAAGTTGATTTAAATAACCTGAAGCAGTTGGTCTAGAAACACCTAAATCATCTATTACAAAATCAATTTTTGTATAAGGATGTTTAAATAAATTATTCAGTAAATCCTGACTATAAAATTTATAATTACTACGTAAATTATTTTTGGTTTCTAACATCAATACTTTTATAGAGGTGATAAGTTGGATGGTTTCTTTCGATGTTTCTTCCACCCCTTTTATCATATATAAAATCCAATCCTCGTATTCATTCGTATCTCTTACCTTTTGCAAAAGTTGATAATAATCAGATTTGTGTCGGATGATATAACTACTCAAATATAAAATTGGTAAATCCAACAAACCATTTACAATCAAATAAAGAATATTTATAATTCTTCCAGTTCTTCCATTTCCATCATAGAAAGGATGGATACTTTCAAACTGAAAATGGATGATTGCCATTTTTACCAAAGGGTCAAAATCACTCAATTCAGGATTGTTGATGTACTGTTCCAAGTTTGACATCAAAGCAACAATCTCATCATTATGCTGAGGTGGAGTGTAAATGACTTCTCCTGTACTTGAATTTTTCAAAGCAGTACCAGCTACTTTTCTAAATCCTGCTTTGTTCTTTTCCAATTGTTCCTGAATTTCCAATATCATATTATTGGTCAAAATTTCTCTTTCAGAAATCAATGCGAAACCTCTTTTAAGCGCAGTAATATAATTTTGAACTTCTTTGGTTTCCAGCGATTTTATCGTAGAAAAATCAATCTCTGATTTGTATAACTCATCGTGCGTAGTGACAATATTTTCAATAGCAGAACTATCTTTTGCCTCTTGCAAACCAAGGGTATTGATTAAAATATTTTGATTTGGAATAGTTGAAGCCACTCCTTTTAATTCAGCCAAAGCTTTGTGGGCTTTGAGCAAACTTCTAAGAATTACTTTATTTTCCACATCAAACTTGATAGGTAAATTTTCTAACCTCCATTTTGTATTTTGATTCATGTGCTAAAAATTGAATAAAATTTATCTTTGAATGAGTTATTCTCATGTAAAGAAAACCCTGTTTTCCATACATGAAACAACTCTCATGTAAAGAAAATTCAATTTTATTTACACGAGAAACACAATATCTAAAGAAAACTCAATTATTTATGCACATAATTGTTTTAAAAACATCTTTTTGTTTTAAAAATAAAAATTATTAAAATATGATATTTCCTTTCTTTTAATTCATTTTTACGCCTCCTCAATCCCCAATGCCAAATCCGTCAACTGATAAATCCTCACCTCATCATTCCACAAACTCGCATCCCCAATCACCTGTAACTGCCCACCATGCATCTCAACCGATTTAATATGAATCTCCAATTGCATCTCTCGAACATGCGTCAAAATCTGTCCACGATATTTCCATACCGTCTCATGATTCGCCAACTGAACAAATTTTGGATTAGAAAAATCTTTACCCAAATCTTGCTGCAAAGCAAAAACTTGCATCGCTTGCAAAATCGCTTCTACACCTAACGAACCAGGCATCACAGGGTCTTGATAAAAATGACAAGTATAAAACCACTCATAAGGCATCACAAATTTTGTAGCATGCACATAGCCTTTGCCATGCTCACCCGCATCTTTTGCAATAATCAAATTGTCAATTAAATTCAACTGATTCTCAGCCAAACGATAATGTGGTTTGTTAGCAGGAGCTTTGTAAAGTTTCATTTTTCCATACAAAGAATCCAATTTGATTTGCATGTATTGTTGCGGTTGTAATTGTTTTGTTAGGTACCATGGTTGAACCATTTTGCCACCATCCAATCCAACTTGAGTTGCCAAGGCTTCCGCAGGGAAAAATCCAAATGAAGATTTTCCTTTATAAAAAACATGTCCGTCAATCGAACATTCAAAAGTGTAGTTTTGTAAAATCGTACCACCTAATGCAACGGATGAAGTCAACACCGCATGATTTGTAATTGTCTTACCTCTAAAATCTGTTCCATTCGGTAAGTCAAACATTTCACCATTTCCATCCAGGTTTCGGAAGTATAAATTCTTATCTGCAAATTGCAATGTACTTCCCAAATACGCACCCAACAATCCACAAGGCTGCAATGCAATTTCCATCAAAATAGAGTAGGGCATCGTCGTCGCAGAATTTTGTTCGTAGTACCAAGCGTTTACAGGTACATCATATTCTGCATGGATTTTTGAAGACTTGGAAAAATCTCCACGCGTACCATCCACACTTATAATTCTTGAAATAACTTGTAAATCTGTATTTGGCTGACGTGAAACTTTACGACCATCATATACCGCAAAATCATCCCCAAAACATTTTGACAAATCATCCAATGCAAAAGTCGTAATATCCAACTCATTTAACAATGCTCCTTCAGAACGAGGAGAAATCTCAACGCCAGACGTTGTCTCTAAATATTTAGGATTTGTTTTTTCTCTTAATTGTAAACCTAAGTTTTCAAAATGAACGGTCACCACATCATTTGAAATAATTTCCAAATCACCAATCACATATGGATTAGGAATCAAACCAATTTCTTTGATTTCTAATTTGTAAATCAACTTTGTATCCTTTGAAGGAGTAACTTGTTTTCGGCAACGTACTTTTTGTGGTAAATCAAAAATCGGTTGGTAACGAGCATCTTTTGTCAACCGTTGAAGTCCCAACATCAACATAAAGAATCGTAATAAATTTCCACCACCTTCTGCTTGAAGTGAACCTGCCAAAACTTCATCATCTCGGAAGTGACAAGGGAAATACCAATCGTCAGGATGCAAATCTTTTTCTGCAACAATGTACCCCAAGCCATATGCACCACCTGTCAAATCAACAGATGTAATTCTGTCAATCATCAATATTTTTTCAGGAGGCAAACATAAAGAAGGATTGCGACCATTGGCATAATAGGAAATGTCGTCGAAACATTTTTCCATATCGCCATTTATCAAATGTTGTAAATCTTCTTTGGTGAAAGTCGTTTTAGTGGTATTTAATAAAGGAGTGAAATATCGTTTTTTCGCATTTCGTTTGACTTCTAATTCCTTATCGGTATAAACAACTCCTGCACCATTTTCCAATTCTTCATCTCTAAAATATCCAGCACAACCGCCATCCATTTTTAAAACCAATCTATCCTCTACATAACATCGGTAGCTAAAAAAGAATAATAAGTTATCGCCATTTTTCACAAAAGAATTAATGGAAATATCATATCGTAAAGTTTGTCCTTCGAAAGGTAAGTCATCCACAAATGTCAATGTGCAATCCAATAAACGATAAACTAAATTTCCTTTATTGGTAAAATCAATTCCTAAATATGAAATCAACAATAAATCACATTGACCTGATTCTACCGATACCGCCCAAGGAATTTGTCGGTCAGTTGTAAACCATGCACCGTAGGGAATATCATATTCCGTTTGCATTGTAGAAGGTCTGAAATTACCTCGTTCCGCATTTAACCCAGTAACTCGACTTACCAATAAATAGGGATACATCGGTAACAT
>CAKZSH010000279.1 GCA_937918905.1 uncultured Saprospiraceae bacterium
GGCAAAAAACGTAGGCGATGCCTAGCATCGGCCAGGCTTTTTAACGAAGAAGGGTAAAAAAAGAAGCCGAAATAACTTATGAATAATTATGAACAAGAAATTAAAGCCATAAATTCAAGGTTTTCTGACGTAACATTACGAATGATAATATGTTTAATAAAAAGTCACGAGTTGAGTTATTTATTTGAATTCAAAAACTTTCGAATTTAGGGGGCTTTGTTAAGTTACTCATTTTTGTGAAGAATAATTTCGACCTATTTAAAAATTACCCTATTAATTTAATGGGTGCTAGTATTATACTATATATGATGGTTTTAATAACGAAAATTAGAATTATTTCGTTGTATAAAGAGCATAGTACCTAATCATTCCTTATTTTTGTTAAAAGCAAAGATTGAAATATGCAATTTAAAAATTTTTTACATCTTCTTATTCTCTGTACCATTTTTATTTTCCCACAAATATCTGATGCTCAAAGAATTACCCAAAATCGACATGGTGAGAAAATTGTAATTTTTCCTAATGGAAAATGGGAATATTTTGACAATGAAAAACCATTGCATCGAGCGATATTAAAAGATAATACGAATAATAAGGAATCGGAAGAAACCATTGACGAAGAATATACTACAAAGGGAGTTACAGATACTGCCTATGATTATGAAATACTTCTTGAAGAAGCGGAGGAGGACTTGGCCGTAGCAGAAGAAAATGAATCAGATGCTAAATTTTCAAAATTACTTTTGGAAGAAGAGTTGGAAGAACAACTTAGAGATGTTTCGATTCCTGAAAACGAAATATTAAAATTGAAAGGTCAAATTCAATTGGCTAAACAGGTCGAAAAAATAGCAAAGAGAGAAAGAAAAAAGGCTGCTAAAAGGTTGAAAAAAATAAAGAAAGAAAAAGTTAAAATAGCATCTGTTGCCAATAAAAAAGTAAAGAAAAAGAAATCAAAAAAGAGTAAGGTTGCTAAAAAAGAGAGAAAGCAAACAGAAGAAGAGACATACATGACGAACTACCGTGATGACCCTACTTTTTTTGCTGCTTCCAAACGATTTAAAAAATATAAAATAGAGGAAGATGTGATGTATAATCCTCCACCTAATGATTGCAATATTTCATTTGAAGGCATTGATGAATTTTTAGGGAAAAAAAGAAAAGATGTTGCAAGGTCAGTCTTTTTTACTCATACTGACGATGATATGAGAAGGTACATGAAGACAGAAGATTATGTAAAATGTGAAGGTGGTCTTACACAGATTAAAGGAGGAGTATTATTATTAAATTTGTTTATTTCTATCAAAACTACGGATGCAAAACGAGCCTTTGGGCAAATAGGAAAAGGTGGATTAATCAGTATTAAAATGTTGGATGGTTCAAAAGTTACTTTAGCAAATAACAAGGCGGACGTTGGAAATTTTGACCCACTCACAGGTCGTCATACTTATACCACTCAATATCTTATTAACTCAGGTCAGGAGAAAAAATTAAAAAATGCAGAGGTTGATATGGTTCGTGTGATATGGGAAACAGGTTATGAAGATTACGAAGTGTATAATATTGATTTTTTCAAAGACCAATTTCAATGTTTGAATCGGTAATTCTGTGTGTATGCTTTTTTAAAAAGAGGTAATTCATTTTACCATGATAGTCCTTCCATTCCTAAGATATGGAAGGACTATTTTTTTTGAATAAACGACATTTTAAAATGATATATTTAGAGGTGGTGATTGATTTTGTATATTTGCAAAAGTTAAATATTTATACAAATCAAAACATATACACATTCAAGATATGAGTAAGATAGATGAAGCCCACAAACGCGTTTTAGGATTACAATTACCTACCGATCCAAGATGGGTCAATTTAGCAGAAATGGATTTGGAAGAGATTTTGACTGATCATGCTTATTGTGAGCAGAAGGCAGCTACTTCCTGTATTTCTTTAATCCAACAATATCCTGAAAAAGAAAGAATGGTGAATGAATTGGCTCCTGTGGTGACGGAAGAGTGGGGTCATTTTCGTTTAGTCTTGGCTGAGTTGCAAAAACGAAACTTGAAATTAGGAAAACAACGGAAAGACGAATATGTCAACGCCTTGATGAAATTTCAAAAAAAAGATGGTTCATGGGAAGATCGGTTGATGGAGAAACTTTTGATTTTTGCATTAATTGAAGCGCGGAGTTGTGAACGGTTTCGATTGTTATCTCTCCATATTTCTGATGATAGTTTAAAAGAATTTTACCACATGTTTATGGTTGCCGAAGCTGAACATTATAAAATGTTTATTTCCCTTGCTAAAGATTACGCAGGTGAAGAAAAAGCGATGAAACGATGGAAGGAATATTTGGAATTTGAAAAAGAAATGTTGAAGACATTGGAAGTGAGAGGTGATCGAATGCATTAGTATTGTTATTACTCGCCCAATTATTTGAGGATGGAAATGTCGTTTTAAAAATTTCCGTTTTAGAGCAACCTTATCCCCTTGTTGTAGAAGAATTTTATAAAATAAAACTAAGAATTTCCTCATCCTAATTATTTCTTCTACATTCGCATAGAATTTTTTTAATCATCTTGTTTTTGCCTTTGTTTCATAGGATAAAAACAACAAACCCAACTTAATTATGAAACTATTATTTCCAAGTTTTTTAAGTTTATGTCTTGCGTTATCAGTTTCTTTTTTATCCTGTCAATCTGCAAAGACAGATATCAAGGGAGAGTACGAATTATCTACTGATGAGATGGAACTATCAGATGAAGAAGCTGCAACGATGAAATTGATGGGTGATTTTAAGCTAGTTTTGGCAGAAGATAATATATTAAAATTTACTATGATGGGGCAAGAAATAGAAGGTACATACAAATTAAATGGAAACACTATCGATCTTTCCATGCAAGGTGATACAGAAACAGCAACTATGGATGGAGATAAAATAATCATGGAGGCGCAAGATCAAAAATTAGTTTTTGTGAAATCCAAATAGTAGAATTTTATCATATAAATTATAAAAACAAAAAACGCAATTTGAATCAAATCAGGTTGCGTTTTTTGTTTTTAGTCATTCATTTCTTTTATCATTTAAAGAATCGGATCACCAGTTACGAATTACCAACTACTAATCATTATATTTTCTTCGTATCGTTACAAAATCTTTTTGAGTAGCACTCCCTGCCTTTCCATTATCCATCATTTTTTTCATAAATTGTTCCACCAGTTTTTTTTCTTTAACCAGAGAAGTATTACTGAGTTGAGTCATAATGTAAGTGACTTGATAAAGTGCATTAGTGTTTTTGAAATTTTCATCTGCTATCGCAAAGGATAACATTTCATTTACCAATTTTTTATCATCGCCATATTCTCTTAGTATTATTCGTCGTGCATTTTTTCTTTGAGCTTCGCTATTACTAAAAAGTTGAGCTATTGCTTTAGTTTTTCCTTCATTTCGTTTTGCAATTTCAGCTTTTCTTTCTTCGGCAAGTTGACCTAAGTTATTTAGGATTTCATTTTCAGTATATGATCTTGAGTCAGCATCATTGAGTAATGCACCCAATAGTTTTATGGATTCGTCTTGTTTTTTCTTAGCAGCTTCAAGGCTATCCTTGCTTACCAATTGCTTAGTTTGGTCATCGATAGTTCTACCTTGATCGCCAATGATTCCATCTTTCTTTTTCAATTCATCAAAAGCATCTTGAAGTTGATTATGAGAATATATTGCATAAAAAACGCCTGCGGCAAGCACTAAAAGTAATGCTAAAGCAAGTAGTTGATTATTTCTTATTTGCTTATTTAAAGCTATTTGAGTTTGGGGAATGGTTGCCATTATTTAGTATGTTTTATTTTTTTTTGAAAAAAAGTAATAAGAATTACTTTTGAGCAGATACACTTTGTTCCAATAACAATTTTTGCAATCTGAATTTTGAATTATCGTCATAAATTTTTGCACCCCAAGTGGCTACTAGCATAGAACCAGTAGAAACGGTTTGGAACATTTGTCCTAAATAAATGAAATATAACGATGCACCTCCAAATAGTACAAAAAGTAAAATCAAAGCTTTTTTAAACCAGTCAATGGATTGAATTGGAATATGTAACATTTGCACAGGAGCAGCAGTCACCATGGGATGGTTTCCAGTTACTACAGGGGAAGGGGGAGCTGCAATTTCTTTTTGCAGTTCATCTGGATTTTCAACATAAAAAGCATATTGATCTTTAAGTGTCAGTATAGCAGATGATATTTTACTCCTTTGTTTGAGGTATTTATCATCTTCGATTTGGTTGGATCTATTGAGTTGTAGAAGATTTTTTAAATTGGAAAGATGAGTAATGACTTCGTTCCGAATCGGATCTATGTTGTCCTCTTCAATATATGTCTGAATGAGCTCAAGTGCTTCTTTTAGCTCATTACGGACAACCTTGTTCTCAATTTCTTTGATTTTTTGACTTAACTCCATTATTGTAGGTTGAAGAAAGATGGTTTTTTAGTATGTTAATTTTTTCATTGGGTATTGGGTGAAAATAAATATAAGCGGTTCATTTTCAATCCTTTAAGATAATATTTTATTTTTGATTTTCCATAAAATTGGTTGAATTTTAGGACCAACCTAAATGTTGGTTGATGCGTTATTTGAGCGACAGGCAAGGATTGAATAACGTAACTTTTAACGGTAAGAAAGGCTAAAATAGAATTAATGAAGAGAATGTGTATTGACATTGCATTAAGTTTAAATTTTTTTTTCGAGAAAACACTTTTCCATTTTTGACGTAAAATTTTCTACATTTATACTTTTCAAAAGGCAAGATTTTAAATCAAATTTTATTTAATGAGAGCATTAGTTATTTCAGGTGGAGCAAGTAAGGGGGCATTTGCAGGCGGAATCCTTGAACATCTTATTAATGAGAGAGGCAAGGATTACGATATTTTAGTTGGTACATCGACTGGTGCTTTGATTGTTCCCTTTGCAGCCATAAAAGCCATTGAAACGCTTAAAAAAACTTTTACCACAATTACTCAAAAAGATATATTTAATGTCTCTCCATTTAAGATTCAAAAAAGAAATGGAATATATGTTTCGAAAATGAATCATGCAGGAATGATTCGCCAATTTATTACTCGAAAGAAAACTTTTGGGGAAAGTAAAAATCTTCGAAAACTAATTGGAAGAACGCTGACTCCAGCTTATTTTAAAGAAATACAATCCAGCAAAAAAGAAGTTTTTGTTACCGTTGCGAATCTTACTTCTAAACGGGTTCAGTACAAATCGATTAAAGATTACAATCGTGAAGATTTTTGTGATTGGATGTGGGCTTCTTCGAATATTGTTCCCTTTATGAGTTTGGTCAAAAAAGATGGGCAGGAGTATGCAGATGGAAGTTTTGGCAGTTACATTCCTATCCAACATGCTATCAATAAAGGGGCGACAAAAATTGATGTCATCATCCTCAATCCTAAAGAATTAAATATCAATACGCTTCCATGTAACAATGCTTTTGATGTGTTGACGAAGACTTTTGATTTCATGTTAGGTCAAATTGAAAAAGATGATATTGCAATTGGTCATCTTGAAAGTTATCATAAAAAAGTAAGGATAAAATTTTATTATACTCCTCAATTACTGACCGATAATGCTTTTATTTTTCGTCCTGAAAAAATGTCGAAATGGTGGAAGCAAGGGTTGCATTATGCTCGGAACAATGATCCAGATCGGTTTACTTTGAAACCCGATGATGAGGTTAGTGATTCGTGATTGGTAACTCGTATTTTACGAATCACCAACCACATAAATCCACCTTGAACGAACTTACTTCATCAAAAGATTATCATAAACTTGAACTCTTTTCCATAAATGTTTGTAATCTTCTATGAATTTTAAATGAATAGGATCAGTTTGATATTTGTCTTGATCTTCTTTATTTTTAAAATGGCAAACTAGCGCAAAGTCATAACTATTGTCAACGACCTCACGAGGTGTCATTGCTGCTGGACCAAAATAAGATTTATAAATAGAAGACACTTTTACCAATTCACCTAATCCATTCTTTGCAAAATCAGCTTTTTGTTCTTCAGTAACATCTTTATTCATCCAAAGGAATACGGTATGAATAAAAGCAGTTTCATCTGTGTTTGCTTTTTTCAAAGCATCTTGAGATGCAGCCAACCTATCTTTGAGGGCAGAAATTTCAGATTGCAAATTTGGGTCAACATTGTTACAACTAAATGCAAATAGTAAGATAAATACGGGAATGATTTTTTTCATTTTATTTTGATTTTAATTATTTTGCTAAAGGTACAAACTCAAATGAATTTTAGAAAATGACGAAATGGAATTTTATTTTCGGAAAAAAAATGACACGTCCTTCATACACGAGTCAAGGTCTGACTTGAAAAGTCAGGCTTTGACTTTTGAGGACATCAATAGATAAAGAACATCAATAGAAAAGGACATCAATAGAAAAAGGACATCAACAGAAAAAAACATCAATAGAAAAAGGACATCAATAGAAAAAGGACATCAATAGAAAAGGACATCAATAGAAAAGAACGTCAATAGAAGTCAAAGCCTGACTTTTCAAGTCAGACCTTGACTCGGGTATAGCCAATGCTGAATAATTATGTTTTGATTTTGATTACTTCGTTATTTCTCAATAGGATAATCATCCCCATCGCCCCATTCCGTCCATGAACCATCATAGACCGTTTTATTTTGATGACCTGCAACTTCAGCTCCCAATGCAATCACACAAGCAGTTACACCTGAGCCACACGTGAGTACCAATTTTTTATCCATTACATTTAGAGTATTGTAAATTTCATTTAACTCCTCCTTCGAAATCATTTTCCCTTCTTGAATAATTTTTGAAATGGGTAAATTCTGACTTCCAGGGATGTGCCCACCTTTTAAATAAGCTCTTGGTTCGGGAGCAGTTCCATTAAATCTTCCTTCCGATCTCGCATCTAAAATAGAGATGTCATCTTTATCTAAATTTTGTAACACTTCTTTTGCATCTGTCAATAAATGCGGCTGAAAACGAGCTACAAAATCCCCAGCATTCCCTTGATAATTGGAATAAGAACTTATTGTCAAATTTTTATTTTTCCATGCCGGAAGACCTCCGTCCAAAACAGCAACATCTTGATGCCCCATCACTCGAAATATCCACCATGCTCTAGGACTTGAATAAATACCATGATGATCGTAAATGACGATTTTACTTTTTTTATGGATTCCTAGTTTTTGAACTTCTTTAGAAAAATATTCAGGACCAGGCATTGTGTTCGGCAACTTGGCTTCTAAATTTTTAAACGTGTTTTTTAAATCAAAAATTCGAGCATTTGGAATTTCAATTTTACCAACTGTTTCGGGTAATGGATTACCGACCTTTGGCAAGGTAGCATTTAGGATAACTAAGTCAGGATGATTGATGTTTTCATTTAACCAATCAATAGAAACTAAAGGTGTGGGAAGTTGAATTGGGTTCATGATTTTTATTTTTTATTGTAACCACCAAATTCATTTGGGAGGTTGGTTGTATTCTACGGACTTTAGATTTTTTTCGAATAGTGGTGAGATGGCACATAACTAATTACAAAATAAGATAATTTTGTCATACTAAAATATCCTCCACTTTCCCCGCTACTTCCAATCCTGCATTTCTTCCAGTATCTTCTAACAATACAATTTTATTTTTTTTATCGGTCAGTTTTACTTCAATTTTGGCAGTCATACTTTCTTCGATTCTTCCATCCATAAATCCAGATATAGGAGAGGCCAAAGCAGTTGCAGCTTCTCGATGTGCTAAAATTTCTAATCGATGTTTTCCATTTTCCATCACAATTTCCACTTTGTTTTTATCGGCAAAAGATTTTCGAAGTCGAGTGAAATTATAAGTTGTAAATTCTATTAAACGATCCTTTAACCAAACTCCTGCAATAAAACCAACAAAGGAAGTGCCCATCCAAGGGATTTTTGCAACCGAAGATTTTAAAGAAATTCCAGGCTCACTAAAGTGATTGGTTTGCATCCAAATATAACCACTTGGAAAAGAACGTCCCCAATCTTTCTCCATGTACCCTCTACCATTTGTAAAATCAATTTCCTTTCCTTTTATTTTTAGGCTGCCTTCAATCGTATGATCCATACTTAATATTCCATGATAACATTGCATAAAAGGCACAAATGAGAATGGCCCCATGATCCCTGGCGAATACCAAGTACTTGGCCAAGGAACTTGATTTTCAAATGCTAATTCTCCTTGAACAGAAGAAAGGTTTAAACTGATTTTATTTTTGGAAAAAAAACTTCCAGCGAGGTCTAATTCAAATTTTCCACTTTTGGGAAGGAATTTTTTTGCATCAAATTTATGGTATTCTGCTTTAAGATTTTTTCCATCCAATACTTGAATAAATGCTTGTTGCACTCCATTTTCATCCATTGCAATTCCAGGGATAAATGCAAATGCATATTGTTCAGTTGAATCGATTATTTTATAGTACCATCCTTCAAAATATCTTTTTGTTTTTCCCCAACCATGATATTGTTCGGGATTGAAAAGTGCGGTTAACTTTTTATTTATCATGTATGTTTTTTTTGAGTAACAAAATTTCAGATGGAATTGTTATTCCTTTTTTTCTCGTGATTAATTCTTCATTGGAAAAGCCCAATTTTCTATTTAGAAAATTGGGCTTTATTTATAAAAATTGAATCGTAAATCCGTCTTCCCTTAGCATAGCGTTCCCTTCTTCAAATCATCTTCTTCTTCCACCACCTCGACCCATCATATTTTTCATATTTCCTTTACTCATCATGTGCATCATTTTTTTCATTTGATCGAACTGTTTGATAAACATGTTGATTTCATGAATATTTTGTCCACATCCTTTTGCGATTCTTTTCTTTCGACTCATATTTAAGACTTCAGGATTTCCCCTTTCTTGTGGAGTCATGGAGAAGATAATGGCTTCCACTTTATTAAAAGCTTTATCATCAATTTCTACATTTTTCATGGCTTTGCTCATCCCTGGAATCATCTTCATCAATGATTTCAAATCACCCATCTTTCGAATTTGATTTAACTGACTCAAGAAATCATTAAAGTCAAATTTATTCTTTTTGATTTTCTTCTCAAGACGTTTCGCTTCCTTCTCATCAAATTGCTCTTGCGCTTTTTCTACAAACGAAACAATATCACCCATTCCCAAAATCCGATTCGCCATCCGATCAGGGTGGAAGACATCCAAGGTTTCCATTGTCTCACCAGTACTGATAAATTTGATAGGTTTTCCAACGGTGTATTTTACAGATAAGGCAGCACCACCTCTTGTATCACCATCTAGTTTTGTCAAGACAACTCCATCAAAATCAATTCGTTCGTTAAAGGCTTTAGCAGTATTTACTGCATCCTGACCTGTCATGGAATCCACAACAAAAAGAGTTTCCGTAGGATCAATCCCTTCTTTGATATCAGAAATCTCATTCATCATTTTCTCATCCACAGCCAAACGACCTGCGGTATCGACGATGATAATATCATAGTTATTGGCCTTAGCGTGTACGATTGCATTTTGAGCAATCTCTACTGGGTTTTTATTTTCAGGCTCTTTGTAAATAGGTACTTTGATTTGCTCACTCAATACTGTCAACTGATCAATTGCCGCAGGACGATATACATCACATGCTACCAAAAGGGGTTTGCGCTGTTTTTTATATTTTAAAAAGTTAGCCAACTTACCTGAGAAAGTTGTTTTACCAGAACCTTGCAAACCAGAAATCAAAATGACTCCAGGATCGTTAGTTCCTTTTCCTGTATCAATTCCAACGGATTGTCCACCCATCAATTCCACCAACTCGTCCATGACAATTTTTACCATCAACTCTCCTGGCTTAACTGCATTCAAAACATTTTTACTACCAAGTGCCTGATCTTTTATTTTATCAGTAAATTCTTTAGCGATCTTATAATTTACGTCGGCACCGACCAATGCTCTCCGAATTTCTTTGATCGAAGTAGCGACATTGAGTTCGGTCAATTTTCCGTCTCCTGAAAGCGTTTTAAACGCTCCTTCTAATTTGTCTTGTAAATTTTCAAACATAATAGATGTAATTCTAAATGATAAATTTTGTCTTTGTTTATCTGTAACAGCCTATTTTTATTGGCATGTTGAATAGATTTTTTTGTAAAAAATTAAAGTAGCCTTATTTGGTTTTTCAACCTGTCAATTGAATTTGGCGGTTACTTTAGCGTGCAAATATACATGAAAAAGTGGTAAGGATAAAACGTAATTTTGGAAAAGAGTTTAGCCTCGATTATCGACAAAATCTAAGTCAATATACACGACACCTCTTATTAAATTCGGTATAAGTCTTTCTAAAGTTGCTTCAAACAAAGCTGCTATCACTAAGCCCTTTCTCAAAAAAAACAAATTAAGAACTGTACCAATTTTCTAGAAGGTCTGCGGTTTTATTATTGGCAAATTGTTCATCGAGAATATCTTCCATGACTTTTTAATTTAAAAATACTGAAAATAATTTCATTTATAATTAAGTCTTATCTTAAAATGAATTATATTTGTATATATACTTATCTATCATACAGCAATTAACACATTGGCATATTTATTGATATGATTTTTTTAGATGATTGAATTGTACAATGTATTTGAGCTTTTCTGATTGTTTCAATCAACTTCCCTAAAGATTTTCATCAGGTTCTAGTAATTCTCAAGAAATATTGCCAGATATAATTTTCTAAATTATTCTACATTCTTTGAGTATCACACCTTCAAGATATTACATATTATCTCTGACTCATTTTTGTAAGTGAGTTGACATTAATTCAAAAAAGACACAGGAAAAACTATCGTATTTAAATTTATTAGATACGATAAGGAACTAGTTTAACACTCCGTTGCGTTTGTTTAACATATACTTAAGTGGCTCAGGAACAACACCTTAGTCATATAAATCATTTTATATTCATTTATTTCAAATTAATTAAATCACATGAGCACTTTAAAATTAAAACTTACACTCGGCTTGATGATGCTCTGCTTTTTTACATTTGCCCAAAATACTGTTTTGATCGAAGGCTACATTTACGAAGAAAATAATCGTGGATTAATAAGAGGCGCAGAGGTCAAAATTTTGGATAATGTAACCAATGAGTTACAAGCATCTGTTACTTCAGGAATGGAAGGTGCATTTGCAGTAAGAGTAATTAAGGGAAGAGACTACAGAGTTATTGTAGAGCATCGTAAATACATCAGCAAAGAAGAAGTTGTTACTACCATCGGTATCAAAGATAAAAAGAAGGTCTTTGTAAAAATTGAATTGGAACACAAGCCAGGTTATATTTTTGATGTAACTATGGCAGAGAGTCGTAGAAATGGAACTGCAATTCTTAATGCGATTGATAGTGCAAGAATTGAAATTTATAATAATACTACTCGAAAAGAAGAATTGGCTTTGACTGATTATCCTGCATCTGTTTTTAATTTTTTCTTTGAAAAAGGAAATCATTATACCATCATGATTCGAAAGAAAGGATATTTCAATAAAAGAATTGAGGCTTTTGTAAATGTGGAAGATTGTATTCTTTGTTTTGATGGATTAAGTATGCAAGGTGTTTCGGAAATGATGACGAATGGAAATCAAAAAGGAACCTTCCTTGCTAACCTTGAAATGGAGCCAATCGAAATTAATCGAACCTATGAGATTGAAAATATCTATTATGATTTCGACAAGTCGGTGATTCGACCTGATGCTGCTGCGGAGTTGGATAAATTGAAAACCATCTTAAAAGATAACCAACATATCATTGCTGAATTAGGGTCTCATACTGATGCGAGAGGTAATGATGATTATAATTTAAGGTTATCGGAAAAACGTGCTCAAGCTGCGGTTGATTATTTAGCTGCAACTGAAGGTATTGAAGCTGATCGACTAAAGGCAAAAGGTTACGGCGAAGAAAATCTTGTTAATCGATGTACGAATGGTACCAATTGTACGGAAAGAGAACATCAAATAAATCGACGTACTGAATTAAAAATTATAGGTACAGTTGATGTCGATCCTTTAGATAAAAAGACTTTAAAACAAATCATAGAGGAGGATTCAGTAGGCGAGATTTTTACCAAAAAAAATTAGAGTCAAAAAGTAAGAATTATACCGAATTAACTGGAAGGTGTACGATATATTCCAGTTAATTCGGTATTAGTTTTTGTTTTGAAAAAAAATAGGTTGTCACAATATTGTGGCAACCTATTTTTTTTGGATTCGGTATAAATTTATTTCCTACTCCCTTAACATGAAGTCAAAGAGAAAAAGAAGCCGTCAGGTGGGTAGATTATTTCCTAGTCCTTAAACAACATGTTTTTGACCATTATCTCTAGTATTGATTAATACCAAATTGGCTTCTAGCCTTGCAGTTTTTGCTAGCGAAATCCATCTTTTTAATATTTAAAAATAATAGATGTTTGTGCAAAAAGAAGATTGTTCTTTTTGCTTTTCAATTCCCTTAGCGCAGCGTTCCCTTCTTCTCTACGGTCGAATAACTTTATACTTCGACAAATCGCCACCCGCTTTTACAGCCGAGCTTCCATGCACTTTGATTTCACTTTTAACAAAATCTTCCTCATTCGCTTTATAAATATTTGGAACATACTTTTGTGGATTTCGATCAATGTATGGAAACCAAGTACTATGAATTTGTATCATAATCCGATGACCTTTTTTAAAAGTATGTAAAATGTCTTGCAACTGAACTTTGACTTGAGTAGGTGTATTGGGTTGGAAAGGTTCAGGTTTTTCAAAACTATTGCGAAAGCGACCACGGAATACTTCATGACGGACTAATTGTTGGTAAGCACCCATTTTGATATTTTTAGGATTGTGCTCATAATTAGGATGATCCTGTGGATAGACATCAATTAATTTTACAATAAAATCTGCATCCGTTCCAGTCATCGAAACGATCAAATCTGCTAAGACTTCTCCCGCAATGGTAATATCTTCTTCCAAAATTTCAGTTTTAAAAGCAACCACATCAGGACGACGTGCAGCATGTCGTTGGTCATCAGTAATAAACATTCTAGGGGTAAATGTCAAACCTTCGGTCGTAGAACGATAGGGGACAGGATGTGCAGGATCACTTGTGTATTCAAAGGTCGCTTTGGTATCAGTAGGTTCGTTTAATGAGAGCACTCCATTTTCTCCAAAGTAAAAAGTAGTGGGTTTAATTTCTTTTGGAGGCCAACTTGTAAATTGTTTCCATTCCTTTGTTCCAGTATCAAACATATATGCTTCTGGCAAAGTCATTTCGCCTTCTCCTTTTAAATAATGTGCAAAGAATCTGAACTCAATTTCTTTTTGATAAAATGTCGAAATACTATCTCCATAATAAATATGGTTGACCGTTTGTTGACCTCGCTCTCTCGACCAACCGCCATGTGTCCATGGTCCCATTACAATAGTATTGTTACATTTTGGACTTTCCTTTTCAATCGTTTTATAAATATTTAATGGCCCATATAAATCTTCTGCATCATACCAACCACCAACGGTAAGTACCGCAGGTTTTATTTTTTTTAAATGCGGTAGAATGGATCTCTTTTGCCAAAACTCATCATAGTTTGGATGTTCTACGACTTGTTCCCAAAAGAAATTATCATGATGAAATTTCTCTGTTGCATTTTTCAATGGCCCCAATTCTAAATTATAATCATAGCCATCAGCGACTTTGTCAAATGGGATTCTAGCCATCTTATCTGAGTACCATCGTTCTTTGGTGAGGCTATCTTTTTGATATCCAAATACTCCAAAGGCAGGTAAATAACTTTGTAAAAAAGCACCATTGTGATGAAAGTCATCAAAGAAAAAATCTGCAATAGGAGCTTGAGGAGAAGCCGCTTTTAATGCAGGGTGAGCATCTGGCAAAGCGGCAGTAGAATAAAATCCAGGGTATGAAATTCCATAGATTCCAACTTTTCCATTATTACCTTTTATATTTTTTACCAACCAATCTACAGTATCATAAGTGTCTGAACTTTCGTCGATTTGTTTTTTCTTTCTTTTTTTATTGCCAGGAATATTTGGACGCATATTGTCAAATGTTCCTTCTGACATATATCGCCCTCGGACATCTTGATAAACTAAAATATACCCATCTCGAACTAGGTAAGGAGAAGGAGACCTTCCTGTATTGAAATTATCACTTCTGGAAGCATTGTAGCATGTCCGTTTCATTAAAAAAGGGTAGGTCTTCGATTTATCTTTAGGAGTGTATACGATAGTGTATAATTTTACGCCATCTCTCATTTTTATAAAATGAGAAGATTTATCGTAATGATTGGCTACATAAGTAGAGTCCACAGGTTGAGCTTGTAGGACTATTGTTATAAATGAAAAAAATAGAATTAAGATTGATTTTAATTTTGTAGGTATCATTTTGTTTTTTTTGTAACAACCAATTTTAATTGGTTTGTTGTGATAATTTAAATTTCTTTTTTAACGATTGAGCATTGGCTGTACACGATTCAAGGTCTGACTTAAAAAAGTCAGGCTTTGACTTCTATTGGTGTTCTTATAAGTCAAGGCTTGACTTGAAAAGTCAAACCTTGACTCGTGTACAGTCGGTGCTGAATCGTTACTTCTCTTTTTTCTTTTTCAACCTGCTAAATGAATTTAGCGGTTACTTTGTAAATATAAAAAAAATGTCTTGAGTTAGATGAAAAGTGAAATTTAAAACTGAAATTAAACATCAAACTCCTATCTTGAAATTACTTTATTTTTTTCATTATCCAACATCCCCTCTGAGACTTATATATTATGACTTTTAAAAACTGATAAATGCACGGTAATGAAAATCTTAAAAACCAATTTTATGAAAAAAATCTACTTCACATTTATTCTTATTCTATTTTCAAATTTTGTTTTTTCCCAACAAACCGTTGGACTTTTTTTGAATGATTCCACTTCATTTAATGGTTATACTTTAATGGCTCCTTCCGCATTGAATGAAACCTTTTTGATTGACAATTGTGGTTACGAAGTACATAGATGGGACACCTCAACTTTGCCTCCAGGCAATTCGGTTTATTTATTGGATAATGGAAATCTTTTAAAAACTGCTCGAATCAATAGTGATTTTATCGCAGGAGGAACAGGCGGTAGATTAGAAATGTATAATTGGGAAGATGAGTTAATATGGTCTTACGAATACACTTCTAGCGATTATCATCACCATCATGATGTTGCGCCTATGCCCAATGGAAATATATTGTTAATTGCTTGGGAAAGACATGATAATATGGATGTTGTTGCGAATGGAAGAAACCCGATTACAACGGATGGAGATGTTTGGGCAGAGCGAGTTGTGGAGATAAAACCTATTGGAAATGATGAAGCTGAAATTATTTGGGAATGGAGTCTTTGGGATCATTTGGTGCAGGATTTTGATTCTACTAAACTCAATTATGGAGTGGTTGCCGACCATCCTGAATTAATGAATATCAATACTGGTTTGAGTACGGTGGGAGGTGATAATAAAGATTGGATACATTTTAATTCCATAAATTATAATCCTGATCTTGATCAAATTCTTTTGAGTTCAAGACACCTTAACGAAATTTATATCATCGATCATAGTACGACTACGGCAGAGGCTGCAACCCATTCAGGAGGGAACTCCGGCAAGGGGGGAGATTTCCTTTTTCGATGGGGCAATCCTCAATCTTATGATCGAGGTGATGCTGATGATAAAAAATTATTTGGGCAACATGATGCCAATTGGATTCCAAATGGAATGCCTGATGAGGGGAAAATAATGATTTTTAATAATGGCTTGGGACGACCAGGAGGAAACTATTCTTCTGTGGATGTCATTGCACCTACTCTTGAAAATAACAATACTTATACAATTCCAATTGGAGCACCTTTTGAGCCTTCAGATTTTTTTTGGACTTATTCCGCAGACAATCCTAGTGACATCTATTCTTCCATTATTTCAGGGGCACATCGGTTACCAAATGGTAATACACTTTTATGCGAAGGGCGCAAGGGAAATTTATATGAAGTTACTTATGATGGAGAAATAGTTTGGCATTATTTAGCCCCTTTTAAATTTAGTGATGTAGCTACTCAAGGTACAGCGGTTAGTAATGTAAATTTGTTTAGAGCGACTAGATATGCTCCTGATTACGGGGCTTTTGTAGGAAAAGACTTGACTCCAATTGCTCCAATTGAATTGAATCCATTGCCTTCTGATTGTGAAGTTTTTGGCTTACCTGTGGCTGTCAATTCGATTAAAGAATTGGAAGGCGTAGCTATTGTAAATAACCCTATTCAAGATTTTCTTTTTATAAAAAATAATACATTGAAAGAGGTGAATATTGAAGTTGTTGATTGGAGTGGGAAGTTGATTAACAATACATTTACAAATGATGAGTTTGTCGAAATTAATTCAAGTGATTGGGGAAATGGATTTTACGTAATTCGAATTTTTAATAAAAAAAGAGATCGATTTTTTGTGGAGAAAGTGGTGAAGGTGGAGTAGCTGCGGGGCTTTAGTCCACAGTATTTAATAACTATCTTTAGGAATTTGAAGTCGTTTTTTATTTTCGAATAATTTGATTTTTTTTACTGCGGACTGAAGCCCGACAGCTACAAAAAAACCGCAAGCGAAAACGCCTGCGGTTTGCAAAACTTGATTATGTATAGGTTATTTTTTTAGTTCAAGATTTTCTAAATCTTCAACGGTTTCTTTTTTGGTTATTTTACTAAAAGCCAAATTCATACCAAAACGAATATTGACATTTTGACCATTCATAGGATTGATAACTGGTAAAATATTATCAGACGTTAGAAACAATTGTACCGGGCCTAATTTCAATGCAGTACTCAATCCTATATTGTGAACTTCTCCTTTGACCATTGCATATTGAGTACCTAGACTAAAAATATTTCCAAAGTCTTTTCGAATATTTAAAGCAAAAGCAGGAGTGTATTCTGATTGATTGCCTTGTGCAAATAACAATGCTCCTACGGTTAAGTTTTTTTGCGTCAAACTTCTTGTTCTTTGTTCTATTGTTCGATATTCAAGGAGTACCTAATATTAGGTATTAAATATCATCATTAGGTATTTTTCTGATTATCAATACTTCCCTTTGTTTCTATGCATTTTCTACTGTATATTCGCACTAATGTTATTTTGACTAAATCCAAATAAGCCATATATATTTTACAAAACCTTTATTCTAAAAGGGCTTTTGATAAAAAAAGATAAAAACAATGAGGTTAAGCGAATTAAAAATAGGACAAAAGAGAATAGTAGAAAGTTTCGAGGATTCTCAAATGGGTGGTAAATTGATGACGATGGGAATGTTGCCAGGAAGCCTTATCGAACTCGTAAGAAAGGCAAGTGCAGGTAAGACATTTTACATCAAAGTAAATGGATATGGTATGGCATTGAGAGTGAGTGAAGCCTCCAAAATTTTCTTAAAAGAAGCCACCGTCAATTAATCCAATCTACATGCAAAAATTTAAGGTTGCGCTGATTGGAAATCCCAATTGTGGCAAATCCTCCCTCTTTAACCAACTCACGGGACTCAGACAAAAAGTAGGCAACTTCCACGGCGTTACCGTCGATAAAAAATCAGGCGTTGCCAATCTTACCAAAGACATTCAAGTCAATTTTATAGATTTTCCAGGTACGTATAGTTTTTATCCTACTTCTCTTGATGAAAGAATTGTGGTGGGCACATTTGCTCGTCCTGATGCTTTGTCAGACAATTGGGAAAAGGGGCAACAGTACGATGCTATTTTATATGTTGCTGATATTACGCAATTGGAAAAACATCTTTTGTTGTTTAGCCAAATTCGGAATTTAGGATTTCCTATGGTCTTGGCATTGAATATGACCGATGTTGCGCAGGAGGAATCCATGATTGTCAAACCCGATATTTTAAAAAAGAAATTTGGAATACCTGTGGTTGAAGTGAGTGGACGAACAGGGGAGGGGATTGATGGATTAAAATATGCACTTGAAAATGTATTGTTAGAAAAAAGTAAAGTTTCTAACAATACACTTACCTATCAATTTTCAGAAGAAGAAAAAAAGATTGCACATACGATTCAAGTGGAGTTTGGATTGGAATCAGAGTATCAAGCTTGGTTGTGGGTTCAGCATCATGAGTGGTTGCCTTTTTTGACGGCAGCCCAAAGGATTACCATTAAAAGTATCGTTACTGAAAAATTCGATTTATTAAAATCGCAAGTACGGGAGACGATGCAACGGTATGATCGTTTTGGGCCAATCGTAGGTCAAGCTTTGAAAAAAGATACTTCTGCATCCGATACTTGGAGTGATAAAGTGGATCGAGTGGTCACTCATTGGTTGATGGGGCCGATCATTTTTTTTGGATTAATGATTTTGATTTTTCAAGCGATTTTTAGTTGGGCTGGTTTACCGATGGATTTGATTGATGCAGGATTTGGAGCATTGACTGAAGGAGTGAGTTCCGCTTTGCCCGAAAGTATGTTTCGAGATTTATTGACCGATGGAATAATTGCAGGGCTTGGAGGTGTTTTGATTTTTATTCCACAGATAGCTATTCTTTTCTTTTTGATTTCTATTTTGGAAGAGTCAGGTTATATGGCGAGAGCCGTTTATTTATTTGATAATTCGATGCGACGATTTGGATTGAATGGTCGAAGTATTGTTGCTTTAGTATCGGGAGGAGCGTGTGCGATACCTGCGATTATGAGTACCCGAACCATCAGTAATTGGAAAGAAAGATTGATTACAATAATGGTTACACCTTTGATAAGTTGTTCGGCAAGGTTGCCTGTGTATGCGGTACTGGTGGGATTTGTGGTTGCTGCCGATCAATATTGGGGATGGTTTAATATGCAAGGTTTGGTTTTTATGGGCTTGTATTTATTGGGAATTGTGGCTGCGCTTGGAGCAGGTTGGGTTTTTAAAAAAATTATCAAAACAGAGGAAACGAGTTATTTGATGTTGGAGTTGCCGGTGTACCGAAGACCGTTGATTCGAAATGTTTTATTGAATGTTTATGAAAAAACAAAGACGTTTGTGATTGAAGCAGGGAAGGTGATTTTTGTGATTTCGATATTGCTTTGGTTTATGGCAAGTTATGCGCCTGGTAACCAAATGCAGCTTGCTGAACAACAAGCAGTATCAGAAGCATTAGAACTAAAATTAGATGATACGGAAAGAGATAACTTAATTGCTTCAAAAAAAATAGAGGCTTCTTACGCAGGTCATTTAGGGAAATTTATCGAACCTGTAATTCGTCCTTTAGGTTTTGATTGGAAAATAGGAATTGCTTTGATTACTTCTTTTGCTGCCCGTGAAGTCTTTGTTGGAACGATGGCTACGATTTATAGTATCGGTAGTGAGGCGGAGGAAACTTCGGTCATTGATCGAATGGCTACAGAGATAAATCCTGATACTGGGGAGTTGGTTTATAATCGAGCGACTTCGCTTTCGCTTTTGATTTTTTATGTTTTTGCGATGCAATGTATGAGTACATTGGCGGTTGTGAAAAGAGAGACAAAGAGTTGGAAGTGGGCTGCTATTCAGTTTGTGTTTATGACGGCGTTGGCGTATTTGGGGAGTTTGTTGGTTTACCAGGTGATGAGTTAGTCATTCCATAAATAGTCAAAGTCAGTAGCTAAATTGGGTATCCTGAATTTTTCTTAACACTCAAATTCCTAAAAAGAATATTAAAAAAATAAGGATAATTTTTCTTATAAAATCTCCATAATTATTGATTTTTAAAGAATGTTAATTACTTTTTTAAAATTAAATAAAACCTTTATTTCTTAGGCATTATCTTTGCATTTTAAAATTGATAATACGTCTGAAAGGATCCCCTCCCAAAGGAATATTAGGTATTTAAACATTACCCATCTTTTCCTCCAATATCTTTTCTTTTTATTTATTCCCCTCTTTTTTATGATTGAAAATACTTTTAAGTGTTTGATAATCAATTGATTATGTGATAGGTTTGGCAAGCCCATCTTATTACAACTACACCACAACATTACCTTGATTTAATTTTTCAAACGAGTATTTACCTCTGATTGAGATTCAAGCGTATTGCTTAAATCCACGGAAATTATCCAAACTTATTCTACCATGTATCTAAAGAGATTACTTTTTTTATTAGGCTGCTTGAGCTTTTTTTGTCAAAAAAATATAGGTCAAGTCAATGCAGATTTTTCGGCTAATATTACTTCGGGATGTGGTTCATTGGCTGTTTCATTTTCTGATTTGTCCACTTCAACGAATAGTTCAATTGTGAGTTGGGAGTGGGATTTAGGAGGAGTGTCGGTGATGACTGAACAAGCTGGAAGAATTTTTCCTGAAGGAACATTTGAAATATGTCTTACGGTAACTGATGGAAATGGCATCTCAGATACGGAATGTAAAACAGATTACATTCAAGTATTTGGAGCTCCCATTGCAGATTTTGAAGTAGATGATGCAGCAGGGTGTAGTCCATTGGAAGTTACCTTTACTGATTTGTCTTCTTCAACTGATGGAAATATAGTAGAATGGATTTGGGGAGTAGGAGGCTCTGCGGGAGTAATTGTTGATGATGGAACGATGGGAACTATTCAAAATGTATATGATATTCCAGATGATTATGATATTAGTTTGACCATAACAGACGACAATGGATGTGTAGGAACAGTTACCAAAGAAGACTTTATTGTGGTATCGCCTGATCCGCAAGTTTTAATTTCTGCTGATGATAATTTTCAATGTTCAACACCTTTTACGGTTAATTTTACAAATGAAAATATAGAACCTAATATTCAATATACTTGGGATTTTGGAAATGGAGATACACACGTTGGGGGGACACCTCCACCTATCACTTATTCAGATGCTGGACAATATGATGTACAAGTTATAGCAGTTAATTCAGTTACAGGATGTTTGGATACTTTAATGGAAGAAGATTTTATTGCGGTAGGTTATCCTGTGGAGTTTACATTTGATAAGACTGTAGCCTGTGTGGGAGAAATAATTAATTTTGAAGATATTTCAGGCTCGTCTGCGGATGACGTTTTATGGGATTTTGGAGATGGAAATACAACTGATGCTGTAGATCCTTCTCATACATTTGATACGCCAGGATGTTATACGATTTCTTTGACTAGAAATGAGGTAGGTTGTTCTACCACTATTCCTTCTGATATTTGTATTGAAGTGAAGCCACTACCTAATGCTTCATTTTTCTTAGATAATAATAAAGGTTGTACAATACCTCATGTTGCAAATTTTTCTCTAGCTGCTCCAACAGCAGTTAGTTGGGAGTGGAAGTTTGGAGCAAGTGCAGAAATGGGAACTTCTACAGAACAAAATCCAACTGTTACTTTTACAGAATTTGGAACATACCCAATCTATTTAACTGTTACGGATGCGCAGGGTTGTACTAATACCGTTTCGGTTGATACGGTTTCGGTAATAGAATTGGATGCAAGATTACCTGATGGACAATATAAAGGATGTGCTCCTCTTGATGTAACTTTGATGGATGCTTCAATGACAGTTGCACCTATTACAAGTTGGTCTTGGGAAATCAATACTCCAAGTGGATTATTAACTTCAACGGATGCAACACCTTCCTTTTCAATTCCAGATACAGGATGTTTTAATGTACAATTAATAGTTACTAATCAATTAGGTTGTTTGGATACCTCGATAATTTCTGATGCGATTTGTGTCGGGATGGTTCCTATGGTAGACTTTGAAGCAACTCCATTAAGTGCGTGTGTTAACCAAGATGTATCATTTACAGATTTATCAAGTCCATTTGTTAATGAATGGTTTTGGGAATTTGGAGATAGTACGTTTGCTTTTTCACAAAATCCAAAACATGAATATATCAATACAGGTATGTTTGATGTGACTTTGATTGCATTGCACCATGGTTGTGCTGCAATTGTAGAAAAACAAAATTATATCGAAACCCTTGATCCTAAAGCTAAATTTAGTTTAGAGCGACTGTGTAATGATCCATATAAAATTGAGTTTACAGATAAGTCAATTGGTGCAGAAGAAATCTTTTGGGATTTTGGAGATATGAGTACTACAACTGATGTTTCATCAGATGGGACTCCAATTTATGAATATCCAGATACTGGAATGTACACGATACAACTCATTGCTCATAATTATACTACGGGTTGTGTAGATACTGCATTCGTTGATTATTACATAACTGATCCAAAGGCAGAGTTTAGTGTAAATGTTACTGAAGGTTGTGCTCCTTTGACAGTTACAGTTGTAAATACTTCTATTTTTGCCGATGAATATGAATGGATTTCAACAGATGGAGATATATCTGATGATGATACTGCTCAACCTACTATCACCTATGATACACCTGGAACTTATAGTGATATTGAATTGGTAATTACAGATGTCAATGGCTGTAGTGATACCATAGCTTATAATGGTGAAATAAAAGTTAATGGAGTAACACCTGATTTTATAGCCAATCCTAGTTTTGGATGTAATCCACTACCTGTTAGTTTTCAAGATAATAGTTCAAGTCTTTTTGGAAATGTAACTTCTTGGATGTGGAATATTGGAGATGGAATGATGGGAACAGCTGACCAAAATCCTAGTTTTACTTTTGATACTGTAGGAACATTTCCAGTAAGTCTTACTGTGGTTGATGATTGGGGATGTGAAGGAACTTTAGAAGTTGTCGATGCAGTAAGTGTTACTCAACCGTTAGCAAAATTTAAAGCCGATACACTAGGATGTACCCTTACTGAACTTAAATTTTTAAATCAGTCTCATGGTACAGGATTGAGTTATGATTGGGATTTTGGAGATGGTAATACTTCTACAACAAAACATCCTACGCATGAATATATATCAGAAGGTACTTTTACTATTTGTTTAACGATTACTGATGTCAATGGTTGTGCAGATAGTTTTTGTAGAGATAATTATGTGAGAATTGCAAATCCAATTGCAAGTTTTACTTCTGACACATCGATTGCTGCTTGCCCACCTTTGATTGTGAATTTTGAAAACCTATCTCAAAATGCAAATAACTTTGAATGGAATTTTGGAGATGGTAGTGGTTCTTCTAGCTTAGAGAATCCACCTCATGTATATACCATACCAGGTATGTTTGATGTTTCTTTAATTGCTTATTCAAACAATGCTTGTCGAGATACTTTTACCTTGACAGATTACATTTCATTAGATGGGCCGCAAGGTGAATTTACCTTTGAATACGATAATCAATGTATTCCTACTGAGGTTACCTTTTTTGCAGAGTCGAATGATTTTTATACCTATATCTGGGATTTTGGCGATGGAATATTGGATACAAGTGGATATCGAATGACAGATACTATTTCTCATTATTATTCACAAAATTTTGATTTTGCACCTAATTTAATTTTGGTTGACGATCAAGGTTGTATTCGACCAATTCCACCTATTGATACATTAACTTTAGTTTCTTTGGAAGCTAATTTTGTATCATCAGATACTGCATTATGTAATGATAACAGTCCAATTACATTTTATAATTTATCAGCTTCATCCGAACCAATTATAGGAGTAGAATGGATTTTTGAAAATGGAGTACCTGCAACCTCAACTGATTTAGAGCCAGTTGTGATGTTTAATAATTCAGGAACTTTTGATGTAACTTTAATTGTCGATAATGGAATGTGTAAAGATACTGTTACAAGAATTGATTACATCGGGGTAGGAGAGGTGCCACAAGCTGATTTTGTTATGACTCCTACAGAAGGATGTGCTCCGCTCACCGTCAATTTTACGGATAATTCTTCAGTAAGTAATGGAATGATTGAAAACTGGAACTGGGATTTTGGAAGTAGTATGAGTTCTATCCAAAAAAATCCTGAACAGATTTTTACAGGAGATGGAGTCATGGAAATAAAATTAAGAGTGACAACGAATGAGGGCTGTCAAGATTCTACTTCTCAATTGCTAACAGTATTTCCAGAGGCTGAAATTGAGATAACAAATGACTCTACTATTTGCCAAGGAGAAATTGTTGAATTGAGCGCGGAGATACTAAGTGATACTACTGGTTTGATTTGGTTTTGGAAACCCAGCCCAACAATAAGTTGTACAGATTGTATGAATCCTACGGTTAATCCGATGGATACTACTACTTATACTTTTGTAGTTCAAACTCCAGAAAATTGTGAATTTGAAAAAGAGGTTACGATTAATGTTCGACCTGAACCAGTACCAGTTGTTACTATTTCAAATGATACTACAATTTGTGCAGGTGATGAAACGCAAATATTTGCTGGTGGTGGAGATGATATTTTTGGATATAATTGGGATCAAAGTGCAGAAGGATTGAGCTGTTATAATTCATGTGTGAACCCAATTGCAACACCAGCTTCTAACACTACTTATACGGTAACGGTAACAAATGTATCAGGCTGTTCAAGTGTTGACTCTGTAACAGTAGATGTTTTTTATGAATTTCAAGATATAGTTGGCGAAGATAGAATTATATGTCGGGGAGATACTGCCCAGCTAAATATTCAGACTGGTAACAATCCTGTTTGGATGGTTGCAAATGGATTGAGTTGTTCTCAATGTCCTGATCCAATTGCAAAGCCAATTACGACTACAACTTATATTGTAAGAGTTGAAACTGATTTTGGATGTATGATTTATGATTCGATTACCATCAAGGTACTTTCAGCGGATGATATTGATGCAGGAGATGATATTGAAATTTGTGTGGGACAAACGGCTCAGTTGACTGGGTTTGGAGATGGTATTCCGAAATGGTCACCTGCGGCTACATTAAATGATACGAGTATTTTAAATCCTATTGCATCTCCTGAAGTTAATACTATGTATTATTTTTCATTAGAAAATGGAGACTGCATTTTGACTGATTCTATGGAGGTGAAAATTAAAGAGAAAACGGAAATCAGTTTATTAGATCAAGATTTTTGTGAAGGTGAGGCTCTGTTGTTACAACCGATTGGTTTTGCAGATGATTTCCAATGGTCACCACCAGAAGGACTCTCTCAAACTGATATTGAAAATCCGTTGGCTACACCAAGTGAAACAACTGAATATACAGTCATAGCAACATTGGGAACTTGTCCGCCTGATACTGCTTCAGCAGTTGTAACAGTTTTGGAAAAACCACAAGTTAGAGTTCCTTCAGTTTTTCAATTTTTTCCAGGGGAATCTGTTGATTTAGAAATTCAAAATAACAGTACAGGTGACTACTCTTACCAATGGACTCCAGGAATCGGACTCAGTTGTACGGATTGTCAAAACCCAACAGCAACGGTTGATTCGATGATGAATTATATTGTAATTGTTACTGATTTATTGACAGGTTGTTCTTCTAGTCATGATGTAAATGTCAGAAGGGTAGACGAGTGTCATGAAGATTTAATTTCTATGCCCAATGCTTTTTCTCCGAATGGAGATGGTAAAAATGATACTTATCATGCCTACTCAGGTGTGATAGATGAAATAGAATATTTCAGAGTTTTCAATCGATGGGGAGCTGTAGTTTATGAAAGTACAGATCGCTACTTTGCTTGGGATGGAAAATTCAAAGGCAAAAAACTTCCAGAAGGAATTTACATTTATGTCTTAGGTGGAAAATGTAAATTAGATGGCGGTTCTACCATAATTAAGAAAGGAGATATTTTCTTACATTATTAGACGGACGCTACGCTTGACGGTCGGTCGCTTTGCTCACTTGATCCCGAATTTTTGGGATCAAGTGAGCAAAGCGACCGACCGTCAAGCGTTTTTTACCTTGTAAATAAAAATTCAATTTCAGCACCTTTAATTTCCTCCAAGGTTGGAACTTCTTCTATCCGAACTTTTGCAATACCAGCTTTAAGGAGGATCATTTTTTCTTCCACTTTATCTTTTGGGATAGCGATTTTTAATTTACCAATAGTTCCAAAATCTTGTTCTACGATTTCAATGTCTACTTTTTTAACAGTACTCATCACCTCGCTCATCAAGGCGTAGTCAAAAGTTATTTGAAAAATATCATCCAATGATTTTTCAATGATTTCTGCATTTTCTAATGCCACTTGAGCACTAGTTCTGTAAGCATTAATTAATCCAGATGTTCCTAATTTTGTACCTCCAAAATATCGAACAACAATAATGATAACATAGGTTAAACCAAAACTATCAATTTGTCCAAGAATAGGGCGACCTGCAGTACCCGAAGGTTCTCCATCATCATTAGCACGGAAGTTGTTTTTATCCAAACCCAAACGAAAACCATAGCAATGATGCCTTGCTTTAAAATGTTCCTTTTTGACTTCTTCCAAAGACTCCTGCCAAGCCTCCTCAGTATAAACTGGAAAAGCATAGGCAATAAATTTACTGCCTCTGTCTTTAAATTCACCAATACTTTGAGATGCTATGGTTTTGTAATTCATTTGTTATTTTTTAGTATTTAAATGACAAGTATTATGTAATGAGATAGATTGAAGTCTCAATACCCAATACCTACTATCTCAATACCCTTTAAAACAATTCACTTCCCATGGCTGCCCACCAAGGTTGTACTTCAATTATTAACCTTCCAGCTTTTACTGCAGGATCTTCGGCAGCAAGACGAATGGCTTCTTCTTTGTCAGGGACACTAAAAATTATGATTCCTTGAATGTCAGAATCTGCATCTTCTCCAAATGGCCCCACCATACAAATCCTTTTTTCATCAGCTAGTTTTCCTAAATGAGCCATATGCGCAGCTTGAATTTCTTTAGCTTCTTCTTCAGGTTGATCTCTTTTAGAACCTTCTTTTAGGAATGCAATAAAATATTTTTTCATCACATAAGTGACATCACCTTCTTTCATTTCAAATATTTGAAAAAGAGAATCAGGATAGGGAAGGTTGACATGTTCTGTTGTTGGGATTTCTATTGTACCTTCGTTGATCGGTTTTGTTACGCTTTCTTTACAGGAGAAAAAAATGGTTATAAAGAAAAGTAATAATAAATTTTTCATATTGAAATATTAAGTTTTTGAAAATTGATCTATTCTCTACTTACCCATATACTCATCATAATTTTTAATGTAATCGTCAAGATTCTCTTCTAGCATTTTTTTGTATTCATTTACAAAATAATTAACCGTTTCTTCCCTCGCATCTTTCATTTCTTGTGCATTATAAAAACCACATGCACTTAACCAAGCATTGAATCTTGCAGTACTGTACATCATTGATGCACTTACTTTTCCGTTACTCGTATCGGTAAGTTGCTCATTGGAAAGATTGATATGCGCATCAGCTCTTTCAAAGAATTTATCATCAGTTTTACTCATTGATTTTAAGTTTTATGACAGTATGTATTTATTCAGCATTGGCTGAACACGAGTCAAGGTTTGACTTAAAAAGTCAAGCCTTGACTTCTATTGATTTTTTATAAGCTAAAGTTATTGATGTTCTCATAAGTCAAAGCCTGACTTTTCAAGTCAGACCTTGACTCGTAACTGAATAGGTAAAACCGTATTTTAAATATTTTTTCCTTTATAACCTTGTGGCTTACCGTAGAAATGAACAATATCAATAAACCTTGATTTAGACATTCCCCCGGGATTTAACCCAGGTTGATCTTCAGGTATTTTTACTTTTAAATCTTCAAAATATTTTTCCCAAATCGGAAAGGTCGCTTTGGTATCAGGATCTTTGTAAGTCATTTTTTGCAATTGAAAAATCGGTACATTATTATTGGCATAATTGAATGATTCGTAAAGTAATTCCGAGCAATAATATTTATCATTTAAAATATTAAACACATCATCGTAGGGAAGTCCCAATTTTGTTTTTGCAAACTCAATCGCTTTTGGAACAAGATGTTGATGCTCTTTTTTTAATCTTCCAACAACGACTTTGCTATTTCCATTTTCGTCAAAAGACCGATTGAAAAAGGTGTCCAAAGGTGTTTCCACAACTCCTGCAGAGACCGCTTCCATCACGATTAATTGATTGCCTTCTTTTGGAATGACCATTCCTACATGCGAAAATTTTGATTCACCTACACCAAACGTTACCTTTTCAATGGCATCGCAAAAAGAACCACAATCGCTATCTTGAAATAAAATATCTCCTGATTGTAATTGAAATTTTGAGTAATCGAAATTTGGTTTTTCTATTGTTGATGTTTCTTTAATTTCTTTTTCACCTGAACTGCATGAAAAACAAAATAATATCATTAAGCAATAAAATAAAGATTTATACATGTTTTACTTTTTTAGAAAAAAACAAAAGTAAAGAAAAAATGCGAGCGATTTTTTATAAAAAAAATTAAAAATATCATTTCAAATAGAAATTCTAAACTCATGCTTTGACACCTTAAAAAATAATAAAATTACATTGAAATAAAAGTTAATGTTTCTCATTTTTTATTAAAAAACATAAATCAATCGTACATTCATACCGAAGTTAAATTACTACCCAAAACCGTAAAAACAAAAGGTGGGATTAGCTTCAGGCAATTTTGCCATTCACCTTTAAATTTTTTCCAAAATGAAAAAATTAATGCTATGGAGCGTCAACGCTCTTTTCTTTTCTTTTCTTTTCTTTTCTTTTCTTTTCTTTTCTTGCGAACAACAGCAAGCATCAAATGCTATTGAACTAGCACCTACCGAACAATTAGAAACCATCTCAAAAGCTGAATATCTAAAGCTACGAGATGAACGACTTTCCGAAATTAAGAATGAATCTTTAGGTATTATTGATGGTAATGGAAATAATGATAATCCTCTTGATGGGACTTGTATAGATCTTGATCCTGTTGAACCAGAAGTACCTGTATTTTGCGATTGCACTCTTCAAATTTTAGATGTTAGTTTACCAAATTTACCTCCTAATTTTAATCAAAATTTATTTGATTTCCAAGCCATAGAAAACTGCATTCAAAGCTGTAACGTTTTTGAAAATATTAATTATAGAAGTGAAGGAGAGTGCTTTCCTATTGGGGCTAATCCCATTTGTAATCTAAACTTTTCCGAAATTAATGATATAATAGATATGGGAGAAATCCCCTTTCTTTGTGGGATTGCAATATTCAATGAATTCAATGTTTTATTTTCAGCTTTTCATGACGGGTGTCCAGCGAATACATCTATAGGCACTATGCTCCCTACTGCAAGTATCACATTTGTTGTCAAGTGCCAAGGTAATACACCTTTTAATGCCGACTGTGTAGATTTTAATCCAACAGGGCCTAGCTTTGGTACTACTGGACCAGTAACAA
This sequence comes from uncultured Saprospiraceae bacterium, assembly GCA_937918905.1. Taxonomy (GTDB): domain Bacteria; phylum Bacteroidota; class Bacteroidia; order Chitinophagales; family Saprospiraceae; genus CAJQQY01. Next base: position 29,295 of record CAKZSH010000279.1, read on the forward strand.
TAGATTTGGGAGGATTAATAGATAAAACAGTTAAAATATCTTTAGAAGGTGAATGTGGTTGTGACCCAGTTGCAACCCAATTATAATCAACTTAATCAGGAGCAACAACCATTTTGGTTGTTGCTTTTAATAAATCCCTAGATGAAAGACTTAAAATTTTGGATCCTATTTTATTCTTTATTTTTTTCTTGCGAATCATTAATAGCACAATCGTTTCAAATCAGTAAAATTTCAGAAGATTCTGTTTTTTTTAATAAATCAGTTATAAGTAACTTAGGAGAAATAGCCATTATCGGGAATGGTGATGTTTTTTCTTCGAAAGAATTTTTTCTGGCATATTTGACTGAAAATGGAAATTTTCAAGAAGGATATAAAGTGAGTGCTGATCCTGATTTAATTGTATTTTTAGCCAGAAGAGCTACATTTTTTAATAATAGAATTAGTGTGATTCATAAACCTAGTACCTCAGTTTCT
>CAKZSH010000280.1 GCA_937918905.1 uncultured Saprospiraceae bacterium
TGCTGTGGGTGTGAATTTTTTATATACAGATAGTCAAAAGGATTATACAGAAGTTTATTTTGGAGTAGATAATTTAGGATTTAAAATTTTTAGATTATTCCGATTGGATGTGGTGGGATCGTTTAAGCGAGGGAAGTTTGAGGATGTAGGAGTAGTGTTAGGGATTAAATTGTAACCCCCGCCTAAGAGTTTTGAAGAAAGGAAAAAGGAAGACTTATTTATGATTTGAGAAGGTTTGTCGAATACTGGTGAAAGCTAAAATCACCGAATTTCGAAAAACTTCTCAAATCATAAATCCGTCTTCCCTTTTCCCTTCTTCAAAAATCAGGGGTTGGGGGTTTGATTCTTATAATAATAATAAGTACTCGTCTGCGATCGAACGGGGCCTTTTGATTTCGACTTTTTAAAATGATTTTGATTGTTCTTATCTATAATTCTAGCCTTTACATTGTCTTGTAATTGGATCGCAATAATTTCCTTAATTTCTTTTTTAATATCCTCATCATAAATAGGAAATGTAGTTTCGATACGTTTACTCAAGTTACGATACATCCAATCCGCAGATGAAATATATATTTTTTCATCTCCCTCATTATGAAAAATAAAGACTCGACTATGTTCTAAAAATCGATCAACAATACTTATCACTTGTATGTTTTCACTCAGTCCTGGAATCCCAGGAACTAGACAGCATAATCCTCGAACTATCATTTTGATTTGTACACCTGCTTGGCTAGCTTCATATAGCTTGATAATCATTTCCTTGTCTTCAAGGCTATTCATTTTGAGAATCATACGTGCTGTTTTTCCAGCTTTAGCATGCTCAATTTCTTTATCAATTAACTCAATAAGTCTAGGTCGTAAATTAAATTGTCCTACCAAAAGATGTTGAAAATCATTGGGAACATTTTCTACAGATTCAAGAAAAGAAAAAACTTGTTCGACTTCTTTCGTGATTCTTTTGTCATGAGTAAAAAATCCTAAGTCCGTGTAAATTTTTGCAGTATCCTCATGAAAGTTACCTGAGCTGAGGTAATTATAAATATGTGTTTTTCCATTTTCAGTTCTTTTTACCATTGCAAGTTTGGAGTGAACTTTTAATCCGGGAAAACTATAATTAACTTTTACGCCTGCTTTTTCCAATTGTTCTCCCCATTTCAAATTAGCTTCTTCATCGAATCGAGCTTTGATCTCAATAAAAGCAAAAACTTTTTTACCAGTTTTGGTGGCATGCATCAAGGCCTTCATGATTCGAGATTGTTTGGCTACTCGATATTGAACAATTCGAATTTCAGTAACATACGGATCACGCGATGCATCTTCAAAAAATCGAATGACAGGTTCGTAAGTATGAAAAGGCAGATGCACCAAATAATCCTTCTTTTTGATTTCATCAAAAATACTCGTTTGTGGTGTAAGTGCAGGGTAGGGAAGAGGTGGAAGTGGCGTAATTTTTAAGTGATCTTTTCCAAAATCTGGGAACTTGAAAAAGTCAAAATTATTATGATACCTTCCTTCAGGAAGCAAGTCTAATTTGTCCAATTCAAAAGAATCTTTCAAGAAATCTAAAAGATGAGATGGCATTTCAGCGTCATAAACTAACCTTGCAGCAGGGCCTACATTTCTCTTTTTTAAATTCTTTCTTATTTTTTCTAAAAGATTTCCAGAAAATTCATCGTCAATATATAGCTCTGCATCTCGGGTCAATTTGATAGAAAAAGAATCCTTGATTTTGTACCCTGGAAACATCCATTTTACTGCACGCCGAATAATGTTATCTAAAATAATAATATCATGTCGACCTTCTTTGGATGGTAGTTCAATAAATCGAGGAAGATATTTTGTAGGAATTTTCATAATGGCATAATGCTCATTGACCTCTGCTAGTCCCGCACTTTTATCTTCCAACAAAATCGCTAAATATAATTCAGAATTATTAAGAAAAGGACGTATTTTATTTTTGACTAAAAGGACAGGTTGGATGTAAGGTTGTACATCATCTTCGATATAATTATCAATGAATTTTTTTTGCTCATCATCCAACTCCCCAAAACGTAAAATATTAATATTGTTTTTTCTTAACTCAGGAATGATTTGGTTATTAAAAATTTCGATAAATTCTCTTTGTTGATTATTTACGATTTTTAATACTCGCTTTAAAACATCCTTTGGATTGTAGTCTAATTTCCGTTGGGTTTTTTTTCCTACTCGAACTAGGTTACGTAAGTTGGCTACTCGTACTCTAAAAAACTCGCCTAAATTATTAGAGTAAATGGCAAGGAATTTTATTTTTTCAAATAAAGGAGTTCCCGAATCTTTTGCTTCTTGCAAAACTCGTTCATTAAAGTATAACCAACTGATATCCCTATGTAAATAAGGATACGCTTTTTTCTTTTCCGTTATTTCTTTAGTCATTCTAGTATTTTACGATAGCAATCAAAATCAAAAACCAATTGTAGATTAATAGTTTTGTGATTTTTGATTTGGATTGATATTTTGATTTTGATTATCCATTACGTTTTTGCGTTTTTTATAGAGTAAGAATCCCATGTAGGAGCATTGTTAATTGTTGGAATTAATTGATCTAATTGAGTGACCTCTGACCAAATATCTCGATGTTGCTCGCCCATGAAATTTTCACTAATGCACCTGTTCAATGTTTTTATGATCGGATCATAAAAATTATCAAAATTATAAATGATGATGGGTTGTGTTACTAAACCCAATCGTTTTGCACTCAATACTTCAAATAATTCTTCAAATGTTCCCACTCCTCCTGGCAATGCAATTATAGCATCTGTTCCTTCTATCAATATTTTTTTACGTTCAGCCATATCTTCTGTTTCAATCATTTCTTGAACGCCTTTATGATCCCATTCTACTGCTTTCATAAAACTAGGGATTACTCCTTTTACATAACCTCCATTTTCCAAAGCACTATCCGCCAATGTTCCCATCAATCCAGAAGAACCGCCACCATAAATGATTGTGATGTTTTCTTTTGCTAATAATGCTCCAATTTTTTTTGTTTCATCGTAATATTTTTGGGGAAGCGTATTGCTCGAGGAACAGTAGATGGTTACTTTTTTTATCATTTTAATAGATTGTCTGATTGTCTGATTGTCTGATTGTCTGATTGTCTGATTGTCTGATTGTCTGATTGTCTGATTGTCTGATTGGTTAATCTTTTAATCGTTCATTTGTGAAATTGATTAGTCTATATATTGCAGGTTCAATTTGTTGTAAAGATTGAAGAAGATTTTGGTATTCGACTTCGGTAATTAATTTTCTTTTTTTTGCTTTTGCTGTCCAATCAAAACATTCTTTTAAAGAACCTTGACTATAGCGATAAAATTTAATTTTATCTTTTTTATGGTATCGACCAAATCCTTCCGCAATATTTGCTGAAATACTATCAGCAGCATTTACTAGCTGTGAGCCTAATGTCTTTTTAGGAAACCACTCCCAAATTAAAACTATATTCCAAACATGATTGGAAAAATTAAATGCCCATTTATAAGCATCTATATCATTTAATTTTAAATATTTTTTGTTACTCATAGTTTGTTAAATTATAGATTGAATGATTATTATTTTGAGGTTTGATAGAATTTGAAAAATTTACAATCCCACAATCCCACAATCCCACAATCAAAACAAACTCATTTGTTGTCCTTCATCCTCATAGAACTTTGGACCACGAGTATCGATCTCAAAAGCCTTTTGCAATTGATGAGTTAAATATAATGACAAGTCGGGAGCTAATAGATTATCGGGTTCATGAGGGAAAAAATAAATTTCCGAAAGACCTTGTTCGGTCCAATACTTTAATCGCTCAACCCAATTATTTATTCTTTCGTAATCGGTAGGATGTAAGCCATTTCCCACAAATCGAATCATAGCAATGTCGGTAGAAACATGCATATGTAAAACATCTCTTCGCCCAGCTACATCAGTATTTACCCAAGCAATATTATACTTTTTTAACAAATCAAAGACTTCTTTTTGATTTTTTTTTGAGGAAAAAATACTTTGATGTCGTAATTCTACCGCAAGTCTAATGTTTGTGGGGAATCTTTTCAGGAAATGTTCCAATAATCCAAGCCGATCAATTCCAAAATAAGGGGGCATTTGCATAAAACAACAACCTAATTTTTCTTCCAAACCTAGAATTGAATCGCAAAATCGATCGAGTTGATCATTACCTGCGGCAAGATCGCCTCGATGACTTATGGTTTGTGGAATTTTTGGGCAAAATTTAAAATCAGGAGTGGATTCATTTTTCCATTTTTCAATAATGGAAGTAGTTGGAATTCGATAATGAGTAGTATTTAATTCAATTGTATTGAATTGCTTAGCATATTCTTTTAGGTAATTTTTTGCAGGAGTTTTGTTTGGATAAACCTTTCCTACCCATTCTTTCATACTCCATCCTGTACAGCCATTGTAAATTTTTGGAGGTGTATTTTTTACCATTAGATTTGAAAAGGTGGAAGTGTTTTCCTCGGGGTCAGAAGGTAATGAGAATACAACATTTGAGATATCAGGGAGCTTTCCGAATTTCACGTGTGATGTTTGTTTTTGATTTTACCACGGAGGTATGGAGTTGGGACACGGAGATTAAGAGTTTTCTATTTTCTCCGTGTCCCAACTCCATG
>CAKZSH010000281.1 GCA_937918905.1 uncultured Saprospiraceae bacterium
CCCGATTTAGACGAGGATATTTTCTTCTCAGATTTTATTTTAATGAAGGATAATTGTTGATACTTTGACTGAATTAAAATGAAAAAATGAGGAGAAAATATTCCGTCCAAATCGGGAAGTTATTGTTTAACCGTTACTTAACTTGATTTAAGCATAGATTTTGAATTTTGAGAAACCTCTAATTCGATAGGGAAAGCCAAAACTCCCCTTTAGGGGCCGGGGGCTTCCACTCTCATTTTTTCTCTTTTCAAAAATTTCTCTCGAATAATATCTTGGACAGGACGGTCTTCAATTTTACTTTCCAACCACGAAATAATATCTAAATATAAGAAAGGTCTTTTTTCATAAGGCAAGTCTCTTACTTTGACAAAATTATCTCGCAACATTATAAACTCATTTTTCAAATTCTCTTTTTTGATACGAGGTATTTTTCTAATAAATTTTAAAATTTCTTTTTGCACTTGTTGCAAGTCTTCCATTTTTGTCAAAAACCGATAAACAGATTTCACTTGATACTCCACCAACAAATCATTGCCCAAATTAAAATGTGAAATCAAACATAAAATTCTTGCAAAACATTGAATGTCCTCTCTAAAATCTGGACTCTTTTGATTGATAATTTCATTCAAATAATCAATCGCTTTTTCATCATCTCCATGTCCAAAATACAGACAAGCAATTTTATAATTAAAAACCATCACGCGATGTGCGTCCCAGTTATATTCATTTGATTTTAACTTGTCATTTAATTTTGGTATCCATTTTAAACCTTCGGTAAATGTTCCTTCGAGGTAGTGTAAATTGATTCGGTTGAAATACAAATAAATATGTAACAAACTATCTACATTTCTCGAAATTTTCTGATAATTCTTCTCTCCAAAATCTTCCAACACTTCCAATGCTTTTAAAAATTTGGGTTGATGCTGTGCCAAGTAAAGTGCATTCAACGAATTATGCAGTCCCTTTAAATAAAGCGGAATTTCCAATTCAATCATCTTTGGATTGGAATGAAATAGTTCCACCCACTTTTGCGAATATCGATAATAATTCAAAAAATCTTGAGTCATAAAATAATACCATCCATACGCTTGGAACAAATACATTTTCTCAAAAAAACTCAATTCATCCAAATCATACTTAGGCAAATTAGAATGGAAAAATTCACGAACAAAAAAGTACTCTTTTTGATTTCGAACATAACCTACTTTCAAATACAAACCATACAACTGAATCGCTAAATTCGAAAATAAATTCTTACGCTGTGCAGCAAGGCTTACCTCTGTCGCCTCAGCCGTTAACTCTTCAGCACGTCCATCAATACTTCGAGTAATATGTTGTGATTCAATATGTTTTTCAAATTCCAAAATCGTTAATCGAAGTGCATCCAATTGTGCAACCTTCGCCAATGATTTTGCCTTGTCCAAAATCTCTAAACTTTGACGATAATGACCTTTATTATATAAAATTCGAGCATAGTCGATCCGCTCTCTAATTTCAATATCGGAGTTATTCGTACGGTGCTGTAATCGAAGTGCAACCAATAATTGTTTGTAAAGGTGAGCTTTCAAATTGGAGATTTGACGCTTCTTGATCCCCGGTATTTTTTTTAAAATTAATTCCTCATCGTACTTCTTTTGCTTATCCAAGAAATCAAATAATTGTAAAAACAATACTTCCGTATTGGATTGATTACGGTTCACCCACAGCCTAAACTGCCGCTTCTCAGTCTTGGTAAGCGAGTTAATCAATTGAATCAAATAGTCTGTTTGTTGTTTTGGCATTGTAATTAATCTTTTTTCAACTCATTGACAGTCAACACATTACAAGTATTCCTTAAAAAATACATACTGTAACATCGTCCTTTTTTAATACTGATTTCTAGGATGGTTAGAATATCTTTGGAATAGTACAAACATACATTTTTTTTATAAAATGAACATTTAACCGATTATAAAAATCGTTCATTTGGCAAATTCCATGGTCAGGTAAAAATTGAAAGTAAAACGACCAAGAAATTTGTCAAAGAACCAAAAAAAATTAAGCATGGGTGCTGAACAAATTCATATTTTTGATACGACCTTAAGAGATGGCGAGCAAGTTCCAGGATGCAAATTGGATACGGAACAAAAAGTTGAAATTGCAAAGGAACTGGAAAAACTACAAGTGGATGTCATTGAAGCAGGATTTCCTATTTCAAGCCCTGGTGATTTTAAGTCAGTTGAAGAAATTTGCAAGGCAGTAAAAACGCCAGTTGTTTGTGGTTTGTCAAGAGCAGTTGAACAAGATATTAAAGTTGCTGCGGAAGCACTTGTTCATGCCAAACGTCCACGAATTCATACTGGAATTGGAACTTCTGATTTACACATTTATAATAAATTAAATTCCACTCCAGAAAAGATAATTGAAAGATCAGTAGCCGCAGTCAAATATGCAAAATCATTTGTAGAAGATGTTGAATTTTATGCAGAAGATGCAGGCAGAACGGATAACGAATATTTAGCAAAAGTCATTGAAGCAGTAATTGCAGCAGGCGCCACAGTTGTGAATATTCCAGATACCACAGGTTATTGTTTGCCACATGAGTATGGCGAAAAAATAAAATATTTAAAAGAAAATGTAAAAGGCATCCACAAGGCAATCATATCCACACATTGTCATAATGACTTGGGACTAGCCACAGCAAATTCCATAGCAGGCATCCAAAACGGTGCTCGCCAAATAGAATGTACCATTAATGGTATTGGCGAACGTGCTGGAAATACTTCCCTTGAGGAAGTGGTGATGATCATGCGCCAGCATAGTTATTTAGACTTGTACAACAACATTAATACACCAATGCTTTACCCAATGAGTCAATTAGTTTCTGACAAAATGGGTGTGAATGTTCAACCGAACAAAGCCATTGTGGGGGCCAATGCTTTTGCTCATTCTTCTGGTATTCATCAGGATGGAGTTATCAAAGCCCGTGAGGTGTACGAGATTATGGATCCGAAAGATGTTGGAGTTGAGCAATCCTTGATTGTATTAACTGCAAGAAGTGGTCGAGCAGCTTTGGCTTATAAAGCAAAACAAGTAGGATTTAATTTGACGAAAAAAGAGTTAGATGTAGTTTATAAAAAATTCTTAACTCTCGCAGACAAAGTCAAAGAGGTCAATAAAGAGGCATTATTTCAATTGTGTAAAACACATTTACAACGCATGCCAATAACAAGCTAGAAATAAAATGTACGTTCAATAATTATATTTGGTTAGGTCGTCGGACTTTTAAGGAGTCCGACTTTTTTATTTGAACATGGAAGAATAATTTTGAATGATTAATTTTGTCCCAAAGTTTTGGGGTGAATACCTAAACATAATTCAAAATTTTTCGCCCCCTTCAAAATTCAAAACTCATCATTCAAAATTATAATGAAAAAAACACTATTCGATAAGATCTGGGAACAACACATTGTTGATAAGGTAGATGGCGGTCGTGATATTTTATATATTGATAAACATTTTATTCACGAAGTAACAAGCCCTCAAGCTTTCACAGGTTTAGAAAAACGTGGTTTAGAAATTTTTAGAAAAAATAAAATCGTAGCTACCGCAGATCACAATGTTCCCACTCTCAATCAACATCTCCCCATCACCGAACCACTTTCCCGTACTCAAGTCAATACTTTAATTGAAAATTGCGAAAAAAATGGTCTTGAACTTTATGGTCTTGGTCATCAGTATCAAGGTATCGTTCATGTCATTGGGCCTGAGTTGGGAATCACAAAACCAGGGATGACTATAGTTTGTGGCGACAGCCATACTTCCACACATGGAGCATTTGGAAGTATCGCTTTTGGAATCGGGACAAGTCAAGTAGAACAAGTGATGGCAACACAATGCCTTTTGCTCAATCGTCCAAAACGAATGCGCATCACGATTGATGGTGAGTTACAAAATGGCGTACTTTCCAAAGACATCATTTTATATATTTTATCCAAATTAACTGCATCAGGTGGAACTGGACATTTTATTGAATATGCAGGATCGACCATTCGTTCGCTATCCATGGAAGCTCGAATGACCATTTGTAATATGAGTATCGAAATGGGTGCTAGAGGTGGTTTGATTGCTCCTGATGAAAAAACATTTGAATATATCAAGGGAAGAAAATTTGCACCACAAGGTGAAATATTTGATAAAGCAGTTGAATATTGGAAAACACTTTATACGGATGAAGGTGCTGAATTTGATAAAAAATATCACTTCGAAGCAGAAGACATCGAACCAATGGTAACTTACGGAACCAACCCTGGAATGGGTATAAAAATTACAGATTCGATTCCTGCTCCTGATGCTTCCGTAGGTATTCAATCTTACGAAAAGGCATTAAAATATATGGATTTTGAAAAAGGAAATTCATTAATTGGTAAAAAAGTCAATTATGTTTTTATCGGCAGTTGTACCAATTCAAGGATCGAAGACTTACGCCTTGTTGCTGATTTTGTCAAAGGAAAATCAAAAGCAGACAACGTAAATGTCTGGATTGTTCCAGGTTCCAAACTTGTTGAAAAACAAGCGAAGGAAGAAGGGTTGGATAAAATTTTTCAAGCTGCAGGTTTTGAATTAAGAGAGCCAGGTTGTTCTGCTTGCCTTGGTATGAATGAGGATAAAATTCCAAAAGGAGAATATTGTATTTCTACGTCTAATCGTAATTTTGAAGGACGACAAGGGCAAGGCGCACGTACGATTTTGGCAAGTCCGTTGATGGCAGCAGCAACAGCAGTTACAGGCAAAATCGTAGACGTAAGAACATTGTTATAAAACAATATCGAACGTAGGGGCAATCCCTTGTGGTTGCCCTCACCAAAATCAGAAAAATCAGAAAAATCAGAAAAATCATTAAAAAATCAGAAAAAAATTAAACAACCAAAATAGGTTGCCATCATCCGAAACAAAAAATATTTATTGATAAATATTGGGCAACCACAAGGGATAGCCCCTACGTATAAAAATAAATCGTCAAACGAAATAAAATCATGGAAAAATTCGAAACATTAATAACCACCGCCATTCCCCTACCCATGGAAGATGTCGATACCGATCAAATCATTCCAGCACGTTTTTTAAAAGCGACAACAAGGGAAGGATTTGGAGATAATTTATTTCGGGACTGGAGGTTCGAACAAAACAACGTCACAAAAAAAGAATTCGTCCTCAACAATCCAATCTACGAAGGGAAGATATTAGTTGCTGGAAAAAACTTTGGTTGTGGTTCGAGTCGAGAGCATGCCGCATGGGCATTATTTGATTATGGATTTCGAGTAGTAGTTTCTAGTTTCTTTGCCGATATATTCAAAGGCAATGCATTGAATAATGGTTTATTACCAATAACTGTTTCCCCTGAATTTTTACATGAGTTATTTTCATGTGTTGAAAAAAATCCACAAACTGAACTAATAGTTGACCTAGAAGCGCAAAGAATTGCTATCTTAGATAATGGAAAGCATGAACATTTTGAAATAGATTCTTATAAAAAAATGTGTCTATTGAATGGATATGATGATATTGATTACTTGCTTTCCAAAAAAGATAAAATTGAAGCGTTTGAAAAAACGCAAGTTATCTTTTAGATTATGAATTCAAGATTATGGATTGTCTTTATATCGTGAAATCAATTTATAGGAAAACACGGATTTCGATCATCCTGAATTCATAATCTTGAATCTTGAATCAAAAAAATAAAACCATAACATAATATTTACAACATGGAAAAGAAAATCGCAGTTTTAGCAGGTGATGGAATCGGGCCAGAAGTAGTCGCTCAAGGAATAAAAGCACTCGATGCAGTAGGAGCAAGATTTGGTCATAAGTTCACTTATTGCAATGCCGACGTAGGTGCTATTGCAATCGACCGTTGGGGAGATCCACTTCCTGAGAGTACACTAATTTCATGTGTAGAATCTGATGCTATTTTGTTTGGAGCTATCGGAGATCCTAAATATGATAACGATCCCAATGCAAAAGTCAGACCTGAGCAGGGACTACTTCGATTAAGAAAAAGTTTAGGATTGTTCTGCAATATCCGACCAGTTATTACCCATCCTAACTTATTGCACCTTTCCCCTCTCCGACCTGAAAATATTGAAGGAGTTGACTTGGTCATTTATCGAGAATTAACAAGTGGAATTTACTTTGGCGAAAAACATTTGAGCGATGATAAAATGTATGCTTTTGATAAATGTGAATACCATGTTGTAGAAATCGAACGCATTGCACACCTTGCATTTAAAGCGGCACAAAATCGAAAAAAGAAAGTTACTTTAGTTGATAAAGCTAACGTATTGGAAACTTCTCGATTATGGCGAAGAACTGTTACGAAAGTTGCAAAAAACTATCCCGACATTGAATTGGATTTTATGTTTGTAGACAATGCAGCCATGCAAATGATTATTTGCCCTAAACAATTCGATGTCATTTTGACAAATAATATGTTTGGAGATATTATCTCTGATGAGTCAAGTGTTTTGACAGGTTCATTAGGGATGTTACCATCTTCTTCTATTGGAGAAAAAACATCATTGTTTGAACCTATTCATGGTTCTTATCCACAAGCGGCTGGAAAAGATATTGCCAATCCAATAGGAACTATTTTCTCTGTAGCTTTAATGTTGGAAAATTTTGAATTGCATGAAGAAGCCCGAACGGTTAGAAATGCAGTTCGATTCTGTTTGACAAAAGGAATTGGAACACCTGATATAAATCCTAACATTAAATATACGTGTTCCCAAATGGGCGATATAATTTCTGCTTGGATAGAAGATGAACGATTGAATCAGGCAAGGATTTCGGAAAGTGTTTCTACAATAATATAAATTGAACACGCCAACTAAATATAATTTAAAGGGTTGAAGATTTTTTCTTTAACCCTTTTATTATTTACTGCTCGCAAGAAGGCTTTGCGAACAAAAATATAAAATGAAAGAAAACAAAAAAATATTAAAAGGAGGACAAAGCACAGCATCCGTTATCCAATTTGGCAATACCGTACATCGTACTAAAAGTGCGAATCATAATTTTGTACACACCTTGTTACAATTTTTACAAAAAAAGAATTTCTCCTATTCACCTAAATTTTTAGGCATCAATGAGCAGGGGCAAGAAATCTTATCTTTTATCCAAGGGGAAGTCCCTCGTAGAAAAATACTAACCGATAATCAACTCATCTTATCCATAAAAATACTTCGAGCATTTCATGATTGCGCTTCACTTTCAGATTTGTGCAATGGCCATGAAACCATTTGTCATAATGATTTCGCATCATGGAATGTTATTTTTCAAAACGAGGAACCTGTAGGAATGATTGATTTTGATGAAGCGGCACCAGGTCGGAGAATAGATGATGTCGCTTATTTTATTTGGACTTTTTTAGATTTGGGAAATGAAGAATTTACTACCGAAGATCAAATCAGAAAAACAAATATGCTATGTGAAACTTACCAACTTAAAAATAAACAAGACCTGACTATCGCATTTTTAAAACAACAAAATAGGATTTTAGAAAAACGTAAAAATATTGTTACAAATAGTTCAAATTCAAATTTAGTAGAATTTTCAAAAGGTGCGATTCAAAGGATTGAATCAAGTATCAAATGGGTAAAAGAAAACCAAAAAAAATTAAACGCTTAGGTATCGTTAAAAAACAATCAATAGTCGGATGTAAATCCGACTCTCTCATCAAAAAACGTATGCTCTAAACGCTTGATTATCAATGTTTTAAAATCAATATTATTCGACCGAGAGAGTCGGATTTACATCCGACGGCTAAGAAGAAAATTAATAGAAACCGTTAAATAAACACCCCCAAATCGTAAATCCGTCTTCCCATTTTCCCTACTTCCCTACGATTCATCCTTCTGAATCATCGCAGGAATAGTTTTTAAAATAATTTTCAAATCAAACCAAATTGAAAAATTTTCAGCATACTCTATATCCAAATTCATTCTTTCTGATTCAGGTAATTGTTTTGCTGCTTGTTTATTAATTTGCCACCAGCCAGTAATTCCGGCAGGTGCTAAAAACCGAGTAGCCCATTGGTCGTTGGTTAATTGATCGGCCTCATAAAGAGGTAAAGGACGATTTCCTACAATCGACATATCTCCTTTCAGTACATTTATCATTTGAGGTAATTCATCAATACTCAACTTCCTAATAAATTTTCCAACCCGAGTGACCCGTGGATCATTTTTAAGTTTGACAAAAGAAGGCCCATCAGATTTTTCTCCATCATATTTATTCAAGTGAGATAATTCTTGGATTTTTTTATCAGCACCATCTGCCATTGATCTAAATTTCAAAAAATTAAATATTTGAAATCCAGTACCAGCTCTTTTGGATTTATATATAAGTGGTCCTTTAGATTCTAATTTGATTAGGATGGCAATCACCAATAAAAGTGGACTCAGAACTGTCAAAACTCCTAATGAAAAAACAATATCAAAAGCACGTTTCCAAATTGGCATTTTAAATACCATTTGTTTTTCTTCTCCTAGTTCCGATTCCATGAAAGGTTTGTAAGCATTCAAAAAAGAAACTCTTTTTCGAAACCCTTTCCAATCCACATTTCCAGAATAACAATCATCAATTCCACGACGAAGACCATCTTTAGCTTTAAATTTATTATCCCCCTGATTGATACAAATAATTGGAATAAATTTTAAAGCTGGATTCTTTACAATCTCTTGAAGTATTTTAAAATTATTTTTTAATAAAAAATCATAATTTAATAAAATCACTTTTGGCAATTGACTTTTATCATAAACGTGTGCGTTTCGTTGGCACCATTTATTAAAATCAGATTGTTTTAGAAAACCAAAAAATTCAGAAGGTCCATATTGATCCTCCAATTGATCTACCATTTGATCAAATGTTTTCTCAAATCCAATTAAAAATATAGGTTTAGTTTTAGTAAAGGTAACTGGAGCAGTCATTTCAAATATCGTGTTTAACTAAATGTTTAAATTTACGTTGTTTGGATTTTCTAAATTATCAATTGCTTACCTCATTCCTTGTATTCGAGGTTTAAAAACTATCTCCTGAATTTTTTGATAAAGGATTTTAGGGCTAAAAGGCTTGACTAAATAATTGGCTATACCTAATTCGTAGCATTGGTCAATGATCTCTTTGCCTTCATCACCAGAGACTACAATTACAGGTATACCTCGGAAGATTCCACTACTTTTTAAATTGATTAAAAATTCTACTCCGTTGAGTCTAGGCATCATCAAATCCAAAACAATTAAATCTGGGATGTTACCTTTATTCATCCAAATAATTCCATCCAATCCATCTTCTTTGGTTACTACATCATAGTAATTTCCCAAAAACATCCCTTCAACCATTCTTAGACTTGCGTGATCTTCAATGACGAGAATAAGTTTCCTATTCATTAAAATAATGATTGTTGTTAAAAAATATAAGATTCTGAAAATAATGTGGAGGGAAGATTATTACTATATATTATCCAATCAATTAATGTTCCATATCGAAGCAATGAACTTAACATTATTCATAATCAATTATAATTGACTGATAATCAATATGTTACAAGTCAGATTATATTCGCCTCTGCTACTGTACATTTACCAAAGCAAAGTCATGGAAAAAAGAAAAGCCCTTCCTACTAACTTCAGTAGGAAGGGCTTAAAAATATTTTAGCAAATATATTATCTATCGAGTTACCCCGACTTTTGCACTTTCTTCTAGCATCTCTAAAAACGAATCGAAAAGATAACGAGCATCATGTGGCCCAGGAGCCGCCTCAGGGTGATACTGTACAGAGAAAGCTTTTTTCTCTTTTACTCGAATTCCTTCGATTGTATCATCATTCAAATTCATATGCGTGATTTCAATATTATCATTACCTTTAATCGCATCAGGGCTTACACCAAATCCATGATTCTGACTTGTGATTTCACATTTTCCAGTTAAAAGATTTTTAACTGGATGATTAATTCCTCGATGTCCGTGATGCATTTTGTAAGTAGGAATGTCATTAGCCAAGGCTAAAATCTGATGTCCCAAACAAATTCCAAAAAGTGGTCTATCTTCTTGTAAAAAAGCTTTAGCAGTTTTAACAGCGTAATCCATTGCACTAGGATCACCTGGGCCATTTGAAAGGAAAAAACCATCAGGGTTCCAAGCGATTACTTCTTCCGCTGAAGTTTTAGCAGGGAAAACTTGAAGGTAGCAATTGCGTTTTGTGAAATTGCGTAGGATATTCATTTTAGTTCCAAAGTCCATTACCGCTACTTTAAATTTAGCCGTAGGATCTCCATAAAAATAAGGCTTATCTGTGGTGACTTTGCTTGCTAGTTCTAGTCCCTCCATATTTGGAGCTTCTTCAAGTAATGCTCTCAGTTCTTCAAGATCAAGTGTTTCAGATGATATGATACCATTCATTGCACCTTTAGTTCGAATATGTCGAACAATGGCACGAGTATCTACATCCGAAATTCCAACTAGTTCTTCTCGTTCAAAATACTCTTGAATAGATTCATCAGCAGCTTTTCTTGAATATTGCCACGTAAAATTTTTACAAATCAATCCTGAAATTTTTATCGATTCTGATTCTGATTCTGAATTTTTAGTTCCATAATTTCCAATATGAGCATTGGTAGCAACTAATAATTGACCAAAATATGATGGATCAGTAAATACTTCTTGGTATCCTGTCATACCTGTATTGAAGCAAATCTCACCAGTAGTTGTTCCTACTTTACCGGCTGATTTACCGTGAAAAACTGTTCCATCTTCTAGTAATAAAACTGCGGGTACTTGTTTCATGACGAATTTTAATTAATTATAATTTGTTGAAAAATTAATATCATTGCTTTTCTAAAATAAACAAAGCTTAGTTATTTTCTTAATTATTTACGCTAAAAAATCGCTAAGGTTAGGATTTAGGAATTTTTATTTAAAAAAAGGCTGTTCAACTATGATGGGTAGAACAGCCTTTTTTATATTCAAATCATTATGATTATTCTTCTTCGTTAATTGTAGGGCCAGCATCCTCTGCTTCATTGATTACTGTGCCTGATTCTTCAACTGCATCGTTCATTAATAAATCCATTTCAGGATCATCACCTACTACTGTTTCTGTAGTTGCAGCGGCGGCAGCAGCAGTAGCCGTTGTAGCCGCTTTCTTACCTTTTCCTCCTCTACGTCTTCTAGTTTTCTTACCTGAAGTAGAACCAGATGGTTTGTCATTAGAATAAACAGTATTGAAATCTACAAATTCAATCATTGCCATTTCAGCACCGTCGCCTTTTCTAAATCCTGTTTTGATGATACGGAGGTAACCACCTGGACGATCTCCAATTGTAGTTGCGATATTTCCAAATAATTCTTTTACCGCATCCTTACTTTGCAAGTAACTGAAAGCTACCCTTCTTGAGTGAGTGGTATTGTTTTTAGACTTTGTAATAATTGGCTCTAAATGAACTCTCAACGCTTTTGCTTTCGCTAAAGTAGTATTGATTCTTTTGTGTTCAATAATTGCATTGGATAAGTTTTTCAACAATGCTATACGGTGACCTTTTTTCCTTTTTAGATGGTTGAATTTTTTTCCGTGTCTCATCTTCTTTTTTGATTTATTAAATTATGAACTTCGTAGCACCGGAATCCGATTTAAATGAAAAATTAAGAATGAATAATATCGAATTATTTTGATTCTAAATCTTTATTCTTATTGGATGCTTCGGTTACTACAATTAATTATGGAAATGAAAATTCAAAATAAATAATTACTAAATCAAAAGGATATTATTAATTATTCATTTTTAATTATTCATTAATTACTCTTCGTCTAATTTATACTTTGATAAATCCATTCCAAAGGTCAAGCCTTTGTCTTGAAGTAATTCTTCGATTTCTACCAAAGATTTTTTACCAAAGTTTCTAAACTTCAATAATTCGTGTGTATCATATTTTACCATTTCAGCTAAAGAATTAATCTTGGCAGCTTTCAAACAGTTATATGCACGAACAGAAAGATCTAAATCTTCTAGTGAGGTTTTCAACAACTTACGCATGTGTAAGATGTGCTCATCAACGATATTATCTTCACGGCTACCTTCGTTTTCGAAAGTTATATTTTCATCCGTGATTAACATCAGGTGTTGAATCATAATTCTAGATGCTTCTTTGATTGCATCTTCTGGGTGAATTGTACCATCAGTTTTCACATCAATGGTCAATTTTTCATAATCCGTTCTCTGACCTACCCGTGTGTTAGATACTTTGTATGCAACATTTTTGATAGGTGTATAAATTGCATCGATTGGAATAACTCCGATCGCAGCGTCTTTTGGTAAATTTTCATCAGCAGGAACATAACCTCGTCCTTTTGTGATAGTTAACTCCATCTCTAAGTTAACGAATGGCTCCATGCTACAGATCAAAAGATCTGGATTCATTATTTTGAAAACATTAGTGTGCTCCTCGATATCTCCTGCTTTAAACTCTTCTTTTCCACTAATGGTCAAGTAAATTTTCTCACTTGCGATATCTTCATCAGCAATCAATTGTTTGATTCTGATTTGTTTTAGATTCAAAACAATATCAACTACGTCTTCTACTACTCCTCTAATTGTTCCAAATTCATGTTCTACACCTGCAATTCTTACTGCTGAAATAGAAAACCCTTCCAAGGAAGAAAGTAATACTCTTCGTAATGAGTTCCCTACTGTTTGTCCGAATCCCGGTTCCAATGGTTTGAATTCAAAAGTACCTTCGAAATCAGTAGCTTTTTGCATCAAAATCTTGTCGGGCTTCTGGAAATTTAAAATGCTCATATT
>CAKZSH010000282.1 GCA_937918905.1 uncultured Saprospiraceae bacterium
CCAAAACCTTTTATTCTTCGTATATTTCACACCTGCCTGCCGGCAAAGGTAAGTCACATTAAAAAAATAGTGTAGCTTTTTTGTAACGGTACATTATAATGAAAGTACCCTTTTAATAGTGATGAGTTATGAATGATACGTAATGAGTATTTTTTCTTTAAATAAGAAACGTATAATTCATCACTAAAAAAAAGTTTACTTCAAAACCAGAACAAGCAACAATTCTCATGTCAGTTTGTCTTTTGTAAAAAAAAGATAAAGCGTGGAGATGGATTATTGAGTAAAGAAGAAATTAAAACTAAATTTGTTTTCCTTACCCAATGATTTTATCTCACCACTCTCAAAAGAGCTGACGTTATTTTTTCACATTTTAAAAGTCACACAATTATGAAGACATTTCAACGCTACGTGTTATTTTCAATTGCTATGTTGCTAATGATTGGCACCACCCTTAATGCCCAAAATGAAAACATTATTATTATTCAAAAAAATAATGGTGCTGAAAAAGAAATTAGAAATATTGATGATCTTGAAAAAATCTTAATAGATTTTGATGTAAATATTGAGATCGATGCAGAGGAACAAAAGAAAGAAGATTTTATGCGAGGGCATAGAAGTCATCGTAGTTCCAAACCTTACCTTGGAGTTTACTCAAGTAATAATGAAAATGGAGCAGGGATTGTTTTGGACAAAATCGTACATAATAGTGCTGCGTCAAAAGCAGGATTACAACAAGGAGATATCATCACATCAGTTGGTGGGAATGCGATCAACTCTGTTCGAAATTTGATAGTAGAGTTAAAGCAATACCAAGTAGGTGATGTGGTAACGATCGAATACATTCGTAATAACCAAAAGGCTCAAATGGATGTAGAGTTAGGTTCTAAATATATTCGTCGAAGTTATTCTTACTCTTATAACAATCACACAAAAGTAGAAAGAGATCCATGTAAAGTATTTATTGGAGTGTACAGCAGTTCAAATTATAATGAAAAAGGGGTGAGAATTACAGGAGTACTTGATGATACACCTGCGTCTGAAGCGAAACTTTTGAAAGGAGATTATATTACTGCAATTGACGGAATCGCAGTTCATTCTCACAATGAATTATTAGCAGAAAGAAATAAGCATAACCCTGGGGATCGATTTCTAGTAACATATACACGTGGTGGTGTGGAGTACGATGTTACTGCAACTTTTAAAGATTGCCCACAACCAGTAAAAGAACAGCCTAAACAAATCATCGAAGAGGAGCAAGAAGAAGTTCCTATCGTTGAGGTCCCTGTTGTAACTCCAGCAGACAATACCTTAAAAATAGAAGGAATGGATGCCTATCCAAATCCTACTTACGGAGATGTAACTTTAAAATTCAAAGCAGAAGCAAAACCTACTACGGTTAGAATTGTAGATGTTCAAGGTCGATTAATTTTTAATGAAACATTGAACAATTTTGATGGAAATTATTATCGAGAGTTGGATGTAAGTAATGGAACAACAGGTGTATTGACAATCACTATACTTCAAGACGGAAAGGTATTTACTAAAAATATCGTCTTGTTAGCAAGAGCATAAAATATGTAATTCTTTATTTAGTTATTGAAAATTAAGCTAATCCGTGGCGTTCCAATTAAGAACGTCACGGATTTCTTTTTGTCGAATTCGAATGATGGTGAGATAGGAACGCTGATGACGCTGATGCGGCGGATTAACACGGATTTACTTTTGACGTGTTTTGACGTGTTTAGATTTTTTAGTAACTACTCTGCATCTCCTTTTTCCTTATTAATTTTTTTTACCGCATCTTCTACATCCTTAGTTGCTTTTTTCAAATCATCCAACTTCTTTGCACGATCATCTTTTTTAGCAGCAGGTTTAGTTTCAGTTTTACCATTGCCATTTGCAGATACTTTTTCATTGAATGGTGCTTTTCCAAAAACTAAACCCTTCGCATCTGTATCAATATAAATGGTGTCACCTGAATCATATTCACCTGAAAGTAATTGTTTTGATAATTCGTTGATGACCTCTTTTTGTAAAACTCTTTTCAATGGTCTTGCTCCAAACTGAGGATCATAGCCTAAGTCTGCCAACAAGTCTTTTGCATGATCTGTCAATTTTAAAGTAATGCCTTTTTTCCCCATCATCTTTCGAGTTTTTTTCAATAACAATTCTAAGATTTGTTTGATCTCATTTTTTGTTAATGGTAAAAACATTATTTTATCATCAATTCGATTCAGGAACTCAGGACGTAAATTTTCTTTTAATGCTTCGAAAACTTCCAGTTTTGTTGTTTCTAAAATATCCGCTCGATGATCTTCTCCTACTGCTGCTAAGTCTTCGAAATTTTCCAAGATCACCTCAGCTCCCATATTGGAAGTCATGATGATAATTGTATTGGTAAAATTCGCAACTCGACCACGACTATCCGTCAATCGGCCATCATCCAAAACTTGTAATAAAATATTAAAAGTATCAGGATGTGCTTTTTCAATTTCATCTAATAAAATAATAGAATAAGGTTTTCGACGCACCGCTTCTGTCAATTGTCCACCTTCATCGTAACCTATATATCCTGGAGGCGCACCTATTAATCGATTTACAGAATGTCGCTCTTGGTACTCACTCATATCAATTCGAGTGATTGCTTTTTCATCATCAAATAATACTTCCGCCAATGATTTTGCTAACTCTGTTTTTCCAACACCCGTAGGCCCTAAGAAAATAAAAGATCCAATAGGTCTATTCATATCTTGTAATCCTGAACGACTTCTACGTACAGCATCACTTACCGCTCTTACTGCTTCGTACTGCCCTATGAGTCGCTGACCAATTTCGGCTTCAAGGTTAAGCAATTTATCTTTTTCACTCTGCATCATTTTCGAAACTGGAATTCCAGTCCAACGTGCTACAACATCTGCAATGTCATTTGCATTGACCTCTTCATTGGTAAAACGATTCTCTTCAGGTAGCTTGGCCAATTTTTCTTCAGCTACTTTTAGCATGACTTCTTTTTCTTTGATTTGTCCGTAACGGATTTTTGCAACCGCTTCAAAATCACTTTCACGCTCTGCCTTGTCAGCTAACATTTCTAATTCTTCAATAGATTTTTTAATTCCTTGAATGGTGTCGACAATCTCTTTTTCGTTTTTCCAAGCTGCGGTGATACTTTCTAATTTTTCTTTAGAATCCGCAATTAGTTTATTGATGTTTTCTAATTTCTTTTTGTTGCCTTCTCTTTTGATGGCTTCTCTTTCGATCTCAAGTTGTCGAACTTTTCGATCTTGTTCGTCAATTTCATCGGGAACAGAGTCCAATTCCAAACGTAATTTTGCAGCCGATTCATCAATCAAATCAATGGCTTTATCCGGCAAGTATCGATCAGGAATATATCTTGAAGATAACTCAGCAGCAGCAATCAAGGCTTCATCCAAAATATCTATTTTATGATATACTTCATACCGTTCTTGTAATCCTCTTAATATCGAAATGGTATCTTCAATACTTGGTTCGTCCACAAGTACTGTTTGGAAACGACGAACAAGTGCTTTATCTTTTTCAAAATATTTTTGATATTCATCCAAGGTAGTTGCTCCGATAGTTCGCAAGTCGCCTCGTGCTAGGGCTGGTTTTAAAATGTTGGCAGCATCCATAGCACCGCCACCGCCACCTGCTCCAATCAAGGTGTGAATTTCATCAATAAATAAAATGATCTCCCCATTAGAACTCGTCACTTCTTTTATTACTCCTTTTAATCTTTCTTCAAATTCTCCTTTGAATTTGGCACCTGCAATCAATGCAGCAATATCTAAAACATAGATTTTTTTACTTAATAAATTTTCAGGAACATCTTGCT
This sequence comes from uncultured Saprospiraceae bacterium, assembly GCA_937918905.1. Taxonomy (GTDB): domain Bacteria; phylum Bacteroidota; class Bacteroidia; order Chitinophagales; family Saprospiraceae; genus CAJQQY01. The sequence continues at coordinate 3,854 of CAKZSH010000282.1, forward strand.
TTACGATTCTCCAAGCGATACCTTCAACGATTGCGGTTTTTCCTACACCAGGTTCTCCGATCAAAATCGGATTGTTCTTCTTTCTTCTCGAAAGAATATGAAGCAATCTTCTTATCTCCTCATCACGTCCTACGATAGGATCCAACTTTCCATTCTCAGCACGTTCGTTAAGATTAATTCCAAATTTTGCTAGAGCATTATATTGAGCATCTGTACTTTGGTCAGTTACATTACTTCCCTTTCGCAATTCTAAAATTGCCGCCTTCATTCCTTTTTCTGTTGCACCCAATTCTTTTAGCAACATGGCAGCATTATCTTTTCCTTTAATAATTCCAAGCAGCGCCATTTCTATGGAGATATATTCATCTCCAAATTCTTTCAACATTTTCTTTGCTCGAGCCAAAGAGTTATTAGCATTATCAGTTAAGAATTGCTTTTCTGTCCCTTTGACTTTAGGATAATTTTTAATAGCATCATCCAATCGTTTGTGAAGAGTAGGTACGATTACACCCATTTTTTGCAAAAGAAATTTAGGGGTATGTTCGTCAGTTTCTAAGATTCCTTTGACCAAATGAGTAGTGTCCACCATTTGTTGGTCGTGTCCAGCAGCAATCTGTTGTGCTTTTCGAATAGACTCTTGAGTTTTTATCGTGAGATCATCGAATGTCATCATCTTTATTTATGAGTTTTTAAATTTTATCATTCTTTAACCAATTTCGTGGTCATTTAAAAGTTGGAAGCCTGCTAGCAAAGACAGGATTTTAACTTTTGACTGACTCAAAAACACGGAATTCGTCAAAGAACTAATTTTATTTATAGTTCCTTTAAATCACTTTATATTAATTTCCACAAATTAACTATCAAATCCATAACCAATAAGATTTTTTCTACATATTTCAGAAAATTTGTCATAAACGATGAAAATCAAAGACTTTTTGTCATTTGGATAATAGGATGAACTGTCATTTTTTATTCATTTTTTAGCGACTAAATGCTTATCTTTACAGTCCGATCTAAGAATATAAACTAAATTTCTTATTCCAACTACTCCACTCCGATTATTGAAATTCTTTTAATGGCAAATCATTTATTTGCCTGTTTAATCATTTGCCTATTTATTAATTAATAGTGTTTATTCTAAACAGTTTTGAATACAGAATTTCAAAGCCAAGCAAATATAAGGTTTTTGATATAGTCAAAATTTATCATTCGGAATTGATTCTAATATCTACCCCCTTGTACTCTTGTACATGATATTGTTATAACTCAACACACAAACATGCTTACAATTAACTTTCTACAAAAAACTTTTGTTCAATCAAAAGTACTGACTCTGATTACTTTTTTATTTTTATGCGGCACTAGCTTTGGGCAGCTAAATGTAAAAACAAGTAAAACCAACGCTACTTATAATACTGGTCAATCTGCAGTTTTTAATGTGACTTCTAATACAAGTGGTACAGTCACATGGGATTTGAAATATGATGATTATGCTCCTACTATTTCAAGTGGTTCATTTTACTTATCGGCAGGGCAAACGAAAACGATTCCTCATTTTTCAAGTGAAGCAGGGGTGGTTATTTGTGAAGTACGACAATATAGCAATAGGGCAGTAGCTGCGGCAGCATTTTCTCCATTTGATATTGATCCTTTCGAACCTGAACCTTCTGATTTTGATTCTTTTTGGAATGGAAAAAAATCCAGTTTAGCAGGTGTGTCACTCAATCCCAATGTTACCTTTTATCAAACGAATACTTATTCAAAAACTTACCGAGTACGATTAAATAATGTTGATAATCGAAGAGTCTATGGATACTTGACTGTTCCAAATGGAGGAGGGCCTTTTCCAGCAATTGTAGAATTGCCTCCTTATGGTACTGTTCCTAACTTGGCTAATCCTGCAGTAAATTTAGCAGAGCAAGCTGGAGTCATTACACTATCCATTAGCATTCATAATGTTCAGCCTAATCAAGTTGATCCGAATGCTTATCTCCCTGATAATTATGCGGACAAAAATCAAAATTATTATCGTTGGGGAATACTTGGAGCAATTCAAGCGATCAATTATATATATACTCGAAGTGATTTCAATGGAACAGATGTAGGAGTAGCAGGTGTAAGTCAAGGTGCAGGTTTAGCTGCAATTGTTGCAGGTATGGATAATCGAGTCAAAGCATTGATGATGAGTAACCCTGTGTTAAGTCAAAATTCAGGATTACATCATAATCGTGCAGGTGGTTTTCCAAACTATGTTAAAAATTCAAGAGATAACTTTGGAACATCTTCTCATGAAAATGCAACTGTGAGTGCAACTCGTTATTACGATGCGATGTTTCATGCAAAAAGATACCAAGGACCAGTTTATATTAATTTGAGTTACGAAGATTTAGTAACTCCAGCAGCAACAGGATTTGCAACGGTCAATCAATTCCCAGGCAAAAAGATAGTTATTCACTCTACTGATTTAGATCATTCGCATCCTTTTGAGTATTGGATAAAAAGACAAGATTTTTTGAGAAGACTTTTTCCTTCAACATTGACAACACATTCATTTCCTTATTCTTCAAATGACCAAGGTTATTGGATAGATGCGGGGAACAATCAAAGTGTAAGTGGGAATTCTGCCAACCTCAATGCTTCTATCAAAAAGAATGGAAGTAATAACCCAAATTTTATTCGAAAGTGGGAAAAAATATCTGGACCAGGTAATGTCTCATTTAGTTCCAATTCTTATAACAGTACGGCTACATTTAGTAGTAGTGGAACTTATGTGTTACAATTTTCAGGAGTTGATGAGGCACAACTTAATTCCAATAATAAATATTTTACTTTATCTGATCGAGTAACTATTACTGTCGGAAGTGGTGGCGGTGGTGGTGGAACTAATAATGGTGCTCCTACGGCTACATTAAGTACAAGTTCAAATAATGTGAGTAGTTCCTTTTCAGTAAATGCTAGTTTTTCAGAATCGGTAACAGGATTTGTTTTAAATGATCTTGTTGTAACTAATGGAACAGCATCTAATTTAAATGGAAATAATAGTTCTTATTCTTTTACCATTACGCCTTCGTCAACTGGAACTGTAACGGTACGAATTCCACAATACAAATTTTTGGATAACCAAGGGAATGCAAATTCAATTCCATCAAATACGCTTTCAGTAAATTATACCTCATCAGGTGGCGGTGGTGGTGGAAATAACAATGGTTCTCCGACAGCTACACTAAGTACAAGTTCAAATAATGTGAATAGTTCCTTTACGGTGAATGCTAGTTTTTCGGAATCAGTAATAGGATTTGTTTTAAGCGATCTTGCTGTGACAAATGGAACGGCATCGAACTTAAATGGAAATAATAATTCCTATTCATTTACGATTACGCCTTCGGCAAATGGAACTGTAACGGTACAAATTCCTCAATATAAATTCCTAGATAATCAAGGGAATGCTAATTCAATTCCTTCTAATACACTTTCAGTTAACTACTCATCAGGCGGTGGAGGTGGTGGTGGAACAGATAATTGTAACAACCCAACCAATATTGCACTTAATAAGCCAACAAGTCAAACTAGTACTCAATTTGGAGCATCGTCATCAAGAGCTGTAGATGGAAATAAAGATGGAGATTTTTGGAATGGTAATTCAGTATCGCTAACCAATTGGACTAACAATCCATGGTGGCAAGTTGATTTAGGTCAAGTATCAGAAATTAAAGATATAAAGATTTGGAACCGAACGGATTGTTGTCAAAACTCTTTAAAGAATTATCATATTTTTATTTCAAATGTTCCTTTTAATTCTACCAATTTGAATAATACGATTAATCAAAATGGAGTTCAAAATATTTATAGATCAAGCACCGCTGGTTCTCCAACTACCATTAGTATAAATGGAACTGGAAGATATGTGAGAATACAATTGGCAGGACAAGGATTTTTAGGATTGACCGAAGTTGAGATTTTTGGTTGTGGAGGAAGCTCAGGTGGGGGCGGGGGTAATAACAACTGTACTGGTTCTTCAAATATTGCACTTAACGGAACGGCCAAACAAGTCAGTACCAATTTTTCAGCAAATGCGTCAAAAGCTATTGATGGAAATAGAGAAGGTAATTTCTGGAATGCTGCAAAACCAGTAAGTATAACTAATTGGACAAATAATGCTTGGTGGGAAATTGACCTTGGTGCCGTTGCAAATATTGATGATGTGAAAATTTGGGGACGTACAGATTGTTGCGCCAATATTTTGAAGGATTATTACGTATTTGTATCTGATGTTCCTTTTAATTCTACTAATTTAAATAATACGATTAATCAATCGGGAGTATCAAATACATTACGAACTTCAGCTGCTGGTCGTCCTTCTACAATTTCAATTAATCGTACAGGTCGTTATCTTCGAATTCAATTAAAAGAGCAAGGTTATGTTGCTTTGGCAGAAGTTGAAATTTTTGGGTGCATTCCTAATACTATAAATAACAATACAAATACATTAATTGCACAACCTGATGCGTTACAATTTGAAGTTACAAAAGTGGATCGTCATGTAGAACTCGGATGGTCAACCAATACGGAATTCGTCAATGATTATTTTATCCTAGAAAAATCAACAGATGGCGAAAATTTTGAAACGTGGAGAACGACAGAAAGTAGAAGTGATGATTTAGGTTTTCACTTTTATAATGAAATGGATGAAGCACCTGGGTATGGAAAAAATTACTACCGCCTTATTCAAGTTGCTAAGAATGGAGATAAAAGTGTATCAGAAATTCAAGAGGTAGAATTTGATATAAATCTTCATGGGTTTTCTATTTACCCAAATCCAGCGACAGAAAAACTTTTTGTTAATCTTGATCCATTTTTAGGTCAAAAATTAGATATTCAAATTTTTGATGCTCGAGGAGTTTTGATGCTGAATAAAGAAGTTGACCAAAATAATTCAGCAATTCATCAAATTGATCTAGCAAATTATAACAATGGGCTATATTTAGTTGCATTAAAAGTTAATGGTTTAAAAATGGAAACTAAGCAATTCATTGTAGCTAGAAAGTATTAAAACTAAATTTGTTTTATATGTAATATATTGATAACCAGAAGGGCTTTCTCCATTTTATAAGGAGAAAGCCCTTCATTTATTTTGTAAAGTTTAAAATTTAGGGAGTCTGATTTTTATGAATTCTTTATTTTAAAAAATCTCAAGTGAAATTTCATTTTAAAAACAAGTCTTTTTTTGCTAAATTTGTAGTTCCTAATCTACTTATTACCTTATACCTATGTATTCTCCCCGAAACTAAGTTCACGTTTTTTTGAATCTATTGTTAATCTATTATAAGTTCACTATTCAAGTAATTTTATTTGACCATTACTTGAATAGTAAAATCTATCTGTAGGTGGTGAAAATAAATGAGTACCAACATGCTCTCAATTACACCATCTATTATCATCTTTCTTACTTTCCCAAATTCAAAAAAAAAAAGATTTTATGATAAACCTAACAAATACCCATGATTATAAAGGAGTTATAACAATACTTTTACTTTTTCTTTCAAGTTTGGTATTTGCACAATTAAATGTGACTCCTGACCGAGCTGATGCTTATTACGAAATGGGAGAAACCGTAAATTTTAATATCACTTCCAATAATTCAGGAATAGTAAATTATACACTCAAGTATGATAATATAAGTACTCCAATTTCAACAGGTAGTCTTAATATAAATGCTGGACAAACGCTGACCGTTCCATATCAATCTTCTGAATCAGGAGTTGTTTTATGTGCGGTGGAGCAATTGGGAAATTCAGCAAGTGCGGGTGCTGCTTTTTCTCCTTATGAGATAGAAGCCTTCGTTGATGAGCCTGCGGACTTCGATGCGTTTTGGAATAATCAAAAAAATATTTTAGGAACTATTCCTATCGATCCACAAATCACTTTTCATTCCAATACTACTTATTCAACAACTTATCGAGTCAATCTCGCAAGTATAGATAATAGAAGAGTTTATGGATATTTGACTGTTCCAAATGGAACAGGCCCCTTTCCTGCATTCATTAAATTTCCACCTTATGGAGATATTGCAAATACTGCTCTTCCTGACATAGAGATGGCAGAACGAGGCAACGCACTTTCTTTTTCAGTAAGTATTCATAATGCTGAACCTGATGTAGTTGATCCTAATGCTTATGAACCTGATGATATTTCTGACAAAAATGGTTTATATTACAGAACGGCAATCATGGCAGGAATCCGAGTGGTAGATTACATTTTTTCACGAAGTGATTTTGATGGAAATAACCTTGGTGTAACTGGAGTAAGTCAAGGTGCTGGACTTTCAGTTCTTATTGGAGGTTTGGATAATCGTGTGAAATATATGATTATGAGTAACCCGATTTTAGGACAAGCTTCTGGATTACAATTGAATCGAGCAGGAGGTTTCCCAAACTTTATTTCTCAATCTCGATTAGAGGTAGGAACGGCTGCTCATGAAGCACTAACTGCTGAAGCAATTAAATATTATGATGCTGTATTTTTTGCACGTCGCTTTCAAGGAACCTCTTGGAACTTCATTAGTTATGAAGATGTGGTAACTCCCGCAGCTACTTCCTTTGCAGTTTTTAATGCGCTAGGTGGAAAGAAATTTTTAACTCATTCATTAAATCTTGGTCATACTCAACCTTTTGAGTTTTGGAACAATCGATATGATTTTATGAGAAGATTTATTCCAGGAACACTCAATCCTCCTTTTCCATTCTCATCTTCCAATCAAGGATATTTTATTGATGCAGGACAAGATATTAATGTAGCGGCAAATACTTCTACGAATCTCGCTGCTACTGTTGAATACAATACTTCGGTTAATCCAAACTATGAATTGGAATGGAAAAAAATAGATGGGCCAGGTAATGTTTCTTTTGGAAATCCAACCAGTTATAACACTACAGCTACATTTGATACCGAAGGAGTATATACTCTACAATTAACTGCAATTGATTATTCGAATGATCTTTACGGTGAGCAAAAATATTATGCTTTATTTGATGAAATTACGGTAACAGTTGGATCTGGTGGGTCAAATACAGGTTGTACAAATCCTACAAATATAGCCATAGGAAAAATTTCAAATCAATCAAGTACCCAAGCTGGAGGAGTAAGTGGCAGAGCAAATGACGGCGATACAAATGGAAACTTCTGGAATGGTTCTGTCGCTCAAACGAATTGGAGTAACCAACCTTGGTGGGAAGTTGATTTGGGAGCAGTTACTTCAATTGAAAATATTAACATCTGGAATCGGACGGATTGCTGTGGATCATTTTTTAAAGATTTTTATGTCCTTTTATCAGACGTACCTTTTACCTCTTACGATTTAAATACAACGCTTAATCAAGCAGCAGTTCAATCTTTTCACTTTGCAGAGGTTGTTGGAGCACCTACTAATATCAATATTGGACAATCAGGAAGATATGTACGAATACAGATGGCTGGGACAGGTTTTATGACTTTAGCAGAAGCTGAAATTTTTGGATGTGAAGGTCAATCTTCTCTCCAAACTCAAAATATTATTTTTGATCCTATTCCTAATAAATTGAATACAGATTCCCCATTTTCAGTTAATGCTTTATCCACATCAGGTTTACCTGTTACATTAGAAGTAATAGATGGGCCAGCTACCATCAATGGAGACGTAGTGACACTTGATGGTACGACTGGGACTGTTTTTATCAAAGCAACTCAATTAGGAGACAATCAATATTCACCTGCTCCAGAAGTGGTTCAAAGTTTTGATGTCGAAGAAGAAATTGTAACAGGTGATTGTAATAATCCTCAAAATGTTTCTTTAGGAAAACCAACAAATCAATCCAGTACCCTACAAAATGGATCGAGTGATAAAGCGGTGGACGGAAATACAGAAGGTAATTTTTGGAGTGGTTCCGTTGCTCAAACCAATTGGAGTAACCAGCCATGGTGGCAAATTGATTTGGAAAAAGTAATTGAAATTGATAATATTAATATTTGGAATCGAACAGATTGTTGTAGTTCGTTTTTTAAAGATTTTTATGTTTTTGTATCTGATGAGCCATTTACTTCATTTGATTTAAATACTACATTGAATCAACCAGATGTTCAATCTTTTTTTATTGAAAATGTTGTTGGCTCACCATCAAATATTACCATTGAGCAATCAGGAAGATATGTAAGAATTCATATGACAGGTTCTGGTTTTATGACTTTAGCAGAAGTTGAAATTTTTGGATGTGATGGTGGAGGCGGAACTACTACGCTTCCTCAAGATATTTTCTTTGATGCTATTCCTGATAAGTTAACTACGGATGGTCCATTTTCTTTAAATGCCAATTCATCATCAGGGCTTCCTGTATCTTTTGAAATAGTATCGGGACCAGCTACAATCAATGGAAATCAAATTGAATTAACTGGACAACCAGGAACCGTTACTGTGGTTGCTAGTCAAGGAGGTGATAGTCAATATGATCCCGCAATGGATGTTACTAGAGATTTTAAAGTATCTGAACCTAATACCACAGATTGTACAACTCCTGAAAACTTATCAATGAATAAGCCGAGTGGACAATCGGGAACTCAAGTAGGAGCGACTTCTTACCGAGCAGTAGATGGTAATACAGATGGAAATTTTTGGGTAAGTAATTCGGTCACCAATACCAACTGGCAAGCTAATGCTTGGTGGCAAGTTGATCTTTTGGGTGTTGCTGATATTCAAACTATTAATGTTTGGAATCGAACGGATTGTTGTCAAAATGCTTTAAGTAATTTTTACATTTTGGTTTCTGACGAACCTTTCCTTTCTACTGATTTAGATGCTACATTAGATCAAAATGGAGTCTCTAGTTATTTTATTGGAAACCAAGCGGGCAGTCCTTCTGTTGTCGATATAGAAAGAACTGGAAGATATGTGAGAGTTCAATTACAAGGTTCAGGGGTACTTACAATGGCTGAGTTGGAAGTGATGGGTTGCCCTCCTGCTAATTCTGAATTTCTACCTCCCTCTACTAATGTTACGGGGAAAATAGAATTGCCTTCATCTATCATTTATCCAAATCCAGCAGAAAATGTTGTAAGCGTTAATACTAATATATTTATTGGTAGAAAATTGGAAATTCAGGTTTTTGATTTGTTAGGTGTATTGGTTTTACAAGATAAAATAGAAGAAGTGGCAGGCGGTACATATGAAATTTCACTTGCTCGATTAGAAAGCGGAACTTATTTTGTAAACTTACTAAGTGAAGGTTTTGATAAAAAACCTATTCCGTTAGTTATTTTTAAATAACTTTTGTGGTTCTAATTGAATTTATGTGTTGTGTTAAAATAGTTATTGTGTTATTGAGTTATTTCGAATAACTAATTCAAGTTGCGGATAATTTGATATGAGATTGTGGGTATTAAGTATTGGGACTGCGAACCATTCTCAATACCCAATACACATCATCCCAATACAATTTTTTAAATACAAAATCATCAATCAAAATTATCCCTAACTATATTTTTCTAAAGTTTTTTGACCAATAACTTAATCACCCAATAACTATTTTATCAAAACATAAATTCAACTTGAGCCACTTTTGTAAATTTTAAAAAAAAGAAAACCGCTATATTTTATACAAAATATAGCGGTTTTCTTTTTAGGAATAAAGCTCCCCTAAAAAATCGATACGGCTAAAACTTATTTAGCTTCTTACCGACAATTAAAAAGTAAGGTCGAAATTACTCCAATATACATATGCCCATACGGCAAAAAAGGTAGCAAAAGCTAAAAAGATATACATCATGCAATATCCTTTTTTTCCAGCATTTTCAATATGATCTGACATTTTTATTATTCTTTTAGATTTGGAAATTTAACTTAAGCATAGTTCAGTAATAAATTTATATTTATGAGTAGCTTATTTTGTTTCTAATTTTTACTTTGAAATCATGAGTTTATCTAGATAAATGATTGATTTCAAAGTGGAAAATAGGAACAAAAGAAACAGTCAAAAATGTAAATTTATTATTGAACTATGCTTTTGAGACTGCAAAGAAAAACAATTTTTTCTGAACATCAAAGACTTTATGATATGGCTTCTTTTTTAGAAAAATTACAAACTAGACAAAATTTTAATCCCCCCGACCATTGGCATCGTATCAAAACCATAGATATGCACACTGGTGGCGAACCTTTAAGGGTAATTGTGGATGGATTTCCAGCCTTGGAGGGGAGTTCAGTATTAGAATATCGCAATTTTGTAAGAGAAAATTATGATTACCTACGGCGTGCTTTGATGCATGAACCACGAGGACATGCCGATATGTATGGTTGTATTTTATTACCTCCAAATGATGAGGACGGAGATTTTGGAATTTTATTTATTCATAATGAAGGGTACAGTACGATGTGTGGTCATGCGATTATTGCTATTTCTATTTTGGCAGTTGAAATGAATTGGGTAGCCACCACCTCACCTGAAACTCATATTAAAATTGATGCGCCATGTGGTCGAATTCATTCTTTTGTAAAAATAAAAAATGGAAAACCTGAAGGGGTATATTTTTATTGTGTGCCATCCTTTGTAGTGGCTTTGGATCAAGAAGTTGAAGTGGACGGTTTGGGAAAAGTTGAATATGACTTGGCCTATGGAGGTGCATTTTATGCTTATGTCAATGCGGACAAATTAGGAATTTCACTCATTCCTGAAAATTATAGCCAACTCATCCAAAAAGGAATGGACATCAAAAGAGCAGTCATGCAATCGAATAATAACATTAAACATCCGTATGAAGAGGATTTAAGTTTTTTGTACGGAACCATTTTTATAGGAGGGCCTGTTTCAGAAGGAATTGATAGTCGAAACGTTTGCATTTTTGCCGAAGGCGAAGTAGATCGATGTCCAACGGGTTCTGGAGTTTCAGGAAGAATGCCTATTCATTTTTTACGAAATGAAATTAAGATTGGCGAAACGATGACGGTTGAAAGTATTACTGGAAGTGTATTTAAAGGTTCAATTGTTCGAGAGGAAAAGTATGGCTCATTCGATGCGGTAATTCCACAAGTGGAAGGAACAGCTCATATCACAGGGCAACATGAATTTTTAATTGATCCTGATGATCCATTTAAATATGGATTCTTTTTGAGATAAATGTAAAAGCGGTGTTAGAAATTAAATTCTAACACCGCTTTTTGAATGGGTTCTCGTCTATTCTTCTACAATCCTATAATTACAGGTGACGTATCTTGTTTAAAAATAAATAACGAGGTAATGTAAAGTGAAACCATCAAGCCTAACAACAACATCCAAAACAATTTACTTTTTACGACTTCTTTTTTTCTTTCAAACAATAAGTATACGATGTAGGAGGAAAACACAAAATTGGTAAAACCTAGTGCTATCATGTTTTTTATTATTATAACGTTCTTTAGGGCTAAATTCAACAACAATTTTATAGACGGAAAAATTGAGGAATTAGTTGCTTATTGCATATACTTTTTTGAAAAAAAAAGATACTTTTTCAAAATCTAATTTCCCATTCGTTCTTACTCCACTACAAAGATCTACTCCATAAGGTTGAACTTGATGGATTGCTTCTTGAATATTTTCAGATTTTAGGCCTCCCGCCAACCAAACTGGAATCTTAGATTGTTCCACAATTTTTCTACTTATTTCCCAATTATGAGTTTGCCCAGTACCGCCGAGTGTCTTTATTTTTAAGTTAGGGTTTCCCGAATCCAAAAGTATTGCATCTACCTGCGAGGTTAAACTGATTGCTTCTTCGATTGATTTTTCATCGATGATATGTACGACTTGAATTATTTTCACCTTCGGTAAAAGTTCCTTCAATCGCGAATGTCCTCCATCTTCAATTTTATCGACCAATTGAATCGTAGTTGTTTTGACTTTTTGATAATGATTAAAAATGCCTTCGACAGTTGTTTCACTTGTCAATAAAAAAGTATCAATAGGTTGATGAATATTTTGAATAATTTCTGCAATTTCATTATTTGAAATAATACCTGGGCCACTTGGCATTGGCCCCACTAAACCTATGGCAGTTGCTCCTGCTCGGATCGCCATTTGGGCTTCATCGATACTGCTGATGCAGCAAATTTTCACATGTATTTTTTTCAAAACAAAAAATATTAACGGACGTTATTATTAAAGCTACAAAACTACCATTCAGCATTGTTTTAAAAAAATCAACTATGTTTAATAACTACGAAAAAAATATTGAAGATCGAAAATCCATCATAGCTATTCTCTACCAGATGGCAAAATCAGATAATTTCGTTTCTAATATTGAACTGGTTTATCTCAACAAAGTAGCAAAAAGCATCGGATTAAATCCTATTGATGTTGAAGAAGTGATTGACCATCCTGAAGATTTTCCACTTACAGCTCCAACTGATGAAGGTGAACGAATGACCATTTTATACTACCTTCTATTTATGATGAGAGTGGATGGAGTGATCGAATCAAGAGAGGAAAAATTAGTGCATGAGGCAGGCTTTCGTTTAGGGTTTAGTGAAAATTTGATTGCTGATTTAATTCGAGTTATGAAAACATATTTAAATAAAGAAATTCCGCCAGAGGTGATGTTGGAGCAAATTCGAAAGTATTTGAATTAGCCATATTTTTAATTAACATCAAAATGCCAATCAAAATCAAAACACGAATTGTGAATCACAAATTTTGTGAGTTTTGATTTTGATTGGCATTTTGATTTTGACTGCCTTTTGTTGTACTTTTGCGCGTCTAAAAATTTATGTTCTTTGACCACGGAATTTGTCAAAGAATCAATATTTAATCAAATTGAACTTCAAGAGATGAGTTTTGTAGATGAAATTAATAAACGTCGAACTTTTGCCATCATCAGTCACCCTGATGCGGGTAAAACAACATTGACTGAAAAGCTGTTGCTTTTTGGTGGTGCGATTCAAGTTGCAGGTG
>CAKZSH010000283.1 GCA_937918905.1 uncultured Saprospiraceae bacterium
CCCGGTTGAACATCCTCAATCGTTTTTATTTTTTTGGAAAATTCAACAGCTTTAGCACTACCACGAGGATCCAATCCAGGTTTTTCTAGCTCTTTTAAAATATCATTCAGAGTAGGTAAACCAATAGTTTCAGAAACGTAATTATTTAAATTGATTTGTTCTCGAAGTGGCTTTTCTTTTATTAATTCTGCAACAGTACAGTTTAAATCTTTTGCCATTTTCTTCACAACAATATAACTTTCAGGGTGAACGGCAGTATTGTCCAAAGGGTTTTTAGCAGACTGAATCCGTAGAAAACCAGCCGCTTGTTCAAACGCTTTATCACCCATTCGTTTTACTTTTTTCAATTGGCTTCGACTAGTGAAAGTTCCATTTTCTTTTCGGTATTCCACAATGTTTTTTGCCAACGTAGGTCCAAGTCCAGAAACGTAAGTCAACAAATGTTTACTTGCAGTATTTAAATTTATTCCAACACTATTTACACAACTTTCCACCGTACGATCAAGACTTTCCTTTAATTTAGGTTGATTGACATCATGTTGATATTGTCCTACTCCAATTGATTTGGGATCTATTTTCACTAATTCTGCCAACGGATCCATCAGACGTCTTCCGATAGATGCAGCCCCTCTAACAGTAATATCATAATCAGGAAATTCTTCCCTTGCAATTTCAGAAGCAGAATAGATAGATGCACCACTTTCATTAACCATAAAAACTTCGACTGGTCGTCCATAATCTACTTGTTGGAAGATAGAAAGCGATTCTCTTCCTGCAGTACCATTCCCAATAGCGATAGCTTCAATTCCATATTGGGCAACTAAATTTTTTACATCGTTTATGGCCTGCCGTTCTTTAGATTGTGGTGGATGTGGATATATTGTTACATATTTTAAAAGATTTCCACTTTCATCTAAGCAAACAACTTTACAACCTGTTCTAAAACCTGGATCAATTGCTAAAACTCTTTTTTGTCCCAATGGGGGAGAGAGTAATAATTGGCGTAAATTTTTAGTAAAAACTTCAATAGCCTCTTTATCTGCTAATTCTTTAGAAGCATTTCTAAATTCAGTTTCAATGGAAGGTTGTAATAATCTTTTATAACAATCTGCCAAGGCTTCGGCTACTTGATGTGTAGCAGCACCATGCCCTTTTAAAAAATCTCGTTCCAAGCGATAAATAGTATCTTCTGCATCAGGAGCAATACCTACCCTCAAAAAACCTTCATCTTCTCCTCTTCGAATGGCTAGTAATCGATGTGACGGACAACGGTGCAAAGGCTCATCAAATTCGAAGTAGTCTTTGTATTTTTCTCCCTCCTCTTCTTTTCCTCTGGCTAATTTAGAAGTAATTCTTGCACCTCTCTCAAAGGCATATCGAACTTTTTTCCTAGCTCTTTCATCTTCGTTGATCCATTCCGCAATGATGTCTCTGGCTCCTTTGAGTGCCTCTTCGATTGAAGTAACTTCGTCTGTCAAAAATCGTTGAGCAAGTCGTTCGACGTTTTGATTATTTTGAGAAAATAAATCTTCTGCCAATGGTTCTAACCCTTTTTCTTTAGCGGCAGTAGCACGAGTTTTTCGTTTAGGTTTATATGGTAGGTAAATGTCTTCTAAAATAGTGGAATCAAAAGTGTCTTCAATTCTTTTTCTTAAATCATCGGTTAGCTTTCCTTGCTCCTTGATGGTTTTGAGAATGGTTTCCTTTCTTTTTTCAATTTCATTTAATTTGTCCAATTGAGATTTGATATCTCCAATTGCTACCTCGTCAAGTGAGCCAGTCATTTCCTTTCGATACCTTGCTATAAATGGAATAGTAGCACCTTCTTCCAATAATTTTACAGTACTTTTTACTTTGTGGCTTGGTAGATTTAAGGCTTTAGAAATAAGATTAATGTGTGTTGGATTCATAGTATTAATTTTGAGCGACAAAGGTAAAAATCAAAACCATAAATGGAAAATAGTAACCCATTAAAAAAAGCCGTTAGCAAATGGAATTGCTAACGGCTTTTTAATTAGTGCTAAGTAATTGTTCAAATTTATTCATAAGTTATTTTGGCTTCTTTTTTTATCCTTCGTCGTTAAAAAGCCTCACCGAACCGTAGGGTTCGCCTACGTTTTTTGCCTAGAAGGTTAAAAAAATAACCTCAAAATAACTTATGAATAAATGTGAGCAATTACTTAATGAAAATTATTTCATATACTTCGAATTATAATAATTAAATACTTTTGCTAAATCTTCACAGTCTTTCAAATTCAAAGAATACTTAGCAACGTATTTTGCCATTTCACTTTTCTTATCTCCAAATACACTTAATATTTTGGATTTTTTCTTACTAACAGGTGTCGCTAATTTATTTTCTCCACTTTCCAAATAAAATACTTTAGTCTTTACACCATCTTTTCCACTTTTTCGGTAAGCTTTCAATAAGGAGATTTTTCCTTTACTAATCAATTCGAAGTAACCATAATTTTTGACTTTCTTCACCAAGTATTCAGCTGGTATAAAAACTTTGATCTGATCTCCATTTTTAAAAATGATTTGTTTGATCTTTGAAGGGTAAATCGCTTTGACTTTGTTTAGGTGAGAAATTTGCATTTCATCATCAGCAAATCTATATCGAACTGGTATATCAATAGATTCATTTTCAAAATCAATGATAAGGCCTTCAACAAATTCACTATTTAGAAATTGCCTTCCATCACTTTCTAAGGGAAAACTTTCGGTGGCTAAAAAATAAATCTTGTTGGAGTTTTGCTTTTTCTTTGGAGTAGCTGTTTCGGTAGCTAAATCCGACGATAATTGTGCTAAAAGTTGAAAAGTAAATAGAAAACAAATTACTGTTAAACAGATTTTAAATAAATTTTTCATTTTCTTAGTATTTGTGTTTAAGTAAGGTATAGTTATAAGTTTAATATTTTATATGCAAACATTAAACAGGGTATGGGTTAACAGAATTTTTTGAGGATGATATTAATTATCGTAGTTTAAATACGATGTTTACAGGAAGAGGCTTCGGATTGGGATGTGATAGGGTAAAAGACAATATTAAGTTATTGATGTGAAAAAGAAAAAATGTACTTAATATTACTGTAAACAAATTTAATAAGTTAATGGTCAAAATTAAAAATTCATCTGTTTATTTTTATTTTTTTATTGAATATTATACCCAATATTTTACACTTTAGACGTTGATATACTCAAAAAGTAACTAATTTTTTAGTAGTCTATAATTTTAAAATATTTGTTTCAAGAGAAATGGTTCATTAATTTTATTTAAGTAATTGTTCAAAATGACTTATGAATAAATAAATGTGAGCAATTACTTAAATGATTATTTTAATAAGGTAACATCCCCTTTTTTAATAATCTTTTCTCCACCTAAAAAAGTAGCTTCGATTAAATAAACGTAAGCTCCTTCTTGCTTTTTCTTACCTTTGAAAGAACC
>CAKZSH010000284.1 GCA_937918905.1 uncultured Saprospiraceae bacterium
CCATTAAATCATAATATCATTGACAAAAAAGGGGGTTTTCTCGACAAATGAGTTGTAGGAACTATGAATATATTGTTAAATTGTTTCGCTTCGCTAATTGTTTGATTGTTATCGAATAACGCCAATCACAATTATTCGATAACAATCAAACAATTAGCGAAGCGAAACAATTTAATAATTATTTCAAATCAGACAATCGTTTTAACAAGGCCTCTCTCTTTTTCGAAGATACTTCTACTTCTTTCCCATCATTCATTTCAACAATACCACCTTTTTTTGATTTGATAAATTTTCGGACTGCATGCAAGTTGACAAGGTGTGATTTATGAATTCTAAAGAAGTCTTTTTCTAATAATAAATCTTCAAAATGCTTTAAAGTTTTTGTGATGAGATGAGAACTTTTATCAGATAAAATAACGGTGGTATAATTGCTTTCTCCTTCACATCGAATGATTTCATCATAATTGACAAAGGTAAAACCATCTGCAGTTGTCAAGGCAATTTTTTCTATTTTTTGAGATTTGAGTAGTTCTTGAAGGAATTTAAATTTTTCAGGTTGGTGAGTGAAATTACGCAATTCTTTTACTTTGTCTACCGCTTTAATTAGTGCGTCAATTTCGATGGGTTTTAAAATATAATCAATAGCCGCAAATTTAAATGCCTTTAATGCATACTCATCATAAGCAGTTGTGAAAATCACATCAAATGCAAAGTCATTGTTATAATGTTTTAATAATTCAAAACCACTTTCTAAAGGCATTCTGATGTCTAAAAAAACAACATCAGGTTCTTCTAAGGCAATCAATTCTTTTGCCTCACTTACCGAAGCTGCTAAACCAATAATTTCCAATCCTTCACAATATTCTTCACATAAAGATTTGAGCATCCTACGGCTTCTAGCTTCGTCATCAACTATAATACCTTTCATTTATTCTCGGGTGTTTGTTTTGTAAACTATATTTTTTGTTTTGAAAACCTGCGCTTTCAATCAGCGTAAATTACTGAATGCCAATGACTTAATAAAAAAAAAAGTAAAGTTTCTTCCTACCTTTTTTTTCAAAAAATATACTTTCGAGAATAGAGGATATTCTTATCTTTAGAAAAATAAAATTTGTTGGAATTAGGTGTTAATGTGTATGTGTGTATAAGTGTATATGTTGTCGAATACTTGTGAGTTCTTTAATCAAAATATTTTCGATAACATATACACTTATACACACATACACATTAACACAACAAAAAAACATCCATGAAACGAAAAGATTTTTTTAAAGGTGCTGCACTAGGAATTATTTCTCTTCCATTTGCTATAAAAACTTGTGGTGGTCAAAATGTTGCACAAGATACTTCGACCAATATTTCAGGAAAAAAATACAAATGGAAAATGGTTACGACATGGCCGCCTAATTTTCCAGTTCTAGGAGAAGGTTGTTCTTTGTTTGCAAAATGGGTGAAGGAAATGTCAGGTGGTAGAATGGAAATAAAAGTATATGGTGGAGGAGAGTTAGTACCAGCTTTGGAAGTATTCAATGCGGTGAGTAGTGGTGCTGCTGAATGTGGAAGTGGATGTGCATATTATTGGGCCGGTATCGAACCATCAGCACAATTTTTTGCATCAGTTCCATTTGGAATGAATGCACAACAGATGAATGCTTGGATCCTTAGTGGGGGAGGTTTAGAACTTTGGGAAGAGTTGTATGATAAACATAATTTGATTCCTATGCCTGGTGGAAATACAGGTGTTCAAATGGGCGGATGGTTTCGAAGAGAGATCAATTCTATGGCGGATTTACAAGGGTTAAAAATGCGAATGCCGGGACTTGGAGGTAAAGTGTTGGCTAAGGCTGGCGGGAATCCTATTCTAATTGCAGGAGGAGAATTATATACGAGTTTAGAGCGTGGAGTCATTGATGCGACGGAGTGGATTGGGCCTTATCATGATTACATTATGGGGTTCCACCAAATTGCAGATTATTATTATTCTCCAGGGTGGCATGAGGCAGGGACGACGCTTGAAATGCTTTTTAACAAAGAAAAATTTAATGCATTGCCTGAAGATTTACAAGCGATCATGAGGGCAGCAGCAGCTCGATTAAATATTTGGATGCTGTCAGAATTTGAAGCGAAAAATACACTTTACTTGAAGAAAATTTTAGCAGAGTCGAAGGTGCAGATTAGAGAGTTTCCTCAAGATGTTTTAAATCAATTAAAACAATATACTGACGAAGTGGTGGCGGAGGTGGTAGCTTCTGATGATTTTGCAAAGAAGGCTTATGAATCTTATAATAATTTTAGGAACGAGGCGGTGGAATGGTCGAAGTTGACGGAAAAGGTTTTTTATAATAAAATTCAAATGTAGGGTTTTACCACGGAGGCATGGAGAAGGGACACGGAGGGTTAGAGGTACTCTTTGTTCTCCGTGTCTCCTCTCCATGCCTCCGTGGTAAATCAAAAAAAACGCTATGAAAAAACATCACATTTTACTATTCACAACATTTGTAATTATATTGTTTTCAATCAATCATTTCTTTTTGAAAAATAATACATCCAATTTAGAACACATCAGTTTAGCATCATGGAGGGAAACAACCCCAAGCTCTTTTCGAAAACAACAAATGCAATTCGAAAGAGTCAGAGATGCCTATGCTCAAAAGGAAATTTTCCTCAAGAAATTACTCATTTCAAAAGGAATCCACTCATTCGATTATGAGATATTTTTAAGAGCTTTTAAAAAAGAAGAAGAATTAGAAGTGTGGATAAAAACTAAAAATACTACTCAATATCAATTGCTAACAGCCTATCCCTTTTGTAAAAACTCTGGCGCACTTGGCCCCAAGAGAATTGAAGGTGACGGACAAATTCCAGAAGGGTTTTATCGTATCAGTCATTTTAATCCAAAGAGTAGTTTTTTACTTTCTTTAAAAGTTAATTATCCAAATGAATCTGATAAAATTCTAAGTGATCCTTCCAGGCCTGGCGATGATATTTATTTACATGGTGGCTGCCAAACGATAGGTTGTATTCCCATTACAAATGATAAAGTTCAGGAGTTGTATCTGTTAGCAATTGAAGGGCACGAGGCAGGGAAAAGTATTCCAATTCATATTTTCCCAACAAAACATTTCCAAGATATTTTATTGGAAGGAAACGCTCATTATTCTTTTTGGAAAAACTTAAAAATAGGATTTGATTTTTTTGAAAAAAATAAAAAACTGCCAGTAATCCATGTGAATGTTGAAGGTGAATATATTTTTACATCATAAAAAAAGCGTCTACAGAAATTTCCATAGACGCTTTTTTCTAAAAATAAATACTATAACATTACTCTTTCAAAAGAGATAATTCCATATTTATTTTATAAAACCATTCATCTTGTTGTTCTTTGTCCAAACTATGCCGAGTCATTAGGTCGAATGCTTTTTGTTCCGATCTCCAATTATCAAGATAAGAACTCACAAAGGTTTCGAATTCTGCTTCCTCACCACAAAGGAATTTTCTTTCTTTTAAAGATTTTCTTAATCGTCTAGCAGCCAATTCTGTAATGTCAAAATGAATTTGCTCATGCGAAAGATGATGTTCAGTACGCGCCTCATCTTTAACCCAAGATTCATCTTTTTCAAAATAGGCTTGAATCTTAAAAGTAATTTCTCCGTCCTTACAACCTTTGTAATGAACGATGCCTGAAGAGGTTAATGCAGAAATAGATTGGTAATCAAAACGTGGTTGTCCTTTAAAATCATTCCAATCCAATTTATAATTAGGACTCCAATAAATCACTTCATTAGAATCAGCACTAGTGCCTAGCACTAACATAAAAAGCCCAAGTAGCAGGTGAATGCCAAGTTTTTTCTTTTTCATAAGGAGATTATTTTTAGAAATGAATGGGAGATCATTTCCGATTTTTTAAATTGTTCATTTGATATTTTTTGGTTTGTTTATTTGGTTTTAGTTAACTGGGGTTGAAAGTAAGTATTCACCTGTGTGCGATTGGGGAGAACGTGTGGTAAATTGTTACAATTCAATTGATGGATTCCATAGATGTTTTTTGAAATCCTGAACGGTATTATCTTTTACGATGACTCCTTCATTTTCAAGTAATTGTTGCATCATTGTTGGGCTAGGAAAATGGTTTCTGCCGCTGAGTTCACCTTTACGATTAACTACTCGGTGAGCAGGAACATTCCCTTCTGTAAAACTTTTATTGAGTGCCCATCCCACCATTCTTGCCGAACCTAAATCAAGATAATTGGCAATCGCACCATAAGTACTAATGCGACCAAATGGTATTAGACGAGTAACTTCATAAACGTCTTCTAAATAATTTCTTTTTTTCATAATTTTAATGTGCTAGAGTCTTTTAAAAAAATTCAATGATAAGTATTTTTTAAAAATAATTACTTTTGCCACACTTTTATGAAAAAAATTGACCTTGAAAAAGGGGTAGTTGAAAAAATTGTTTTATTCGGTAGGTTTTCGAGTCATTTCGAAATTAATGCATGATAACAATATCAAATATTATTCCTTTTGTATCAAATTTTGAATTTGATTATGATGACTTAACGAAAGTTTGAATGGATTCTATATATCAGAATAATACTTTAAGATAAGTATTTTTTACAAAATCATCAATAAAATGTTGAAAACCAACGTAAAGGCGAGCAATATCACCAATTTGACGGATGCAAGATATTTTGCAGCTTGGGAAGTTAAATGGTTAGGATTTGATTTTCAGGAAGGTTCTGAAAATTATATATCACCTCCAACCATGAAAGCGATCAAAGAATGGGTAGAAGGAGTAAAGTTCGTAGGCGAATTTCCATTTACGACTGCTGAAGATATGAATGCTGCTGTAGCAGCATTAGAATTGGATGCAATACAAGTGGGGATGTTTACCGAAGTAGAAGTTTTAGAAAAAATAAGTGAAGTTACAGTCATTAAAGAAGTTGTGATTTCTCCAGATGTTGATGAAGCTAGTTTGGAAAACCATCTTCAACTTTATGCCCCTCACGTTGAGTATTTTTTATTCTCTTTTGAAAAAAGTGGAACGACTTGGGAAATGATGAAAAATGGAAAAAGCCAAATTTCCATTGCTGTGTTGGGAAAGATTTGTAATCAATATAAAATTATTTTAAGTATTGATCTTTCTCCAGATGCTTTGGAAGAAATTCTAGCGATTCCAAATTTGCATGGCTTGAATGTAAAAGGAGGAGAGGAGGAAAAAGTAGGCGTAAAATCTTTTGATGAGTTGGATGAGATTTTTGAGGCGCTGGAAATCTTAGTTTAGAATAGTGAATTAGTTGATTAGTTAATCGGATAGCCAGATCAACTAATCAACTAATCAACTAATTCACTATTCGACTATTTATCCTAACAATGCTTTTACAATTCCAGAAATGGTCTTGCCATCTGCTTTTCCAGCCAATTGCTTCGAAGCCATCCCCATAACTTTTCCCATATCTTTCATTGATGAAGCACCTGTCTGTTCGATGATGCCTTTGATAAAAGTTTCCAATTCCGCAGCATCCATTTGCTTTGGTAAATATTTTGTTAGAATTCCAATTTCTTCTCTTTCCGTTACTGCTAAATCCTCACGACCTTGCTTTTCGAAAATATCCAAAGAATCCTTCCGTTGTTTTACTAATTTTTGAACCAACTTGATTTCTCCTGCTTCATCCAATTCAGTACCACTTCCATCTGTCTTTTGCATTTGAATAGCTGTTTTGATTGCTCTCAAACTACGAAGTGCAGTTTTATCTTTAGCTTTCATTGCTGCTTTGAGGTCGTCCATAATCTTTGATTCTAAACTCATTTTTATGTTTTTTAATTTATAAAATATATACTCTAACGTGATGTTGTTATTTGTCAAATAATTTTGAAATGACTCAATAACCAATAACTTAATAACATTTTTCGAAAAAAAGTTCAATTACTGTTGTGCCTCTTCGACCCAATTAGAAAGTCTGACAAAATCCTCTACCGAAAGTCTTTCAGGTCGTAGGGTGAAAATTTCATTTTGTAAAAATTCATTTTCAGCCTCATTATTTTTATTGAAAAACATTTTCATGGTATTCCGTAACATTTTTCTTCTTTGGCTAAATGCTTGTTTCACCACTCTTTTAAAAAGTTTCGGATCACAACCCAAATCTAAGTTTTCTTTTCGAACCAATTGAATCACACCTGACTGAACTTTTGGTGGAGGATCAAAATTCATTCGATCTACAGTAAACAAATATTTCCCTTCATAAAATGCTTGAGCCAAAACACTAATCACTCCATAAGTTTTTGAACCGGGTGGAGCAACAATTCTTTCTGCGACTTCTTTTTGAAACATCCCAACCATCTCAGGAATCAATTCTTTATTTTCCAACATTTTAAAAATAATCTGCGAAGAAATATTGTAAGGAAAATTTCCAATCAATCCAAATGCTTCACCATCAAACATTTCTTTCAAATCAGATTTTAAAAAATCTTCTCCAATAATTTTTCCTTCCAAGGCGATGAAATTTTTATTCAAATAACTCACCATATCTCGATCAGCTTCCACTACTTTTAGATTGAAATCTCTCTGTAAAAGATATTTAGTCAACATACCTTTCCCCGGCCCTATTTCCAAAACATTATCATACAAGTCTGTCAATTGCAAACCATGTGCAATTTCTTCCGTGATAATTTCACTATTTAAAAAATGTTGACCGAATGATTTTTTTGCTTTCACAATGATGGATTTTTATGAGTTTTGAGATTGTGGATATTGGGTATTGAGACTCGTCAGTTTTCGATTTTCTCAATGCCCAATACTCATAACCTCAATACCCAACTATTACTTTTTTTAGCCACTTAAATTTTTGATTTTCAAGGAAAAAACCAATTTATTATCGTAAACAAACAAGCGTTTCTTCAAAACAGAATTATCGTTTAAATTCTTTATATTTGCCGAATTATTGTTTGAAACACACTTACAAAACCGAAAACTACGGTTAGATTATCAAAATGAAGTGATGTTTGGTTTTTTAGCAGAATTTTTTTTTTCTAAAATGAAAAATAACTGAATACCATAAAACATTTATTTCATCTAATAATCTTTCTACTTTTTTCGAAATATAAGAACCTCGATGAATACGAAAGTTTCGATAGCAAGATCGAATAAATATAAGGATGATCTCATAATTCTTTCAGATAAAAAAGATTTAAGTTGGACTCGTTCCATTTTATCTGCTTCTGAGTCTGCGTATTTGAAATCTGCTGCAAAGAAAGAAATCAATTTTATATTTATACCCAATGTAGAAAGAAATGTTGTTGTTCAGTTTTTAAAAAAAGGAGAAAATTCATCTTATCATAAGGAAGATATTCGACTTGCGGGCAATGAAATTTTACAAACTCTTTCGCACTACAAAATTGAAAAAGTAGAAATAATCAACCATTGCAAAGAAAACAATATTCTTTTCTATGTAGAAGGTATGCTTTTAGGCAACTACCAATTTCTAAAATATTTCAATGATAAAAAAGAGAAAACCAATTCTCTTAAGGAAATAAAAATAGCTAAAAATTCTTCGACGACAAAAGCGGTGAAAGAATTAGAAGCAGTAGTGAGTGCAACTTGTTTGGCGAGAGATTTGGTTAACGAACCTCAGTCTTTCCTCTCGGCTCCACAGATGAGCAAGGAAATTCAAAAAGCTGGAAAGGCTTCTGGATTTTCAGTTCAAGTTTTTGACAAAAAGAAAATTGAACAACTCAAGATGGGCGGTATCCTTGCCGTCAATATGGGAAGTATTCTACCTCCTCGTTTTAATATTCTCACATGGAAACCTAAGAATGCAAAAAACAAACGTCCAGTTGTTTTGGTGGGTAAAGGTATCGTGTATGATACAGGTGGATTGAGTTTGAAGCCTACGGCAAATTCTATGGATTTTATGAAATGCGACATGGGTGGAGCCGCTACGGTGATAGGCACGATGAGTGCGATTGCGAAAGCCAAGTTACCTGTTCATGTTGTAGCACTTATCCCTTCTACGGATAATCGACCTGGACTAAATGCATATGCTCCTGGTGATGTGATAGAAATGTATAGTGGGAGTACCGTTGAGGTTTTGAATACAGATGCAGAAGGAAGAATGGTACTGGCTGATGCTTTGCATTATGCTAAAAAATACAAACCTGAATTGGTTATGGATTTTGCAACTTTGACTGGTGCAGCTTCCAAAGCAATTGGCCCAGTAGGGATGTGCTACATGGGCAATGCAGATAAAAAAGTAAAAAATGACTTGGAAGAAAGTGGATATGAAGTATATGAACGCTTAGTCGAATTTCCACTTTGGAGAGAGTATGGCGATCAAATTAAATCCAATATTGCAGATATAAAAAACCTCGGTGGAGGTTTTGCAGGTATGATTACCGCAGGAAAATTTTTAGAACATTTTACAGGAGGTGAATATCCTTGGGTGCATTTTGATGTAGCTGGGAGTGCCTATCTCAAATCAGCTGATGGATACCGAACCAAAGAAGGTACAGGTGCAGGTGTACGTTTGATGTTTGATTTTTTTAAAAAATATTAAAAAAAGAGTGCAATTGAATTGCAACAAAAATAATCATTCTTAGAAAAACCTGACTTAAAATAATGGATTTTCTAAGAACCAAAATCATTGATGATGGAGAAGAAAAAAATAGGAATAAGCATTGGAGACATAAATGGGGTAGGGCTAGAAGTGATTTTAAAGACTTTGGCTAACAAAGCAATTACGGATATGTGTACGCCAATTATTTATGGATCTTCGAAAGTAGTTTCTTACCATAAAAATATTGTTGGGTTGGATGGTTTTCATTTTCAATCTATCAACTCTGCTCAAAAGCCTTACCATGGTAAAGTGAATGTGGTGAACTGCTGGACAGAGAATGTGAATATCTCAATCGGAACTCCTTCTGAAGCAGGTGGGGAGTATGCGATCAAATCTTTGGCGGCAGCGACTCAAGAATTGAAAGAAGGACATATTGATGCTTTGGTGACTGCACCTATTCATAAAAAAGGAATGCAAGATGCTGGATTTAAATTTCCAGGTCATACGGAATATTTGACTCAAGAATTAGGAGGGAAAGAAAGTTTGATGTTGATGGTAAATGATAGCTTACGTGTAGGTGTTGTTACCAATCACTTACCGATCAAAGATGTTGCAGCAGCTGTAACTAGAGGAAAGATTATCGGAAAACTCAAAATTCTTAATCAGACCTTGAAGCAAGATTTCGGAATTGAACGTCCAAAGATTGCAATGTTAGGATTAAACCCTCATGCAGGAGATGATGGAATGCTGGGAGAAGAGGAAGAAAAAATTATTCGCCCAATAGTGATTGAAAGTAAAAAGAAAGGATATATCGTAAATGGACCTTTTCCAGCAGATGGCTTTTTTGGTTCAGGTCAATATCGAAAATTTGACGGAATCTTAGCGATGTATCATGACCAAGGTTTGGTACCATTTAAGACACTTTCTTTTGGAGCAGGTGTGAATTTTACAGCAGGACTTTCTGCTGTACGAACTTCTCCAGATCATGGAACTGCATTTGATATTGCTGGAAGTAATATGGCTAATCCAGATTCTTTTAGAAGGGCTTTATTTTTAGCAATAGATGTAGCTACTCATCGAAAAGAATATGAAAAGATGCACGAAAATCCTGTGGTATCGCAAAGTAAAAAATATACGCAAGGTGAAGATGAAGTACTAAAAGAAGAAAAAGAAGAGAAGCCTACTCCGTAGATTTTTATTGGCTTCAGAAATTCGAAGAAGGGGTGGGAAGAAGGGAAAACGGATTTACGATTTGAGAAGTTTTGACGAGTTATCGTATTCACCGTTATTCGTCATACTTCTCAAATCGTAAATCCGTCTTCCCTTTTTCCCTTCTTCCCTTCTTCCCACCCCTTCTTCGAATATTAAAATAAGACGACCTTTGAGTCACCTTGTGAATAACTCAATCAACTTAAAATTTTTCAACTCCTCCCTCGTCCTTTCAAAATCAAAAGTAATTCCCAGTAAAAAACCTCCTCCTCCTGCACCACATAATTTTAATTTAAAAAAATCACTTGCCAATCCATCCAACCATATTGCTCGGAAATCAGTTGGAATCATTTCTGAGAAATATTTGAATTGGAAATGCCCTATGTCGTGTACTTTTCCAAACAATACATTTACATTTTGAGATAAAAAAGCAGCAATGGCTTCATCCACATCTGGAATGTACTCTGCTTGAAGTCGAGAAAAATAATCAAGGTTTTTACATTTGTCTAAAAAGATATTGACGAAGGGGCCAGTTTGTCGAGGAATTTTTGTGTCTAGTAAAAAGAGTTGATAATTATTTTTTTGTTGAAAATCTACGATAGAAATTTTTTCTTTTGATTCTAATAATAATGTTTTTTCTATAAAACAAATTAAAGGGTCAGTCCCTGAACTTGAGCCATGAAAAAAACTTTCTAATTGAGCAAATATTTTTTTAAATGTTAAAAAATTGCTTTCTTTTTTTTCTAATTTATTTTTACAAAAAACATCATAAACCGCAGCACACAATGCGCCCGAACTACCCACACCATAACCTGTTGGAATATTAGAATCAAAGAAAAGACCTTTCGCTAATTCTTTTTTGAAGTGAGCAATATCTAACTCGCAAAGCAGCTCATTTTTATTTTGTAATACTTCCAAATGATTTGCAAATGCAGGCAATTCCATTTGAACTTTCTCAAAGTCTCGATTAGTATTTTTCCAACTTCCATAGAAATGGGGTAAAGGCATCGCCAATGCTTGCGAACCTTTGATAATGGAGTGTTCTCCGAAAAGTAAAAGTTTGGAAGTATATTGTTTCATTTTTGTAATAACAAATCGCTGTAAGAATTTTCAATTAAATCATTTTCTTCAATGCCTAACAAATTTAAATAAAATTGGCATTGCTCCATCAGTTTTTCTTCGCCAAGTCTACCATCCGAATCAATCGCTTCGATCTCCATAAAATTACCCAAATCTGTAACTTCGTCCACATGAAATTTTACATTATCAATAAAATAAATTGAACGCAACTTATCCACTACAACGAGCACTCCATTGGCTTGAGTTAACAATTGTTTTAATGAAGAGTCAGGATGTGGGTGATACAAAACATAATCTGATTTTTTAGGGCCAGCTTGATTAGGGCGATTGTATTGAATCAAAGCCGTTTCAATATTTCCTTCTCGCAATTTCATTCTCCCATTGGGTACTTTAAAGTAAGTATCAATTTGATGATCGACTCCTTTAAAATCCGCTTGATGAGATTTTAGAATTTCTTTGATGGTAACAGGGTCGTTACATTTTGCTTTAATTTCAATATTAAGTGCCATTTTTTTTGATTAAAGATGATGAAGTTTTAGGTGTAGAGGAAGACGTATTGTGATTTTTTTATGACTATCGAAAAACGCGTTATAGAAAAATCATAAAAAATCAGTGTAACTCTGCGGCTAAAAAAATCATAATGCGTTTCCATAATTTTGAATCCATAATCTTATTCTAATAAAGATAAATTCGTTTTACACGATTTGAAATAATTGGAAAAATTTCATAGGGAATGGTCTGCATTGCTATTGCTAATTCTTCAACAGTTGGTTGTTTTCCAAAAATAATAACATCATCACCAACTGCGGCTTCAGGTATTTTAGAGACATCCACCATGCACATATCCATACAAACATTTCCAATAATTTTTGCCAACTTCCCTTGGATGAGTACGCTAAATTTTTCGTTGCCTGCGGAACGCATCAACCCATCTGCATAGCCAATACTAATCGTCGCAATGCGCATAGATTTTTTTGCTTTTCCTTTGCGACCATAGCCAATAGTTTCTTTTGCAGCTACATTTTTTATTTGCGAAATAGTGGCTTTGAGAGTGTGTACTTTTTGTAATTGATTTTGAATTTTTTGACTACCATCAATTCCGTAGAGTCCAATTCCTAAGCGAACCATATCCATTTGATGTTGTGGAAAACGATTGATACCACTTGAATTTAAAATATGTCGAAGCGGTTTGTATTGAATAGCTCTAGTTATTTTAGCGTACATTTTTTTATAACGAACTACTTGGTTTTTGGTAAAAACATCATGTTCTCCTGCTTCACTCCCAACTAGATGTGAAAAGATAGATTGAACTTTTACTTGCGGATTTTTTTTCAAAATAGAAATAAGTGCAGGCACATCTTTTTCTTCAAAACCCAATCGTCGCATCCCTGTATCCATTTTTAAGTGGACGAATATTTTCTGATTTTTTTTAGAAAAATGTTGGACGAATTTTTCCAAAAGTGCGATACTATAAATTTCAGGTTCGAGGTCATATTTTTTTAAAACATCAAAAATTGCATCCTCAGGATTCAATACTAAAATGGGTGATTTGATTCCTGCTTTTCTCAATTCGACTCCTTCATCAGCATAGGCAACAGCGAGATAATCTACTTTTTGAAATTCCAAGACTTTGGCAACTTCTACGCTTCCGCTTCCGTAGGCATCCGCTTTGACCATTGCGATTAGTTTGGTTTTGGGTTTCAAAAAACTATTGTACACTTTTAAATTATGCACAAGCGCTTCCAAATTAATTTCCAAAACTGTTTTATGATTTTTTCGAGAAAGGCGATCAGCTATTTTTTCAAAAGTAAAAGGGCGTGCTCCTTTTAACAATATATTTTCATTTTTAAAATCAGCAGTCGAAGTCTGTTTTAAAAAGTCTAAAGTAGTTTTAAAAAAATGGGTTTTTATTTTTTTATTTAAATATTTTTTTAGGGAAAAAACTTTTTCCCCAACACCTATGACTTTGGATATTTTTTTATCCTTAATCAATTGTGCGATAGTTTGGTACAGGTCTTTTTCGCTTAAACCAACTTGTAAAATGTCAGAAAGAATAAGTGTACGTTGATTGATATTGCCTTGCTGTTCGAGGCGGTTGAGTGCAATTTTGATAGAAGCCAAATCCGCATTGTAACTGTCATTGATGATGATACAATTATTGACTCCTTTCTTGATTTCAAGGCGCATAGGAACGGATTGCAATTTTTGAATTTTCTGTGCAATCCAAGTATTTTTCTTTTTAAGAAATAATAAAATGGCCCAACATTGAATCGCATTTTCAATAGATGCTTCATCTGAAAAAGGAATTGTAATGCTAATTTCTTTTTGATTAAAAATTCCTTTAATCGTAGTTCGTTGGTTATTTTTAGAAGTGGATTTTATTTGAAGTTTTGCTTTGTTTTTTCGAGACCAGTCAAATAGTTTTTGTTTTCCAAAACCAAGCATTTGTTGGTGTACTCGTTCATCGTCTTTGCAATAAATAATCGTTTTACAATTTTTAAATAATTGTAATTTCTCTTTTATTTTTTCTTCTGGATTTTTAAAACCTTCATTGTGCGCATCTCTCACATTGGTAAGTATTCCAATTTCAGGTTGGATAATTTTTTCCAAATTGTCCATTTCATTTTTTGTAGAAATACCTGCTTCGAAAATACCGATGCTGTGTTCTTTTTGAATTTGCCAAACAGAAACGGGGACTCCTATTTGAGAATTATAACTTTTTGGATTTGCGATGACCTGGTGGTCATCTTGTAGGAATTGTAGCAACCATTCCTTGACAATAGTTTTGCCATTGCTACCTGTAATTCCAATAGTCTTTAATGAAAATTGCTGACGATGAAATTGACCAATTTTTTGAAGTGCAAAGATTGCATTTTTCACAAAAATAAAATTAGCGGAAGGGTAGGAGCGGGTTTTTATTTTTTTCTCAACAATGAAATTACGGACTCCTTTATCATAAAGACCTTTGATGAAATCATGTCCATCTCGACGTTCTCCTTGAATGGCAAAAAATAAAGATGAGGAAGGAAAATTAACTTGTCGACTATCAAATAATAAATGTTCAATGGAAGATGCAATGATTTTTTTTTTCAAAAAAGAACCACCCACAATTTCTGCTATCTTCTGAATTTGATACATTTAAGGATATAGTTAAACAAGTGTCAGATTGAAAATTTTTGGTTCTAAATGAATCTATGTGGTCTTATGGAGATGGTTATTAGGTTATTTGTCAAAAACTTTGGGAAAAAAACGTTATTCGAAATAACTCAATAACTCAATAACTCAATAACTCAATAACTCAATAACCAATAACCAATAACCAATAACTTAACAACTATTCCATTTCAATTAACAGTTGTCCTTTTTCTACAGCTTCTCCTTGTTTGGTATGAATGGCTTTGATTTGACCGTCGCCAACCGCTTTCAGTACATTTTCCATTTTCATTGCTTCAAGGATTAGGAGTCCATCTCCCTCTTTTACCTCTTGCCCAATTTCTACTGATACTCCTAAAACTAATCCAGGCATAGGAGCTTTTACATCAGAGGCCACTTGAGTATTCACCACAGCAAGCCCCAATTGACTGACTAGTTGATCGTAGTGGTCTGCGATATTTATTTCGTAAGGATTTCCATTGACTTTGATCGTAAAGGTTTTTTTAGCATAATTCGCTTCGATAACTTCGGCACGATATGCCTTGTTATTTTTTAAAATATGGAATGTTCCATTTTGCTCTTTTACAAAATCAAAATCTTTAATTTGTTCCGTTGTTAATTCAAAATCTGAATCGTTATTTACGTTTATTTTATATTTATTTTTATCCATGTTTAACTTTTAATCTTACTTAATTTCATCATAAAGTAAGTTTCAAAAATAGTAAATATTAAGTAAATGATTAGAAAAGGAACTGCATACATTTTAGTAGGAGGCATTGCTAACTTGAAATAACCGATAACTATAATGATACAAAACAACATTTTAATAAATGTTGTAGCCATGACTTGTTGAAGAAATAAATTTTTATCTGCACTTAGAGCTGCACGATGTGTTAGAAAAAACATCAATGAACTAAAAAGAATGAATCCAATACAACTTAGATAGGAAAAAACTTGGAAAGGTTGAAATTGTGGAATTTGATTGATAAGGAAAACCAAGAGGAAAGTACCTAAAGAAACACCTCCCAATTGAGTGAAAAAATTACGATAACTCATATGCTTGTTGAATTTTGAATGAATGAATTCTGAATTTTGAATGAAGTTGGAGGCAATTCAAAATTCAAAATTCTAACATTCGAAATTAACTAAAGTAAATCTTTTAATGTAACATAAAAGCCTGCAAATGCAAAGATCAACACAAAAACAATAGTCATGTATTGTTGTTCATTGCCCATCCATTCATCTAATTTTACTCCGATGAATGCACCTATGGCTATGGTGATTCCTAGCTGGAATGCCATGCCAGAGTATTTCATATAATTAACTGACTTTTTGCGCTGCTTTTTGTCCAATGGATTGGTTGTTTATTTTTTTGACATTTGAAGTGCCTACTTTTGCTCGACTTGCTCCCATTTTACAAGTTACATTGAATGTTGCTCCGGATTGAACCAATAATTTATTAGTAATAACATCACCATGTACTTCTGCAGTTTCTTTCACCGTAAGCAATTGATTGACATTGAGGTTACCTTCAAATTTTCCTTCGATAACTGCATTTTCACATTTCACATCGCCTTCAATAACACCTGATGGTCCAATAATAACTTTTGCCTTGCATGTCAATGTGCCGATGATTGTTCCATCAATACGAATATCATTTTCAGAAGAGATAGTCCCTTCTACTTTTGTTCCTTTTACTAAACTATTAAGAGAATTGCTTGTACTTGAGGGGGCTACGCTATTTGTAGCAGCTGTTTCCTTTTTTTTACTACCGAACATGTCTATTTAATTTTTTTTTGGAATGATTGAATGAGGTGAGTCAAAAAAATATCGCATTAAGTCGAAGAGTTGTTTGTTTTCCTACAATCGAACTCTAAGAGGTTGAATCTATAAATATTGGACTTTTGACTCGCCAATTTACTCTCTCAGACTGATTGTTTTCTCAAGTAGACTGAAAGTTAAGGTTTTATTTTGATGAACTTAAAAAAATAGAACAATAATTCTGTTTTCCTCATATTTTAAAATTTTTTAAAAAAAGAGAAAAAAAGATGCGTTCTCACCAAAATAAAAAGAGATGTCTCCTTAAAGTTATTAGTTAAGGAGACATCTCTTTGTGCCGTAAAAATAATATTTTTTTCTAAAATCCTAGAAATTTGGACAATAAACATTTCTAACTTCAGGACCACATATCTTATAAATCATTGAGAATTCGAATGCTCCATTCGAATTACTTGCTGGTCGAAGGCTCGAAATATTCACATCATAGCTAAATCCGATTGAGAATTGCTCATAATCAAATTTAGTTGAAAGAATCAATGCATCAGAGGTGAAAGAATTCTTGAAGTGGTTAGAAAGACGGAACCATGCTCCAACTTGGAATGCTTGGTGTAATCTTTTACTTTTTCCTAAAAGGAATTTCAAACTTGTTCCTGCATTTAACTCAAATGAAGGCCCTTGAAAGAAAGTTACCACACCTGGAATCAAACCTACTCTATCAGAAACTAAAAACTCTCCACCAGCGTGGATTGTAAATTTGCTGTATAATTCTTCAAATTTATCAGAATCAAAAGATTGGTTCGCTCGATTTAAGTGACTAAATGCACCTCCTACGTAAAAATTATTGTTTTCATCAAAAACAGAAAACCATAATAATCCAGCAGAAACATCTGCAAATAAGAAGTTATCATTATCAAAATTCTCATTAGTCGGACGAGTCGGGTCAAAGTTTCCTTGACCATCATGCTGAGAACCATATCGAAGATTTAAGAAATCGATACTTCTCTGAGAAGCTCCTACATCAGCACCTACTACTAAGTAGTTGCCTGATGTTCGACCTCCACTCATTTTTTTACTATAAGAAAGAGATAATCTTCCTTGAAGCGTTGCGAAGTTAGACTCTCCAGCTTTATCGCCCCAAAAAGTACCGCCTACTCCAAAGTAATCATTACGTCCAACTGGAATCTTTTGGTCATATGATACCGAGTAAGTTGAAAATGCGTTTGCTTTTAATACACTTGCCCATTGGTTACGGTAGTTTCCTACCAAGCGGACATTACAGTTCATTACACCCGTTAATGCAGGATTTAAGTTTAGAGGGGATGCATAAAACTGAGAAAAATGGATGTCCTGTGCGGTAATTGTTGCTGTTCCCATGACAGCAAAGAGAATAATAAATAGTTGTTTCAAACTTTTCATGAATCAGTAATTTGAACCTTTAATTAATGAATAAAAATATGAGGACAAGGGATTTAAAACTAGGTTGAAAATGCAAAGTATGTAAAAATACGGAAAATCAATTAATAATGAAACGTAGAATTTAATTAGTTACCTAATTTACGACAATTTTTTTGCACTTTTAATCAACGTATTTTCTTTTTATCATATTTCAATTGAAAGGTAAGATTATTTCATCTTCCTTTTTACTAGTCTATTTGTTGTGCTTTTATGATACTACTCGATGGGAAATTGCTGCCTAGATTATTTTTTGAATATGGATTTTTAGGAAAAATAGAAAAAATTAGATCGAATCAATCTTCATTTTTCCATATTGCACCGTATTCTTCTACCAAAATATTATCATAATCGTCTGCTTTCTGGAAAAGGTATTTAAATAACTTCGATCCAGTATCCATATTTAAATATCTGTCATAGATCAAAAGTGATAATACAATATCATTCTCTTTAATACTAAAGGTCAGTCCTTCAATTTCATAATTTTGTTTCAAAAGGTATTCGTAGAGGGGTTTTATATTTTCTTTAGGGAGCAAACAGAGAGAAGCATCTCCCATGATAAGTCCTGTTTTTTCGTGATATGAAATATTAATAGTTGCACTTCCTTGAATAATTTCCCAATTATTAGGACCAATTCTAGATAACCCTACATTATGTCCCATTTTATTGAGTAATTCTTCAATCGTTTTGGATACTCCCAATGCTTCGTATTCTTCGACTTCTGAAGGCAATTGCACTTTGGCTCCACAATGAGGACAGTAGCCATTATCTATTGTTTTTTCAAAAACGATATTGGAACATGAACCACAGCGAACTCCAATTTGGTTATCTGTTGCCTGAAATTCTTCAATCGCTTTTTGCAAATAAGAGATTGGCAATGAAAAACCAACATTATTTCCATTTTGGATGACAAAAGTATTGACCCCTACGATTTCTCCTTTTTGATTAATTAAAGGCCCGCCACTATTTCCTGGATTAAGTGCAGCATCATGTTGGATATAAACCAAATCATTTTTTTCTTCCTCTACATTAGAGACAATGCCTTGAGTAGCAGAATATTTTAATCCAAAAGGATGACCTGCTGCAATGACGGCTTCGCCTCGTTCCATAGTTCCACCATTAAATATTTTCGCTTCGGGAGCTTCTATAACATTAGGAATTTGTAAAAAGGCAAGATCGTGTCTGACATCAGTAAAAATCACTTTAGTCATTTGTTTTTCAAATCCTTCTCCATTGATGACCACTTCTTGATTACCTCTAACCACATGTTCATTAGTAATAATCAAGTTAGCATTTTTCAAATAAAAACCAGTCCCTGTGCTATAGGGAGTAGCAATTTGAATAATGATGTTTTTATATAAATTGATTATTTCTTTCATGCTGTTTTCGTCAAATCTAATTTCTTAACCATGAGTAAAAAGGATTTTGCAAAATTGGTCAAAGTATCAAATTGTAAAAGATTTTTATCAGGGTCCATTTTGCTATACAAAGTTTCATTATTTTTTACAATGTCTCGAATGGCTCGTTTGATGGCTTTTTTGTCAAAAACCTTTTTCTCGGAATCATAATAATTCAAAGTGTAGCCAAGATTTTTAAAATAATCAGCTTCTAAAATTTGATAATACAAATGGAATAACTCTCGATCAGGTCGTGGTACTGCAAAATTAAACATACAATAACCAACGATATATCCAGGAATCGCGATGGCAATATGATTATACCCATTTTGATTATACCAATCCATATTATGCAATTCGCCATCAATAAAACCAATTACTCGATCATGATTGACAGGCTTGGTAATCCCAAATGTTGACTTGGTGAGGTACATTTCTTTGAAAAATTCTTCCTTTGGTCGATCAATTAATTTTTTTAATTCTTTTCGAATAAAAATATTTTTTTGAGCCGTATTTTTCCCATCAGTCGTAAAATAGATGCGGTGAATACGTTCTAAAGTTTCCATCATAAACCCTTCTGGCTTTGTCAAGTAATCAAGTTTATAACTCAAGTTTAACAATATATATGCATATCCTCCTGGGTATTGATCTATGTTTGGTTTTCCACTTTCCATAGCAATTAATGCCTCCTTGATTGCATGAGTCAGATAATTATATTTAACCTCTTTTTCGGGTATTGGAATCTGAATCAAATGGCTAATATCAACAGGTTCAAGCATTCTAAATTCATCAATTAGAATATCATCCAATTTATCAGCATTAGTCGTTAATTCTTTAAGTGCGTAATACAATTTGTAAGGAGAACCATCTAAAACATAGGTGTCGAATCGAATTGTAATATTATTGTTATTATCAATTGCAAATCGAGTATATCGAAGAGAAAAATTCCGCTCCAACAATCGACGCATAAATCCGATATTGAGGGTATCTGTTTTTGCAACTTTGGCTTCGATAGTTACTTTATTGGCATCTGCCATGCCTGTTGCTTTCTTAGAACCCTGATAAACTTCAAAATGGATTTTTCCACCTTCTTCTTTCCAAATTACATTATCTTCATAATTGTCTCGGAGGTAAGTGAAAAATTCAAGGTAGGAGGAAAGGTATTGTTCTTTTTCAAATAAATCCAAAGCTTTATCCCAAGAGTCGTACTGACTCGCGACTTTGTAGGAATCCGTATAACGTCCAAAACTAATATTCGGTTGTGGCTCCTTCTTCGTTCCGCCTCCAAAAAGATATTCAAAAAAGCTCATTGATTAGAGTATAAATTATTCTATTTAAATTTGAGGGTCGAAAAATAACATATTTAACCGACTTTTCTATTAAAATCTTTCTCGTTCTTTGTCAAAGAACCATATTGATTAAAATATATGAATAAATTTCGTACTGTATTGCAACCTGAGGTTTCTTCATTTCAAATTGAACATCAAAGTGGCGTACTTTGTATGGGATCATGTTTTGCGGAACATATCGCAAAGCGATTAAAATCCTATAAATTTCGTACGTTTTTAAATCCTTTTGGAATTGTCTACAATCCTATGTCGATTACTAGAGGCTTTGATTTTTTATTGGAAAATGAGAAAATTTTTGATGAAAATGATCTTTTTCAACATCTTGACGGATGGCATAGTTTTCAACATCATGGCAGTTTTTCACATCCTGAAAAAGAAGTAGCATTAAATCAAATCAATTCCAGATTAAATGAGGCTCGACTTTTTTTTAAAAATGCACAATATTTAATCCTTACTCTTGGAACTGCAAATGTATTTGTTCATAAAAAATCAGGTGAAGTCGTTACTAATTGTCACAAAGTTCCACAGCAAGAATTTATCAAAAAAGAATTGAGTGTCGAAGAAATGGTCATCTTGATGAGTGATGTTTTACAAAAAATAAACAATGCTTTTCCGAATTTGAAAATTATTACCACAGTGAGCCCTGTGCGCCATATTCGAGATGGCTTAGTAGAAAACCAAGTCAGTAAATCTAAACTTTTATTGACTTTACATCAAGTTTCAAAACAATATGCGCACGTCAGCTATTTCCCTTCCTATGAAATTATGATGGACGATTTGCGGGACTATCGTTTTTATAAAAAAGATATGATTCATCCGAATGAATTAGCAGTAGATTATATTTGGGGGTTTTTCTCCAAAACTTTTTTCCCAGAAAAAACAATAGCATTAAATGCTAGGGTTGAAAAGATAAATATGGCTGTGGCACATCGTCCTTTTCATCCACAATCAGCAGCGCATTTAGAGTTTAAGAAAAAGCAATTGGAAAAGGTAGAACAGTTGGGTAAGGAGTTTCCTTTTTTGAATTTTGAGGAGGAGAGGGGTTACTTTAGTTCATAGTATGTTGATTTTTTTAGCCGCAGATTTACTCAGACTGGTCATGACTGTAGAAAAACGCGTTACAGAAAAGTCATGACCAATCTGCGTAAATCTGCGGCTAAAAAAATCAACATTAAAAATTCACCCCACCTCCTAAACTAATATATTCCGCCACCGTCAAATGCGTTTTTAAAGCAAGGTTTAAAAAGAACTTATGTTTTAAAAAACCTTTATTAGGTAAATAAAATCGAGTGCTAAATTTAGTGTAAGTCGTTCCTGATTTCAAAAAAGAAAATTTTCCCAAATACACTCCAAACTGCAACGTCAAACTCCAACTCCCAAACAAAAATTC
Organism: uncultured Saprospiraceae bacterium; assembly: GCA_937918905.1. GTDB lineage: Bacteria > Bacteroidota > Bacteroidia > Chitinophagales > Saprospiraceae > CAJQQY01. The sequence goes on from CAKZSH010000284.1 coordinate 21,362, forward strand.
ATCTCCCACAAACCAAGTCAAACGAGAAGCCTTCTTTTGTGCATCACTTCGATTCGTAGCATGATAAGTATGTAAAGCAAAATGATAAATGGCTTTATTTTGTTCATATTCAAATCCTGTTACCAAGAGATTCACTCGATTCAAATAATATTTTCCAGATACCCCAAAAACATAAATAGGATAGCGAGGCCCACCAATAGCAAACCGTTGAATCAAACCATATCCCGACTGAATATCCATTCCAAATCTACGAGTTGGCTTTCGACTTATTTCATGAAAAAGATAATCTTCTTTTTGTAAAGGCTGAGGGGAATAATTTATTCCAAAAATTAATGCAGGAATATTTAATCCAAAATTCGGCAGCCTTGCACTTCCATTTGAAAAATGGTTAAGACTTAATCCTGTATGAAATTTAAAATTCGAATTCAATTGTTTAAATGCATGAAACTTCATAAAAATAGTAGTCACTCCATGTGAGCCAATAGCATTATTTTCAGGATTATTGACGACATCATATGGCTTCGTCATATAAGCCACACCTGTTCCGATTTGATAAAAAGCCTCCCATTTTTTTTTTGTAAAAAGTGGAATATTGATATTTGGAGTAATACTCAAAGCACTTCCCAATACCTCATTATTTCCAAACCGTAACCACATTGCAGTTATCCCAAATCGGGGAAATTTTCGCCATTGATGCCATTCTTTTTTTCCAAAAGTTTGAAATTTAAAATTAACATCCAGCCCATAAGTTGGGCCTTTTACATCAAATGCAAGTTCAGGTGTATGTTTTGTTACCACCCCAAAATGAAAACTTGGTTCAATGGAAAATCCCTTTTGAGCATCCATCATAAAGGGCCAACACGTTAAAAGGGCAATTATTCCAACTCGAATAAAAATCGGGAAATAATAAAAAAAAGTCAGAGTTTTGCACTCCGTTTCCGTTAATTGCGTTAACCGTTCGTTAAACATAAGTTAAAGAGATGGTGTAGTTATAGACAGTTTCAGTTTATAATCCGTTCTTTGTCAGAGAGTTATGAAGTTTTTAGAATTTATTTAAAAAAAACTTTATGTAACCTCGGCACAGAATTACGAGTCTTATAAATCGAAACGTTACAATAAAATTGTATTTTTGACAGTCTTATTATAAAACGTTTAAAATAATTAAAGAATCAAACTAGTTGTAAAATTATGAATAAGAAGACAATTAAATTTATGGGAAGAAAAATACTTTTTATGTTTGCTTTTGTAATGTTGACTTCTGTCAGCATGATGGCTCAAAAAATAGCATCTATTGATGTCAATGCTATCCTTGAAAGTATGCCTGAATATCAAACAGCTCAAAAACAATTGGATAATGTGGCTGCTAAATGGAGACAAGATATTGCCAAAGAGTATGATAAAATCAAAGGGATGTACAACAAGTATCAAGCTGAAAGTGTGATGATGACTGATGATATGCGAAAGCAAAAAGAAGACGAAATCATGGCTCAAGAGAAGCGAGTAAGAGATATGCAAAAATCAAAATTTGGTCCTGATGGAGCTTTATTTGAAAAACGCCAAGAGTTAGTTGCACCTATTCAAGAACAAGTTTATACTGCGATTGAAGAATATGCAAATGATAAAGGGTATGATTATATTTTCGATTCAGGAAGCGCGACAGGAATTATTTTCGCCAATCCTCGATACGATAAAACGGACGATGTTAAAAAGAAATTAGGAATAAGAAATTAAAGTTGAATTATGATTAGTTAATCAAGGCGTAACGTAAATTCTTTTTTCGATCATCGTATGACCTAGTTAACTATTTAACCAATTCACCTATACACTAACTACGTGAAGATATTTTTTAATTTTGATTATCTTTGCAGCCCAAAAATTGTAAGAATTAAATTTTATCAAACAAATTACCCCGAAATAATCGGGAATTAAAAATCTGAAAATAGCAATGAGAAAGTTTATTAAAATTAGTTTTTTGTTAGCGATGTTTGCTTTTGTAGCGATGAATGCACAAGCACAAAAATTTGGATTCATCGACTCTGATGCGTTACTTGCTGAAATGCCAAAAGTAAAACAAGCAAGAGCTAACTTAGAAGTGCTTCAAAAGCAACTTCAAACTAAAGGACAAAATATGGTGAATGAATTCCAAACTAAATATCAGGAGTTGGAACAAAAGCGTCAGCAAGGAGTCATTACTCAAAAAGACTTGGAAGCAGAGGCTAAAAAATTGGAAAAGAAGCAATTGGAAATTCAGCAGTATGAGCAAGAAATGATGAAACAATTGTCTGAAAGAGAGCAAAAAGAATTGAAACCAATTTTGGATGAAGTTACTGCTGCCATTCAAGCAGTTGCTAAAGAAAATGGTTATCAGTACATTTTTGAAAAGAAGACTTTATTGTACTTCGATTCAGCGATGGATGTTAGTTCTTTAGTAAGATCAAAATTGAATATGTAAAAAGATCTTAGACATGCGTCGACATTTAGTCCTGTTAGAGCTTTAAGTTTTAACAGGACTTTGTTTTTGATTTCAAGTCAAACTGTGAATTTTCTATGTTTAAAATTTTACATTTGCACTTTTATTTAGAAACTATATTGAAACTTTTAAATCACAAAATCAGTTTTGATTTTGATTGCCACCTGCCTGCCGGCAAAGGCAGGTTTTAATTTTTATTAAAAATGCTTGACTGGTTAAAAAACCTTTTTAATTTTTCTAAAGAACAAGAAGAACCTGATCCAATGAAATATTTGATTGTAGGCCTAGGTAATATGGGCGCGGAATATGATGACACCCGCCACAATATCGGATTCGATGTAGTGGATGCTTTGGCGAAAGAATTTGATGTAAAATTCAAAGATGACTCGCTTGCCGACTTGGCAGAATTCAAGCACAAGGGACGTACTTTTATTTTAATAAAACCTTCAACTTATATGAATCGAAGTGGGAAGGCAGTTCGTCATTGGATGACCAAAAAGAAGATTCAAAAGTCAAATGTTTTAGTTGTGGTGGATGATAAAAATTTAGATTTTGGAACCCTTCGACTTCGTGGCAAAGGTTCAGATGGAGGACACAATGGCTTAAAAGATATTGACCAAATGACAGGAGGAAATAATTATGCACGTATTCGTTTTGGAATTGGAAGTGATTTTGGCAAAGGTCAACAAGTAGATTTTGTATTAGGGAAATGGTCCTCAGAGGAGCAAGAAAAATTACCAGAAATCATAAATCGAGCTGCTGATGGGGTAAAGAAATTTGGAACAATTGGATTGTCTCATACGATGACTGAATTGAATAAGAAGGCAAAGTAGTTTGTGATTCGTAAATAGTGATTTGTGATTAGTTAAACGAGTTACGAATCACCAATTACCAATCACAACTTTGACAAAAAAAAGATTTTTAACCAATAGAAAGTATCTGAATTCCGTTTTGATAAAAAAGTAAACTTCATGAATAGTTTTTTCAAAATAACTTTTATCCTTTTTTTTGCTTCTCTTTTTGTTATAAGTTGCAAAAGTCGAAAAAAAGTAATTTCTACTGATGATTCTATTCCTGAAAAATCAACAAGTTTTTTATTAAAAGCATTAGGTAAAAATAAAGTCGATGTAGAATGGCTAAGTGCAAAAGCGAAAATTACCTACCGTGGTGAAAATGAAAGACTCAAAGCTACTGCAATCATCAGAATGCGAAAAGATAGTGTTTTATTTTTTGTAGTAAAAAAAGCAGGAATCGAAGGTGCTCGTGTACAAATTACAACAGATTCAATTTATATTATTGATCGACAACGTAAAGAATACCTGATCAAAGGTTTAGATTTTTTTGAGGGAAAATATAATTTACCTGCTAACTTTGAAGCCATACAAGATATCGTTTTGGGAAATGTACTTTATCTTTCCAATGTAAAACCCGAATCAAAAATTAAGGACAACCAATATCACCTTTTTGTAGAAAAAGATAATGTTCGAGCTGAATATTGGATGGAAGGAGTTACACATTTTTTAAAACAAATGCAGTTTACTGACGTAAGAAATAGTAGGACTTTCAACATGACTTTCGAAGACCATCGACAACTAGAGGATGAACAATATTTTTCTTATATTCGTAACCTCAATGTTTCAGGTGAAAACATGGATGAAGCCGACATGAAAATAAAATTATCAAAAGTAGAAATCAATATACCCAAGAGCATAAAGTTTGATATTCCTAAAAGATATAAAAGAGTCGACTAAGTTTTTAAGCGGTAACTTCAAGTTACCTCTCAAGTTAATGTTGCTTGTATGTATATTGTTATCCTCTTTTAATTTTTCCAAGGCTCAAGTTCGAAAAGATCTAGAGGACCGCCGCCGAAAACTCCTCCGAGAAATCGAATTAACCTCCAAACTTTTAAATAGAACAACCTCCAATAAGGCAGCCGCCCTTGATCGTTACGTTACCCTTCGCAAACAAATTCAAAAGAGAGAATTATTAGTTGAGACTTTACGAAAAGAAATTCAATTCACAAATCTAAGTATTGATAGAACGACTGATGTTGTCAATTCCCTTGCAAAAGATATTGAACGCCTTGAAAAGGAATATGGGGAACTCCTTCGGCAAGCCTATCGAAGAAAAAAAAACAACAGTAGTCTTACATATGTTTTTTCTGCGGAAACTATTAATCAAAGTTTTCAAAGATGGCAGTATCTCAAACAATATGATGAGTATCGAAAAAGACAAGCACAACTTATTTTAGAAACTAAAGCAACATTGACGGATAAGAAAAGTCTGTTAGAGGAAACTAAATTAGAAAAAGAAGAGTTGATTACGACATCAGTACGGCAGGCAGCATTGTTGAGTGCAGAGTTAGGAGATAAAAGTAAATTGTTGAGCAGTCTTAGAAAAGATGAAAAACGACTCAAAAACGAATTGCGTTCTCAACGTACGGATCATGAACGCCTTAATGATGCTATCGAAAATGCTATTAGAAAAGATATGGCAGTTCGGCGCAAAAATGAAAGATCAAGAAAACCTAATCCAAATAATAAAAGAAATGAACCTTTAAACTCAAAGCCCAAAGTAGAAGATGAATCTATTGCATTGAACCGATTGGCAGGTAATTTTAGAAATAACCGTGGTCGTCTTCCTATGCCTGTAAAAAATGGAATCGTCACTAAACGATTTGGCAAACAAGCCCATCCAACACTTCCTAAAATTCAGATTACCAATAATGGAATTGATATTCGTACAGAGCATAGCGCAAAAGTTTTTGCTATTTTTGAAGGAAAAGTCGTAAGCAAACAATTTATCCCTGGTTATCAAAATATGCTAATTGTCCAACATGGAGATTACTACACCGTTTATTCTAATTTGGATAAAGTATATGTAGAAAAAGGAGATAAAGTAAGAACTTTGCAAGACCTTGGCACCGTAGCGATGAATAGAAAAACAAAGGTTTCGGAAGTACATTTTGAAGTATGGAGAGACAAAGCAAGATTGAATCCTGAGGATTGGGTGGAGTAAAAAATCCCAAATGAAATTCACTCATAAAACATAAATAACATGGATATTAATTATTTAGCATTAGGATTTATTTTAATAATGTTTATTTTAGGTTTTGTTTTTGGAAAAAATCAAAACAAAAACCAGTAATTTTTAATAAAAAAATAACCAAAATATATGGCAAACGAGTGGAATGTAGGAGGACAAAATAGAAAGCAAGGATTAAAGAAAAAACTTGAACAAGCTGTTCTAGTTGGCATTATTGCCCAGCAACAAACGGAAAGTCAAACTACAGAATATTTAGATGAATTAGAATTTTTAGCACTTACGGCAGGAGCAGTTGCTAAAAAAAGATTTGTCCAAAAACTACAGCATCCTGATCGTAGAACTTTTGTGGGATCTGGAAAAATGCTTGAAATTCAAGAATATGTGGAGGCGCATGAAGAAATTTCTTTGGTGATTTTTGATGATGACTTGACAGGCAAACAGACAAGTATCATTGAAGAAATGCTCAAAGTCAAAATCATTGATCGAAGTACTTTGATTCTTGACATCTTCGCCAATCGAGCACAAACTGCTCAAGCAAAAACTCAAGTTGAATTGGCTCAAATGCAATACATGTTGCCTCGATTGAGAGGTCTTTGGGATCACTTGGAACGACAACGTGGTGGTATCGGAATGCGTGGACCTGGGGAAAAAGAGATTGAAACAGATAGACGGATTGTTCGGGATAAAATCTCCTTGTTAAAAAAACAGTTAGAAAAAATTGATCAACAAAGTCAAACACAACGTAAACGAAGAGGGCAACAAGTTCGAGTAGCGTTGGTAGGGTATACCAATGTTGGAAAATCTACATTGATGAATGTGTTGAGTAAATCAGATGTATTTGCGGAGGATAAATTATTTGCAACATTAGACACAACGGTACGAAAAGTAGTATTAGATCGAATGCCCTTTTTACTTTCTGATACAGTTGGATTTATTCGAAAACTTCCTCATCACTTAGTGGAGAGTTTTAAATCCACATTGGATGAAGTTCGCGAAAGTGATTTACTGATTCATGTGGTGGATATTGCACACCCACAATTTGAAGATCACCTGCAAACGGTCAATAAAACGTTGAAAGATTTAGATGCTTTAGAAAAGCCAACGATTTTGGTTTTTAATAAAATAGACTTGTATCGAGAACGTTATTTTGACAAATACTTAGAAGAAGAAATGAAAGTTGAAATAGTGAATGAGCTAAAATCTCGATTAAAAAATGATTACAATCACGAGAATGTTTTTATCTCTGCTTTGACTAAGGAAAATATTAATATTTTTAGAAGTACGCTAGAACGGAAGGTGAAAGAGATGTATGCAATTCGGTATCCGCACCAAGTAAAACATTGGTAATCGTATCCCGAAGCTCCAGTTTCAATTCTATATTCTTTCAACGAAGCTGGAGCTTCAGGGTGCAGGACGAAACATTGATAGTGAAAAATTCGTGTATATAAAGTTCTTTTTATATCTTGTTTCGAAATAAATAAACCCGACAACAATGGTTGTAAAAGATAAAAGTTTGTTTTAATTCGACTTGATATTTTTCAACCAAATATTCTAACAATCATTCATTTTATATGAACACTACCCTTAGCAAATATGCTAAATTATTGGTTAAGTATTGTTTAGAGATTAAGAGAGGCAACCAATTATTTGTACAGACTACCACCTTAGCAGAACCTTTGGTTCGAGAAGTATATCGAGCAGCGCTTCAAGCAGGTGCTCATGTGGAAGTGAATATGGAATTTCGAGAGCAAAGCCGTATCTTTTTTGAAGAAGCTAAAGGAAAACAACTGCAACGCGTTTCGCCTTTTTACAAAAGGGCAATGGAAAAATTTGATGCCTACCTTTACATTCGCGCACCTTTCAATTTAATGGAAAATCAAAGCGTGGATTCCAAAAAAGTCAAAATCAAAAAGACAGCACACGCTGGAATTTCTAAAACGTATTTTAGAAGAACAGGTACTCGTGACCTGAAGCGTAACCTTTGTCAATATCCTACTCAGGCTGCTGCGCAAAATGCAGGTATGTCATTAGAAGAGTATGAGAATTTTGTCTTTGGGGCATGTCATTTATTTAAAGATGATCCTGAGAAGGAATGGTTGAAAGTTCGAAAATTCCAGAAGCAGATAGTTGATGTTTTAAATAAAAGAAATAAAGTCCATTACAAAGGTGATGGAATTGATATTAGTTTTTCAACCAAAGGGAGAACTTGGATTAACTCCGATGGTCAAACCAATATGCCCTCAGGCGAAGTGTATACTTCACCGGTGGAAAATTCAGTTAATGGTATAGTGAATTTTTCTTACCCAGCAGTTTACATGGGACATGAAGTTGAGGGAGTTACGCTTTGGGTAAAAGACGGTTTTATCGAAAAATGGGAAGCGAAACGAGGTCAAGCATTTTTAAATAAAATATTTAAAATGAAGGGCACTCGAAATTTTGGGGAGGCTGCCATAGGCACGAATTACAATATCAATAAATTTACAAAGAATATTTTATTTGATGAAAAAATAGGCGGGACGATACATATGGCAATCGGACAATCTTATAGTCAAGCAGGTGGAAAAAACGAATCACCGATACATTGGGATATGATTGGAAATATGATGAATGGAGGAGAAATTTTTGCGGATGATGAGAAAATATATGATAGCGGGAAATTTTTATTTGTTTAAAAACTAAACATAATTTCAATTTAAATTTTGCTTTTAAATTTGATTTTTTACAAATTTCACCCGTATTCTAATTTTTTTTATCAAAATTCATAGAAAAAATAAAGAAAAAGAAAAAAACCACTTGAAAATATTATTTTTGCACCACTTATTATAAACAAAGAAACTTCGGTTTAAGATGGCTTTTATCGAAGAAAAAAAAGGAAACCGTGAATCAGAACATCGCATTTTTAGAACTAAAGTTTGGAAACATCTACGGAGGACCTCCAAACTTCTATGCCATTCACGAAGTGGCATTGTTGGTATTTGAGCCACACTCAAACAAAATCTTTTTAGAAAGTATGACTGTTGCTATTGATGTTGACATTGTCAGCGTTGAAGCAAAAGTTAACGAACTTGGAAACACGATTGACCGTGTCAAAGAGGTGGTCAATATGAAAACTAAGCGAAGAAGACCATTCGATGAAACTTATCAAATTTTTGATAGAGAATTAGATGGTGCTTTCGGAATGTTACGACCTGCTCAAAAATGGGTTCGTGCATTTTTTGGTAAATGTTTTCAAAAGTATCGTATCAGTGATATCGTTACTTTCGATGGACGAAGAGATTTATTTTTATTGGAAAAATCTCGAGTACGATTTGATCGAATGAATATCATTGATTTACAAAAAGACATTATTAAAGAAACGAACTATTTATTCTCTTTGAATAAATTAGCAGTAGTAACTGGATTTGATTTTACAGGAACTATGCTTCGATCAAATAATGAGGAATATTGGATGCACCCAATTGCAGCCAAACAAATTATTCCTAAAACGGCTTCTTATGATGCTGCGAGATTGTTGATGGTTCACCAAGAGTTCCATAATCATAAAGATGACTTCTTGATGAAAGCGGCACTTTTATTAAATAAAATTGAAATGCAAAAAGCGAAGTCGTCGTAACGATTTTTGTTTTTTAGAAAAATAAAAAAACGGTCTGTCGAGTTTTCGGCAGGCCGTTTTTTGTTAGTTATAAATATTGAAACAATTATAAATTCATTTTTTTGTAAATTGATGAATAACTATTCAAGTGAATCCATTCCACTTATTCAAACAACTTTAGGATGTTAATTTTTTAATTAAAAAATACCAAATATGAAAAATTTAATCGCTCTTAGTTTATTTTTATTTTTTATTTCAAGTAGTTGTTCTAGTGACCATACGCAAAAAATCAGTTCTTCTCAGGATTTGCAAATTGGACAGAATGATAATTTTCACGAAAGGGATAAAGTGATGTTTGAAAGTGGTTATGACCAGATGAGAGTTCAAGAAGAAATAATGGCTTGGCAAGAGGTGGACTTGCTTTATAGAAATACCATTGAAGGAAAGGAATCTTCTATTTCTTTAACTAATTTTAAAAAATCTGTGATTAAAGATTTAGTCTTTAGGTATGACATTATTAATGTTGAAACGACAGATAAACATGAACTTTTTGAGTTTTATGCGAATGAGATTTATAATACAGATAATCTTAGTTTACCATCATGTAATTATTTATTGCTCTCCAATTTATCGAATCATTGGTCCAATCAAAAAATAGTAACATATGCAAATGATGCTATTGAAAAAGGAAAAGGTCAAAGATTAAAAAAGGAAAAAGTGATTAGAACTCTTTCTACAAAAGAAGATGACCTTGTTAAATTTGTAGTTAAAGATTTAAAGAAATCATTAGAAACTCATGATGAAGCTATCGTTAAATTAAAAGCATTAGCAGAAGTAAGTGAAGGTTAGACTTTCGGAGCTGTGAGTGAGAATTTTAAATAAAAATAGGCTTGTCGAAAACTCGACAAGCCTATTTTTATTTTTTAGCATTTTTAATCTATCGTCTTCCTCTACCTCCTCGATGATCTCTTCGATCATTTCTACCTCCTCGATGATCTCTTCGGTCATTTCTACCTCGGTTGTCTCTTCGATCGTTTCTACCCCGATGATCTCTATCTCTGTCATTATCATTGTCTCTTCTTTTCTTTCGATTGGCATTACTTAGGCCATCTAATGAAACATTGTCTGCAACGGATAATTTTCCATCAGACATATTTAAAAGATCTTGCTTGATAATTTCATCGCTAATATAATGTTCTTTATTCCAGGTCTTGTAAGCCATTTTCATATAACCTCCAATCACAGAAACGAAGCCATCTTTTTTAGGCCCTTCTTCCATTTTTAACGCCTTGTCAATTAGAATTTGAACATTGTTACCATAATGTCGATAAGCAGCATTAGAGGCAGGATAGCTTACAGGTTCAGGTTTTTTGATATCTGTTTCAGGAGTAGGAATTTCTCCATTAGGAGGCATTACATCCAATTCATATTCTGCTATTCTAAATACATGTTTCCACAATTTTGAACGATAATCTTCTATATTTCTATTTTGTGGATGCATTTGATGCATCAGATCAATTACTCTTTCAATAAAAGCCTGACGCATTTCATTGCTCTCAATATTTCGAGCATGCCGAATAAGCATTTGAACATTTCTTCCATATTCAGGAATAATTAAATCGGATTTTTCGGAGTTGTACTCCATGTTATGTGCACTATGTGAGCCCATGTAAATTTTTATTTTGTATTGAAAGACAATGGACAAAGATAAGTTTTTTAAATCTATTGTCCATTGTCATCTGTTTTATTTATTCAACAGTTACAGATTTGGCGAGATTTCTAGGTTGATCAACATTACAACCTCTAATCAAAGCAATATGATAAGAAAGTAACTGTAAAGGAATTACTGATAATAAAGGAGTTAATGGTTCTTCTGTATCAGGAATTTCAATCGTATAATCAGCAATTTTACCAATCTCTTTATCCCCTTTAGTAACAATTGCTATAACAATACCCTTACGCGCCTTAACTTCTTGGATGTTACTTACGATTTTTTCATAAGCACTTTTATTTGTTGCAATAACTACAACAGGCATATTTTCGTCAATCAATGCAATAGGCCCATGTTTCATTTCTGCAGCAGGGTAACCTTCAGCATGAATATATGAGATCTCTTTAAGTTTTAAAGCTCCTTCCAAAGCTACAGGGAAATTATACCCACGTCCCAAGTATAAAGTATGGCGCGTATTGATAAATTTTGCAGCTAGTTTTTCGATTTGATCGTTGCATTCCAATGCCTCTTGTACTTTTTGAGGAATTTCTTCTAAGCCTCGAAGTAACTGTTGATAATATGATTTAGGAATTGTTCCTCTTTTATATCCCATATAAATAGCCATCAAAGTAAGTGCTGTTACTTGACCTGTAAATGCTTTCGTACTTGCTACACCAATTTCGGGGCCAGCATGAATATAAGAACCAGAATCAGTAATTCGAGCAATAGAAGAACCAACTGAATTTACAATTCCGTAGATTAAAGCACCTTTATCTTTTGCTAATTCAAGAGCAGCTAAAGTATCTGCTGTTTCTCCTGATTGTGATAAAGCGATAACTACATCATCTTTATTGATAATTGGATTTCTATATCGTAATTCAGATGCATATTCTACTTCTACAGGTATTCTAGCTAATTCTTCGAAAAGGTATTCTCCAATAAGCGCAGCATGCCAGGAAGTTCCACAGGCAGCCATGATAAATCTTTTGGCATTAAACATTTTCTCATCTACATTTTCGATTCCTCCTACTTTTATCCAACCTGCTGCGGCATTCAAACGACCACGCATACAATCTGCAATGGTATTTGGTTGCTCATAAATCTCCTTGAGCATAAAATGCTCATAATCTCCTTTTTCCAATTTTTCAATATTCATATTGAGGTGTTGGATATATGGAGTTTGTATTTCGTTATCAATTGTTTTAATTTCAAATGAACCATTTTTATTGACAACTGCTATTTCTTCATCATTTAAATAAACAACCTGATCTGTATAGCCTACAAGTGGTGTTGCATCAGATGCTAACCAGAATTCGTCTTTTCCAATACCAACAACAAGAGGACTTGCCTTTCTTGCTGCAACTAATTTAGTAGGGTCTTCTCTATCCAAGACAACAATAGCATAAGCACCAACCACCTGTGACAAGGCAATTCTAACTGCTTCTTCTAATATTAGATTGTCTTTTTCTTGAATAGCACCTATCAAATGTATCAATACTTCTGTATCGGTATCACTATGAAATGAATGCCCATCTTTTATCAAAGCTTCCTTGATAGCAGCATAATTTTCAATAATACCATTATGGATAAGTGTCAATCTATCTTTTTGACAAGTATGAGGGTGAGCATTTACATCATTAGGTTCACCATGAGTGGCCCAACGAGTATGTCCAATACCAACTGAACCATCAAGGTTCTTTCCTTTTACAAAAGAAACTAAATCATTTACTTTTCCTTTCTTTTTGTAAACATGTAAATCTCCATTGTATAGTGCAATTCCAGCACTATCATAACCACGGTATTCTAACCGTTTTAAGCCTTTAACTATAAAAGGATAAGCGTCTTTTTTGCCAATATAAGCTACGATTCCGCACATAATAGGGTTTGTTTTTGTTATTGATTAATAGTATACGTTAAGTTTAATTTTGCAGGATATGTAGAATGTCCAGGGCCAAAGAGAATAACTCTTTGA
>CAKZSH010000285.1 GCA_937918905.1 uncultured Saprospiraceae bacterium
ATTTGGAGGAATTGCTGCTGGAGCAGCTTCTATCGCTCAATCTTTATTTTACATTTTTGTAGTGCTAACAATTATTTCCTTTTTGATGCATATTTTGAAAAAAACTTAAAATAATTTCTCTTTATTACGCTACAAAAAAAACCTTTACTTTCGTAAAGGTTTTTTTATTTTAGACGATATTATAAGTTCTTGTCCATAATTAGTTATAAGTTATTTCGAGATTATTTTTTTATCCTTTGAGGCAAAAAACGTAGGCGATGCCTAGCATCGGCGTCCCGAAGTTTCGGATTGGCGAAGAAGGGTAAAAAAAGAAGCCGAAATAACTTATGAATAATTATGAACAAGAACTTAAATCCAATAAAAAAGTGGGACGCTTCGACTTTGGGTGTTGTCTTTGAAGCTATCCCACTTTGACGATTAAAGGAAAAAATAAGAGGGTGTCATGTCTTGTTCAGGGAAAAAAAAATGTGATTTGATAATGTTCTGAGATTAGGGAGTAGGAATTAAATAATCTACCCGTATGAAGAGATTATTTTTTAATATGAGGAAATGAAAAAATTAAGGCATACCCTTCGGTACGGCTTCATTTTTTTATGAAATCATATTGAAAAAGAAGCCTTCAGATGGGTAGGTTATTTATTTCCTACTCCCTAGTGTTAAAGTTTATCATCAACTGTCTTTAATTCTTCTTCATCTATTTCTCCAAACCATTTTGTCAAACGCTCCCTTGCCTTACCTCTCACCTCATCATTGATGTAACCTGCAATCAAAACTAATCCAAAACTCAACACTCCTAAGTCATCTGTATATCCTAAAAATGGTGTCAAATCTGGTACTCCATCAAATGGAGAAAGAAAATATCCAATAGCTCCAAGGATTACATTTTTTGCCCAACCTGGAGTTTCTTTTCTTCGAAAAGCATAGAACATCAACAACGCAGAGTAAACTGTTTTCTGCCCAGCTACTCTGGCATATTTTCTTAATTTTTCCCAAAGTCCTTTTTCGGAATAATCTTTTTTATATTTTTTAAAAGGATCGCCTTTCATAAATTATTATTTTTTGAAAAGTTGAATACCTCTACAATATAGATTTTATATAATCAAAATACCATATTTTTCGACTAAAATCACGTAACCGCTAAATTCATTTGGCTGGTTGTTTTAATCTAAAAAAATAAATACGAACAACCTACCAAATGAATTTGGTGGTTACAAACACCAAAAACAAAATATCCTACATCTTTAAAAGAAATACGTCGTCGAAATTCACTACCACATTTTTCAACCAACCTGTTCAATAGACAGGTAAAAAAATTAAGAATCATGTTAAAAAAAGAACGGCGTAAAAATGACAACAGTATCAATGCTGGGTCGATGGCAGATATTGCCTTCCTACTTTTAATTTTCTTTTTGGTTACGACAACCATTGCAGAAGATCAAGGAATTTTGGTGCAATTACCTCGATGGGAATCTACTCCTCCCGAACCTACCCCACTCAACGAACGTAATGTTCTGAATGTATTAGTAAATGGCAAAAACGAATTATTGGTAGAAGGAGAATTAGCATTTATTTCAAATTTAAGAAAACACACAAAGACTTTTATTTCAAATCCTAGTGGTTCAGACAAAATGCCTATCAGTCCAGATAAAGCCATCATTTCCCTAAAAAATGATCGCTCCACTTCTTACGAAACTTACATTGGAGTTTATAATGAATTGAAAGCTGCATACCGAGAGTTGCGAGACGAGGAGTCATATCGAACACATGGAAAAGAATTTGCTCTACTCACTAAAGAAGATCAAAAGAAAATTAAAAATAAGATTCCGTTAATTATTTCTGAGGCAGAACCAAGCGATCATTTGATACAATAAAAGAGGTTGATTAGTAGATTGGTGAATTAGTTTATTAGGTGAATGTGACGTTGAAGATCCCTAATAAACTAATTCACCAATCCACTAATTAACTTAATCACATCCTAAATCAATTTTCGATTGCTCATCATTATTTGGAAAGCAATTTCCAGAAAGAATATAATCAGGTTCGTATCTTTTTAAATCTGGATCGTGAAGACCATTTTCAAGGAAAGCCACCAAGTCATCAATTTCACTTTGGTCCATTCCAAGCGGTGTAAAAATCGCAGGAAGTTGTGATGTAGGAACATTAGTATTTTCAGGAACAGCATCATTAAAATATTCAACCACTCCCTCTAAAGTCGTTTTACTACTTCCATGAAAATAAAATGGTGTATCCTTCAAATTGTATAATTGAGGAACTTTAAACTTATACATGTCCTCATCTTTTTCCGTAAATCCACCTCTTCCCAAATTTCTTTTATCATCCGCAGAAGTATTAAATGCTTCTCCCGTTTCATACAAATCTTTGACTCCCAATGCATAAAAATTCATTGCATTTAAAGATGGCCCGCTATGGCAAGCTGCACATTTTGCTTCTCCAAAGAAAAGCATTGCACCTCTTTTCTCTTGCTCAGTAAGTGCATCTCGATTGCCTTTAAGATAATCTTGAAAAGGTGCTTTATTAGTTAACAATGTTCGTAAGTAGGCTGCAATAGCAAAACTAGCTGCTTTTTCAGAGTATCTTTCTTCTTCTGGAAAATCACTAAATGCCGATTCAAAATAAGGTTTGTAACCTAAATTTTCCACCACATCTTTATTGATGACCATTCTATGCAAATGAAGGCTTTCAATATTTTGAGACTCCAAACCTCCAAAACCTAAATGGTTAATATTTGTTCCATTTTCTTCTTTCCAAACACTTTCAGTTCCTTCATTCACACCACCACCACCAAACTGTCCGTTCCATAAAGCGTTCGTTACATAAGCAGCATTGAGTACACTCAAAGGTCGTGCACCTTGAACATCTAATTGCTCTGGCACATAAAATTCACTCATGGTTCGTTCTTCTCCATTTAATCCAAAACCAGTTCCACCTTCGCCAATTCCTTGCATTCGTCCAGGTCGAAAACCAGCAGAAGGAATATGACAACTTCCACATGAGTAGGTTCCCTCTCCAATGGATTGCATAGGAGAAAGTCCAAGTCCAGTTTCAAAAAATAAAAATTTTCCTAGAGCTACTTTGACAGGAGTAATTGGATTTTCAGGTGAGGTAGGAATATTGGCGTAATCATTACTTTCTGGAAGAATAAAATGATCCAGTTCGCCTGTTGCAGAGAACTGTTTTATTGCATTTTCTAACTGAATATCATTTTGGGTAGCCAACTGCACTTTATCACTACGGCATGCCGATAGCAATAAAATCAATATTATCGATATTGGTATTAATTTATTCATTGTTCATGGAAATTAAAAAATCGTTCGTTTTTGGGAAAAAACATAGTTTTAAAAATACATTTAAACTAGTGTGTAACTTCAGGAGGGGGAAATTGGTGTAAGTGTAAGTCTATCCTCAATTTATTGTAAATAAAATACAATCACAATATACTGAAAATGGTATTTTAAAGATTGGAAAAAACAGTTATACGCCCTCCTACCTGAGTTGGTTTTGTGAACAATTTTAGAGACGTAAATGTAAAACATATTAAGAAAAAACAAAAACTATTCGAATGACTTTTTATCAAATAAAACACTTTGCTTGAAAATAGACAGAGCAAACGCTTGATTTTTTTAGTATTTTATTCAAAAAAATCACTCAAAAAATCAAGCGTTTGTTCTATTATTTAGCTTAAATATCCATTAATAAAGTTACTGGATCTTCCAATAACTTTTTCACTTTTACTAAAAATGTAACGGAAGTACTTCCATCAATCACTCTATGATCGTAAGAAAGTGCTAAGTACATCATTGGTCGAATTTTCACTTCACCATCAATTGCCATAGGACGTTGTTGGATGGTATGCATTCCTAAAATCGCAGACTGTGGTTCATTTAAGATAGGTGTACTCATCATTGAACCAAAAATTCCACCATTTGTAATTGCAAATGTTCCACCTTTCATTTCATCCAAAGTCAATTTTCCGCTTCGTGCTTTTCCAGCAAGCTCTTTTATTTTTAATTCAATTTCATGAAATTTTAAAGACTCCACATTATGAACTGGAGGCACGACCAAACCTGTTGGTGTAGAAATCGCAATCGAAATATCCGCATAGTCATGGTAAATAATTTCATTGCCATCAAGCTGTGCATTCACATCTGGCATTTCCATTAATACTTTTGCACAAGCTTTTGAAAACAAAGACATAAAACCCAATTTGATTCCATGCTTCTCAACAAATTTCTCTTGATATTTTTTTCGCAATGCCATAATCGCAGTCAAGTCCACTTCATTAAAAGTGGTTAACATGGCTGTATTATTTTTTGCAGAAACCAATCGAGTTGCGATAGTTCTTCGCATTCGACTCATTTTCTTTCGAGAAGTAGTTCTTCTAAATGCAGTTGCAGGAGCCGTTGGCGCTGGCGTTGGCGCAGGTGTTTCAACCTTTGCAGCAGGTGCAGGTGTTGAAGTTGTTGCAATTGCCTTTTGTGCATCTTCTTTCGTAATCCTTCCATCCTTTCCACTTCCACTAACTTGATTAGCTGTCAAACCATTTTCCTTCATGATCTTTTCAGCAGCAGGAGAAGCATGACCCGCAGCATAAGATGCAGATGCTGGTGCCGCTGTTTCTTGAACAGGTGCAGCAGCTTCGACCGCTTTAGGTTCTGCTTTTGCAGGAGGAGCAGTTTCTTTTGGAGGTGCCGCCTCAGCAGCTACACTTGTATCAATTTTTGCTACAAGCGCGCCTATTTCCAAGTCATCTCCTTCAGCAGCAACATATATTAATTTCCCCGCAGCTTCGGCTGGAAATTCTAATGTTGCTTTATCTGATTCAAATTCACAAATGGGTTCATCTAATTTGACATAATCGCCATTTCCTTTAAGCCATTGTGAAAGGGTTACTTCATTTACGGATTCCCCAATTACTGGGACTTTCATTTCAACAATACTCATTTTCGGTATTTTTTGTAGATATAGTTAAATGTGATTCACGTTCATTTATTGCGTAAAAATAAACAATTATATTTTATTACGGTATTGAAAATCCAAAGTTTAGTTTCAATAATAAATTATGCTTAAAATGATAAAGTGGAATGAAATTCGATTTTATTAAAAAGAAAGCATATTTTGTTTAAGAACAGTCAATTAACTATATTTTTAATATGAAAATCATCCAAATAACGGATTTACATATTGATAAGGAGAATGAATTTCCTTTTGAAATTGATGTACGCAAAAATTTCAAAAGAATTCTAAGAGCTGCACGACAAGCTAAAGTAGATCATTTGGTAGTATCAGGAGATTTGTGTTATGACATAGGAGTGTCTGAAATTTATATTTGGATAAAAGAACAACTTGATCTGTGTCGAATTCCATATGATATAATCGGAGGAAATCATGATGATACGGTGATGATGGCAGAAGCTTTTGGATTACAACATTTGCTAACAGAGGACGAAATGTTTTTTGCAAAAAAAATAGGAAAAGCAACGTGTATATTTTTAGATTCTGCAAAAGGATTTCATTCCGATACACAATTAAAATGGTTAAAACGACAATTGACAAATGGGAATGAAAGCATAATTATTTTCACCCACCATCCTCCTGTCAAAGCTGGTGTTCCATTTATGGATAAAAAACATGCTCTAAAAAACATACCTGACATTCAAAAAGTATTCTCTGAATATCGTGGATTTCTTAATATTTATTGTGGTCATTATCACGTTGAGAAATCGATTCAGGTAAATAATATTTTAGTGCAAATTACACCTTCCTGTATCTATCAACTTGACCAAAACTTTGATGACTTTAAGGTCGACCACCATAGTATTGCTTACCGATTAATTGACACATCTAGTAATTCCATAAAAACTACAGTTAAATATTTTCGTGGAAGTAAGAAGTAGATTATTGTGATTCGTAATTAATAACTGGTGATTAGTAGCACCCATTTACCAATCACGAATTACTAGTCACCATTACTATTTTGATTTTGATTTTCTTAAAATTTTTTCCCTACTTTTACAAAAACGAAAATCTTAATGAAAAACCTTCTTCAAGGATTTATCAAATTTGTAAATACTTTAAACGAAAACATCGGGAAAGCAACTTCCTGGTTGACCACCATTTTAGTGTTGCTAGTTTGTGGTAGAGTTTTGGGGAGAATCATTTTTAATAGCGAACCAGTCTGGATGCCTGAATTAGAATGGCATTTATTTTCATTGATTTTTTTATTGGGTGCAGGATATACTTTGAAACATGACAAGCATGTTCGGGTGGATTTATTTTATTCGGATTTTTCTGAAAAAGATAAAGCATTGGTAAATCTTTTTGGCTCATTAATATTTTTGCTTCCTTGGTGTTTATTAATCATGTGGGTCTCTTACGAATATGCGTTGGGTTCGTTTAAAACAATGGAAGGTTCACCCAATCCAAATGGATTACCTTTTCGGTTTATCATAAAATTTGCAATTACTGTGGGGGCAAGTTTATTATTTTTACAAGCGTTGGCCTTGGTCGCTGATTCGATTTTGAAATTAAACGCCCAACCCATAAAGGGGAGAAAAGACGGTGAAAATTGAATAGTCGAATATATTTTTTTCAAAACAAAACATTGTACTAGCTCCCTTTTAGGAGCTGGGAGTTTAAAATGGCAATCCTAGCAATCATTCTTTTTATTAGTATTTTTTTATTAATCCTTTATGGATTTCCTGTGGCGTTTACCTTAGGTGGAATCTCGACGATTTATGCACTATTATTTTTAGATTTCGCAGATTTTACCATGTTGCCTTCGAGGATAATGGGAACAATGACCAACTATGTTTTGTTAGCAGTTCCTCTATTTGTTTACATGGGGATCATGTTAGAAAAATCAGGATTAGCCGAAAGTTTGTTAGAAACCATGGCAATGCTTTTTGGAAAAATGAAAGGAGGACTAGCCATCTCAGTTGTAGTTGTAGGAGCATTGTTAGCAGCATCGACTGGGATTGTGGGAGCAACAGTAATTACAATGGGATTGATTAGTTTACCTACCATGCTCAATAGAGGATACAAACCTGAACTAGCAACTGGAACTATTGCCGCTTCTGGAACACTCGGACAAATCATTCCACCATCAGTTGTATTAGTATTGTTAGGAGATATGTTAGGAGTTACGGTTGGCGACTTATTTAAAGCTGCATTATTGCCTGGAATTATGTTGGTGGGTTGCTATATCATGTATATTATTATTTATGCCGCACGTAATCCAGAAGCTGCGCCAAGTATTCCAGAAGAAGAGATTGAAGCATTCCGAAAAAATGATTTTTGGAAAAAAATACTGCAAGCATTTCTTTTGCCCTTTGTTTTGATTGTTGCCGTTTTAGGATCTATTCTTACAGGTAATGCAACTCCTACAGAGGCTGCTGCTATTGGAGCAATGGGCGCAACATTACTCACCATCATGCAAGGAAAGTTCAATTTAAAAATATTAAACTCCGTCATGCGAGAGACAACGCACCTAACGACGATGGTATTTATCATCTTACTAGGAGCAACAACTTTTACTTTTGTTTTTAGAGAATTAGGAGGAGATGCCTATTTGGTTGATTTGATAAAAACATCCAATCTTTCGCCAAATGTATTTTTACTCTTAGTGATGTTAGTCGTTTTCGTTGCTGGTTTTTTTATTGATTTTATTGAAATCATATTTATCATTGTTCCTGTCGTTGCGCCAGTTTTTGAAGTGTATGATATGAATTTAATTTGGATAGGAATTTTGTTAGCATTGAATTTACAGACTTCATTTTTATCACCTCCTTTTGGGTTTTCTTTGTTTTATTTAAAAGGGGTGGCTCCGCCTGAAATCACTACGGGACATTTGTATCGAGGAATTATTCCATTTGTTTTAATCCAGTTGGTGTTTTTGATATTAGTGATTATGTTTCCGAAGTTAGTTTTTCTGATATAAATTATTTATTTGAAACGATTACTAAACTTCGAAGTTTAGTAATCGTGGAAATAGAAAACCCGAACTTTCCATCAGAAAATTCGGGTTTTAATATTTTATAAAAAATTACTTTTTATAATTCTTTTCTCAATCGGGCAACTGGAATATTTAATTGCTCGCGGTATTTTGCTACCGTTCTTCTTGCAATATTGTAACCTTTCTCCTGAAGCATATTTTTCAATTTTTCATCAGAGTAAGGCTTCCGTTTATTTTCCTCTTCAATGATATCCGTAAGGATTTTTTTCACCTCCAAAGTAGAAACTTCCTCTCCTGAACTTGTTTGAAGAGATTCTGAGAAAAAATCTTTCAGTCGCTTCGTTCCAAATTCCGTTTGAACAAATTTACTATTAGCAACCCGTGAAACGGTAGAAATATCCAATCCAGTAATATCCGCAATGTCTTTCAAAATCATCGGACGCAATCTTTTTTGATCTCCTGTCAAAAAGAAATCATATTGATATTGCATGATCGAATACATCGTTTTGTACATCGTCTGTTGACGTTGACGAATCGCATCAATAAACCATTTTGCAGAATCGATTTTTTGCTTGATAAACATTACTGCTTCTTTCTGCTTTTTATCAGCTCGTCTTCCTGCTTTATTATCTTTGTATGACTTCAACATATCTTTGTAATGCTCATTGATACGAAGATCAGGAGCGTTACGTGAATTTAATGTTAGGTCTAATTCACCTTCTCGGTTGACAATAATAAAATCAGGAACGATGTAGTGAGTCCCTCTTGAGCTATTGGTTCGGTGACCACTTGCAGGTTTTGGATTTAATTTCAAAATCTCATCTACTGCAAATTTTAATTGCTTTTCCGAAATCGTTAAATACCTCTGTAATTTTTGATAATGCTTTTTAGAAAACTCATTGAAGTAATCCTGAATAATTCGCATGGCCAATCGCATTGGCGCCTTTTCTTCATGCGTCAATCCAAGTTCTTGTTTGTTCCGATGCTCTAATTGCAACAACAAACACTCTTGCAAATCACGAGACCCAATCCCTGGAGGATCAAACCTTTGAATCCGTTTTAAAAGAGCAACAATTTCTTCTTCAGTAGCATTGATGTTTTGAGAAAAAATCAAATCATCAATAATTGCTTCTGGCTCTCTTCGCAAATATCCATCATCATCTATACTTCCAATGATTTGTTTTGCGATTGTCAATTCTCTTTCATCTTTCAATTCGAGCATACCAAGTTGCTGCTCTAGGTATTCGTGAAAAGTATCTTCAACTGCAATAGGAATAGATTTATCTTCTTCCTCCGCAGAAAAATTATTCGCTTTTAACTTGTAACTTGACGGATCATCTTCAATGTATTCTGCAAGGTAATCATCCAACTCAAATTCATCTTCTCTTACGATTTCCTCGTCTCCTTCTTTTTCTTCTTTACCATCATCATCTTCATCATTCTTTTTTGACACCTCTAGTAGCTCATCTCTGTCTTCGCCTTCTTCTAGCACAGGATTAGCCTCCAACTCTTCTTTGATGCGCTGCTCCAAAGTGGCAGTCGGGATCTGCAACAACTTCATTAACTGAATTTGTTGAGGCGACAATTTTTGGAGTAAACGCTGACTTAAATTTTGTTTTAACATAGGGATTAAAATGTTTTCTCTAATGAGTAAAAATAGTGTTCAATAAATAAATATTTTAAAAGTTAAGTATTCTTTGAAAAATCTTGCTAGTTCAAAAAATCAAATTGATATTACTTCAATACAATCCTATTCATCCTTGATACGGTTCTGTAGGATTATTTTAAAGTAAGTAATTATTAAAACGATGAATTATCAAGTAAGGGGTTTGAGCCTTAATTTGTCGCCAGTTTCGATTTATAAAAGTGACATAGAAAGGAGGTCGAGATTTTTATAACTCCTTGAAACTGACTCAAATATAACGAGAATCTTTATAAGATGTTCGGTTTTGGCGCGCTTTTTATCAAAAATCTTGCCAAAATAACATATTTTTATTTTTATAATTTATTAAACGGTAGGTTTTCAAAGGTTTACGGAAGGTTTTTCACTATTAATAAATAAAATGATGTATTGTTTTTTCAAATAGTTTTCTCAATTTTATGCCTTCGAAATAGATTCAAGTTTTATTTATGTGACAATAATTGATTTTATATTTAAAAAAATAAATATGCAAGTAAATAATAATATCTCCGCTCTCCAACAACAGTTGGTCAAAAATAAATTGGACGCTTACATTATTCCTGGAAGTGATCCTCATCAAAGTGAGTATGTTGCCGATCATTGGAAGGGGCGAGAATGGATTTCAGGATTTACAGGTTCTGCTGGAAATGTGGTGGTTACAAAAAATCATGCAGGACTGTGGACGGACTCCAGATATTTTATTCAAGCGGAAAAAGAATTGAAGGGTTCAAAGATGAAATTGCATAAATTAAAAATTCCACATACTCCAGAGTACATGACTTGGATTTTGGAAAATGTAAAATCAGGTGGTCGAGTAGGTTGTGATGGAATACTTTTTTCCGTTGGACAAATTCAACGTATGGAGAAGATTTTTGCAAAAAAGAATATCAAATTGATTTACTCCAAAGATTTATTGAGTACGATTTGGAAAAATCGCCCTACCCTACCTACCAATAATATTTTTGAACATAAGGTAAAATATGCAGGAAAAAGTCGATCAAAAAAATTAACTGAGATTCGTACAAAAATGATGGACCAGAATGCAGATTATCATTTTGTTTCTACCTTGGATGATATCGCATGGACTTTTAATATTCGATCTTCCGATGTGGAATGTAATCCTGTTAGCATTGCCTATGCTGTCATTGGACTTAAAAACGCATACCTTTTTATTGATAAAAATAAAGTGCCAATGAAATTGCGAAAGGAATTTAAAAGAGATGGTATTTTATTAAAACCTTACGATAGTATTTTAGATTTTTTAAAAAAAATAGCTACGTCAAAAAATATTTTAGTTGACCCTTCAACTACTAACATAAAAGTGTACAACGCTATTTCTAAAAATCAAATGGTAAAAGGCAAAACGATTTCCACTCATCTCAAGGCACTTAAAAATTCTACAGAAGTCAAACACATCAAAAATGCAATGATAAAAGATGCAGTCGCTTTGACCCGTCTTTATATGTGGTTGGAAAAAACTTTGGAAAAAGGAACGACGACTGAAGTGGAGTTGGCGAAGAAATTAAGTGGCTTTCGAGCGGAACAAGGTGCCTATCATGGGGAGAGTTTTGATGCGATAGTGGGTTACAAAGGCAATGGAGCAATTGTACATTATCGCCCAGAAGAAGGGAGTTGTGCAACGATTAAGAAAAATGGAATTCTATTGTTAGATTCTGGAGGTCAATATGAAGATGGTACAACTGACATTACTCGAACAGTTGCTTTGGGAAAACCTACCAAAGAACAAAAACGAAATTTCACTTCAGTTTTAAAAGGCCATATTGGTTTGGCTGATTTAAAATTTCCAAAAGGAACACGTGGTAATCAAATTGAAATTTTGGCCCGTCAGCACCTGTGGAAAGATGGATTGAATTACGGGCATGGTACAGGGCATGGAGTTGGTTTTTTCTTAAATGTGCACGAAGGCCCACAGTCGATTGGATCAGGTATTACAGCAAAGGCAGCTACGGTTATCGAAGAAGGCATGTTGACTTCTAACGAACCTGGATTTTATAAAACAGGAGAATATGGCATTCGAATTGAAAATTTGATTTTAGCTGTTAAAGATAAAAAAACAGAGTTTGGTGAATTTATGAAATTTGAATCGGTAACATTATTTCCGATTGATAAAAACTTGATTGAATTTCCGATGTTAACCAAAAGAGAAGTGGAATGGTTGGAGGATTATCATAAAGAAGTTTTCCAAAAAGTAAGTCCACATCTTAATCAAAAAGAAAAGGCTTGGTTAAAAGCAAAATGCAATTTTAAGTAACGCGACGCAAAGCCTTTCGACAAATTCGATTCTTCATTCATAAAAAGAAAAACCTCTTCCAGTATCAACTGAAAGAGGTTTTCTTTTT
>CAKZSH010000286.1 GCA_937918905.1 uncultured Saprospiraceae bacterium
CCAGTAGCTACCATTTTAAATTTTGCAACGCCAATAGATTCTTTTACTCGAATATCAAACGTTGCCATTTTATCGCCTATTTTTGAAAAAGAAAGACTTTGAGAATCACCGCCAACCATCTCGACTAAGCCACTTGATTCTTCAATATTGATTTTTACATTTTTGACTTTTTTATCCATTGCAAAAATGTCGATAGGCAATTTTAATGTTTCACCTGGCCCTAGCACTCTTGGCAAAGTCGCTAACATCATCAATGGTTTTCGTACTGGAGTAGTTTTTTCAGTATTGCCATACGCTCCATTATGACTCGCTACGACCATGGTTCGTACGGAACCCACATAGTTTGGCATCGTAATTTTATGCGTAGCAGTTTGCCCTGCTTCCAAGTAAAATGGACCAAGGTGAACGACTACAGGTTTGAATCGATTTGCTTTTTTATCAGCACCTTTTTTAACTTCATCATCACCACCGATACTGAGAATGCTTTCCAATCCCCCTCCGTATGCTCCCAAAACTTGATCGTACAAATCCCAAGTTTTGACACCCAAAGCTTCACGAGCGTAGAAAGTGTTCCAAGGATTTGGTGTTTTAAATCGAGTTAAATCTAATAATCCATCATCTACCACAGCTACTGTGTAAGCCATTCCTTTTCCATTTTTTTCAGAAACTTTTACAGCAAATGTTTCTTCAGGTTTGAGTTCTTCTGGCATATTAAGTTCAGGATGTAATCGCGTTTTTTCATCCTCTACATGAATCGGTATAACACCGTACATACGTATCGGTAAATCATTTTGAACTTGTGCATGAGGTTGGAGCAAAGTCACATGTGCGTACACCGTAGGAGCCATTTCTGACTGCGCAAAAAACGTAAATTCATTATCTCCTTTTTTCGTTTCTAACCAATAGGTTTCTACGATTCGAGAACCATTTTCAATAGAAATCAAACAGCGTCCAGTTTCACTTGCGGGTATCGTCAACTTGACAGGATCACCCACATTGTATTTTTCTTTGTCAGAAACAAATGATAACATTGCAGCAGCTTCTCGCATTTGTTGTTTGGCATAATCATCGTCACTATCCTCATCATCATACCAGGGGCTACCTGCATAGAAAAAACTTCCTGAGCAATGTCCACTCTCTTCATCGCACACTCTGACCATGTATCGACCCCAGTCATCCACTTGAATTCCCCAATCTGCTTTGCCTTCACTATTTGTCGTGACTTCTGTTTTTTTCAAAGCCAAAGTATGATTCGTACTATTGAATTTCATCAAGTCATCATCATAACTATCCCACCACCATCGCCAAGTCACCTCGTATAATCCAACATTCAACTTACGATTCCTCAATGGTTTACCCTCCGTGTCCACAGAAACCAAATCTACCGTACCAGGTTTGCCAATGGTCAATCGTCGTTGGTGATATTTATTGATAGGCACTCTCACACCTGTGTAACTTGTAAATGGATCATAATTAATGGAAAACTGATCGGCACTAAAATCGCCCCCTTTTTCAAAAGCACGGATTTTAAAATTTGCACGCATTTTTCCTTCGGCTGCATTCCGCACATCCAAAGAAGTTTGAACGGCTGTTTTTCCATTTTCATCCAATGGGCCATTGTAGATCGTTTGCGGTTGTTGGCTAAATTTTCGAGTAGGATCTTTAAATGAAAAATCATTAAATTCTTTAAAATAAGTACGTGTCGATTTGAGCTGCATTTCGACTTTGGCTTTTAAGTTGGCAGCAGGTGCGCCATGCAACCAATTGACTTGTAAATTACCTGCTATTTTTTCATCCGTAGATTTTAATTTTTCTTTTCCAAAATCTAAATTGATTTTTAAGCGATTTGGTTTTACGGTTTCTATTTTTAAGTTTTTGGAAAAAGATGCACCGCCCACTTTGGCAACTGCTCTCCAGTTTCCAGTAGGATCTTCGGGACTTGTGGAAGTATGTAGTGCGTACACATTTTTTACATTATGTAAAACGGTTCGCTTTTCTTTGAGTGAACCTCGGACATCATACAGCTCAAAAGTGACGGGATGGTTAGGAGGTAAATTACCAGCTTTGTCCTCCAAAATAAAATTTAAATAAATCGAATCACCTGGTCGCCATACGCCACGTTCACCATATATAAATCCTTTTAAACCTTTTTGTGCATAGCTTCCACCTACATCAAAACGTCCAAGTGGCAAGGAGTTTTGATCTTGCAATTTTAAATATCCACGTTGACCATTTTTATTTGCAATAACTACAAATGGATTCCGTTCCAGTTTTGCAGCAGCCATTCCTTCGCTATCCGTAGTTGCGGTATGAATAAGTTGCTGTTGGTAATCATAGAATTCCAAAGCAACAGCACTCATCGGTTCAGTAGTTCGTAAATCCGTCACCGCAATCATGTACTGATCGTCATTTCCTTTTTTTGCCAAAATTCCCATATCGGAAGCCAAGACATTTCTTTTGACAAAACGATTGTTATTATAGTAGGCTGGAAAGCAAGGATCATTTCGATGGTCGTATTGATAACCTTCGTAATTATAATTATAAATGTTCCATATGGTTTCGAATTTTTTTCCATCATTTTTCGCAAAAGGATTTTCGACTGTTGCTGAATTGTCACCTGCGTCTGCTTCGTCGGTAGCACAAGTGTAGGTGGCATATTCAGGTCGCATTCCTAAACTTATTTGATAGATCGCATGTGGGTCGTCATTGATCAAATCACTTAAATCCAATGCGTATCGTGCCCAGTTTTTTGCCTTTGCTTCAGGATTGACATTCGATAATTTTATTTGTTTTTGTAAAATGATTCTTCCAACTTGATTCAGTCGATAATCGCCATCGATATTATTTCTTTGTAAAAATTGAAGGATATTATTATTGAAAATTTTTAAAACCTCCACATCGACATAATTCAAATTGACCGCATCAAATGGAAACATCAATCCATTGGAGTTAGGCATGACGACACCATTTCCAGCAAGACGTACTCGTGGTTTCTTTTGCTCAAATTCCAACATCCATTCGCTCTTGTTTTTCATTTTATGTCCATTGGCACTTTGGATTCCCGCCAATGCATTGACGGTCATTGTTCCAGCACCTTTGTTTTTTGGATACACACGTACTTCGCTACCATCAATCAAATATTCCAAACTTCCTTTCAATCCTTTGATAGAAATCAAACCCGTCAAATCTTGAGATTTTTTTAATGGATCAGAAAAATATAAAATGATGTGCGGGTTGTCACCTTGAACGACTTTAGCATCCATTACTTTAAATTCTCCAAAAGCGGGGATGGTTATTTTTTTAGAACTTTGCTTGTCAACGTTGATGGGTTTTCCATTCCAACTGACTTCCACCTCCGAAGCTGTTTCACCACGTTCAATATCTTCAATGATAAAAATATGTTTTACACTTCCTTCTTGATGTTGCCAACTGATGGGCAATTCTTTTCCTTTTTGTTTCGCCGTTACTATTTTTTCTATATCCAAGTTGTTGGTCAAGTCGGCGGTATTCAACCAACCTGAAAGTTGTTTTTTGTTTTCATTGCCCGTAGGATCATTTCGCAAACCATCAACTGAAATGTAATAGTGTTGTTCTTTTGTGGAAAAATTAAACTCAAAAGTACCTGCCTCTTTGGGAACATTTAGATACACTTTATTCAAAGCCAACTTACCGAGGTAGCTTTTATTGGATGGTAAATATTCTGAGGGTTGGAAAATAATGGTTTGTTCATTATCCCACACCGCAGAACCGCTGATAGCAGGGGTAAAAGAAAGGATTCCACTTTCCACATCAGTCCCAACCAATCCTGACTCTACAGCATTGGTTAATTGGATTTTAATAGGATCAGCTTTTGAAATAGCTCCCGAAGTGTAAGCGTAAATATATGATGCTACACTCTCCGACATTTCTTTGGCGGTGATGTCCTGACGGCAAGAAGATAATCCAATAAGTAAAAGTATTGTTACAAAAAGAAAGGTTGAGGTAATTGGGGATTTCATTTTTCTAATTTTTTGGTTTTTTAATTGTAGATTTCTAAAGATAGGATTTTTTCGAAAAAAGAAGTGCACAAACATAGCCGTAAATTTTAGAAGATTAGACAAATTAAAGTTTCTTAGTTTTCATATTTGCTGTTAAGCCGATTCAAGTATTGAGATAGGAGTATTGGGTATTGTGAGTTTTGTAATATCAATATCTCAATTCTAGAATTTTCAATTATGTTTGCAATCTAGTATCTTATTATACCTATATATAGGTGTAATAATTATCTGCATGGAATGGTCTATTATTCGTTATTGATTTATAAGTTTTTGAAAAAACTAAACGGGTATTTGCAGTAGCAAAAAAAATGAGATACTTTTACCAAAAGCAATGCACATTCTCGTAAACCCAATTGCCCCAAATATAGTTTAAATACATATGACAGATTTTTTACCATTATTCCCTCTTCAATTAGTTGTGTTCCCCAACGAGGAACTCAACTTACATATTTTCGAACCTCGTTATAAACAACTGATTCGAGAATGTGAACATAATGGTACTACCTTCGGAATTCCTGCTTTTATTGATGATAAAGTGATGGACTTTGGTACAGAGATTCAATTACTCAGTATCACTAAAAAAAATGCGGATGGTTCGATGGACATCAAAACGAAGGGGCTAGGTATTTTTAAAATCCATGATTTTTTCTCTATTGCTTTAAATAAGATGTACTCAGGGGCTGACATCGAACGGATCGAAACCGAAATGAAAAGTGATGAAAGATTGAATGAGAAGATTTTAGAGAAGGCTACAATTTTATATGATTATTTATCCATCAAAAAACCACTTCCCACCGACCTTAATTTTAAGACTTACGAAATCGCTCACCATGTCGGATTTTCAATCGAACAAGAGTATCAGTTACTGACCATCTCCGAGGAAAGAAAACGTCAAAAGTTTATGTACGATCATTTGAAAAAATTACTTCCTGTCGTAAAAGAAATGGAGAAACTGCGAAAGAAGGCAAAGATGAATGGGCATTTTAAAAATGTAATTCCACCGAAATGAAAACGTACGCTTCGCTTGACGTACACTTCGTTTGTCGTACGTTCGCTTCGCTCTCTTGTGGTACGCTTCGCTTGTCGTTTCCAATAATTTTGAGTTCACAATATTTCGAAAACGACAAGCGCAGCGTACCACAAGAGAGCGAAGCGAACGTACGACAAACGAAGTGTACGTCAAGCGAAGCGTACGTCCTACTCCTCCTTTAAAAAATAATAAACCTGACTATCACTTTCTCTCGTTTTATAATTAAGGCTATGCAATAAAAGGGAGTCAGTATAAATTTCTCCAGTATAAAAAGTAGGGCTATGATTGTAATAAACTTTAGTTGTAAATAACAAAGAGTCTTGCGCCACTTTAAAATACCCATGAATATTTCCTTCGATGGTTCGCTTTAATTGCATCAGTTTTTCAGGGGTGCTGTAAGCGACATGAGAGATGACCAACCCATCAGGATAAAATCGAAAAGTTTTATACGTATCCCCAAATTGATCGGTATCAATGATTTTAAAATAAAGCCCATCTGTTCGTAACGAGGTCGTATTATGATTCAACATAAAATTAGGCTGGTAATACCAAAAACTGGTTTGACGAGGTTCTTCTCCTTGAAGAGATTTAGAGGTAAGTTTTTGTTTTTGACTGCAACTCAGTAAAAACAATATAACGGATATGACGAAAAACGTGAGATAGTGTTTTTTCATTGAATTCGGTTTGTGGTTGTT
>CAKZSH010000287.1 GCA_937918905.1 uncultured Saprospiraceae bacterium
TTTTACTTTTTTTATGATACTTTGTTGTGGATGTTCTTCTAAAAATTCAGTTCCAAAATTTTTCCCAAAAGAAAAATTCCCCCAATCATGGTTTGGATACTGGTCAGGTGAACTTCAAATCTACTCTCCCAAAGGTATCCAGCAAACCATTCCTATGGCTTTGGAAATTGCACCTACTGACCAAACTGATATTTTTAAATGGACTATTATTTATGACACAGACCAGTCGAAAGATAAAAGAAACTATGAACTTAAAACTGTTAATGTAGAGGAGGGATTGTATCTCATCGATGAGAAAAACACCATTTTTATTGAAGCCTATCATTTTAATAATCAACTCATCAGTCACTTTGAAGTCAAAGGGAATGAACTCACCTCTATCTATGAAAAACAGGGGGACTACTTGATTTTTAATATTATTATGGGAAAAAATCAACCAATAAGTGAAACAGGTGGAAAAAAACAGGATGGGAAGGAAATATTTGTAGTTAAAACTTACCCAATCATAACCACTCAACGAGCCATTTTAAAAAAGCAATAAAAATACCTTACCGATTGACGGTCGGTAAGGCGACAAGACTATGGACACCCTATGACTGTTCATTTAAGAACTTTTTACCCATAGTTAATCAAATATAGTATTTTAAAATATTCTTACCAAATAACTATTGGGTGTGTTGAAATGTGTATAGGTTTTAATGTGTATAGGTGTATATGTTGTCGAATAATTGTGAGTGATTCTAGTATATATTCACAATTATTCGACAACATATACACATTAAAACCTAAACACATTATTTCGATCTTTTTTGCTCCCAAACCCAAGCCGTACGCATGATATCTTCAATGTTTCTGGTAGGTTTCCATTTTAAACGTCTTTTCGCCTTTTTATAATTGGAATAGATCGCAATGACATCTCCCTTTCTTCGAGGACCTATTTTATAATTTAATTTTTTTCCAGAAACTTTTTCAAATGCTTGAATAACTTCCAATACTGAAGCTCCCTCTCCAATCCCCAAATTATATACTTCACAATTTGTTTTATTATTATTTTTTATCAAATATTCTAGCGCTTTTGTATGCGCATTTGCCAAGTCCATGACATGAATATAATCTCTGATATTACTTCCATCTCTAGTATCATAATCATCGCCAAAAACGGTGATTGATTTTCTTTTGCCAATCGCTACCTCTGTGATGATCGGAACCAAATTGAGTGCTACGTTGGGTGCTTCGCCTAATAAAGCACTTTCATGCGCACCAGCAGGATTGAAGTATCGTAAAAGAATCGAATTGATTTTTGGATTAGCTTTGGAAAAAAATTCAATCATTTCTTCTCCTGCCTGTTTCGTTAAGCCATAAGGGCTTTCCACTCTTTGAAATGGAGTTTCTTCTGTAACAGGTAATTCTTTTGCATTTCCGTAAACAGTACATGAAGATGAAAAAATAAAATTTTTGATACCAAATTCCTTAGTCGCTTCCAACATATTGAGCGTACTATTGAAGTTATTTTTAAAATATCGTAAGGGTTGTTCAGAAGACTCGCCAACCGCTTTCAATGCTGCAAAATGAATAATGCCAACAATGTCTTTATTTTCTAAAAAAACCTTACGAACTCGATTATAATTACAAAGGTCTATTTTATAATTCTTAATCTTTTTACCCGTTATTTTCTCGATCCCCTTGAGAGATGCTCTACTGGAATTAATATAATTATCAATCGAAATTACTTCAAAACCATTGTTAATTAAATCAACAATCGTGTGGCTTCCAATATAACCACATCCACCTGTTACTAAAACTTTATTCATTTTGTTTATTTTTGCACTAAAATTGGTTCTTTTGCAAATCCTGTCTCTTAGTCAGATAAAAGTTGAACCCAACACTTCCTTCGGTCGCTTTTGTTTCCAACTTTTAACTGACCACAGAATTTGCAAGAGAACAAGAAAATTAAATCACATTTTAAAAAAATACAACTTCTATGATCGATATAAGCCTTGCCAAAGAAGTGGCAAAAATAGCGAAAAAAGCTGGAGAAGAAATACTGAAAATATATAACGAAGCAGATGACTTTCAGATTCAAAAAAAGGATGATAATTCACCTTTGACTATGGCAGATCAAGCTGCCAATAAAGTTATCTGCGATGGTTTGGAAAAATTAAGTGTTCAGTTTCCTATCATTTCCGAGGAAAACAAAGCCATTGAATATGAAGTCCGAAAAGATTATGACCATTATTGGTTAGTTGATCCATTGGATGGAACTAAGGAATTTATCAAAAGGAATGGAGAATTTACAGTCAATATTGCATTGGTAAATGCTCAACGTTCTGTGATGGGTGTAGTTTATGCACCTGTTTTGGAGGAGATGTATTATGCGGTAAAAGGAGAAGGTGCGTTTTTGGAGAAGGATGGAAAAGTTACTCAATTAAAGGCAGCCAGTTTTACACAACAAGATGAAAATCTCGGAGTGGTATGTTCGAGATCCCACTTGAATGATGCCACTCAAAATTTTGTAGATCAATTAAATAAACCTGAATTAGTAGCAACTGGAAGCTCCTTGAAATTTTTGATTTTAGCAACTGGAAAAGCACACCTTTATCCTCGCTTGGCTCCAACTATGGAATGGGATACTGGAGCTGCTCAAATTGTTCTGGAAGAGGCTGGTGGTCAAGTGCTCCAAGCTGAAACCAATGAACCATTGATGTACAACAAAGAAAATTTATTGAATCCATACTTTATTGCCTATGGCAATTTACAGGTTAACGGTTAGCGAATAACTATGAACTGTGAACTCCTCAATATTGTGAGTTCACAGTTCACAGTTCACAGTTCAAATATGAGATTATCTGTCATCATCACTACTTATAATGAAGCAGAAAACATTGAAGGTGTTTTAAAATCTGTTGAAGGTTGGGTGGATGAAATCATTATTGTTGATTCTTTTAGTACTGATGAGACGGTGAAGTTAGCGGAGAATTTTGACGTAAAAATTTTGCAAAGAAAATATGTCAGTCCTGCCGATCAAAAAAATTGGGCGATACCTCAAGCTGCTTATGATTGGGTTTTGATTCTCGATGCAGATGAAAGAGTCACGCCTGATTTAAAAAATGAAATTGTCACTTTACTCCAACAGCAACCGTCTAAAGATGCGTACTGGATTCCACGTCAAAGTTTTTTTATGGGGAAAAAAGTACGATATAGTGGTTGGCAAGGAGATGCTGTAATTCGATTGATAAAAAAAGAAAAATGCCGCTACCTCAATGTTCAAGTACATGAAGAAATCAATACCAAAGGCATTGAAGTTGGTAGACTAAAAAATAAATTAACACATTACACCTACAAAGACATTGACCATTTTTTAGCAAAGATGCAACGCTATAGTGATTGGTCAGCCCAAGATCATCTTGAAAAAACTCCAAAAGTTACCTTCTTTCATTTATACCTAAAACCGTCATTTAGATTTATTAAACATTATATTTTCCAACTGGGTTTTTTAGATGGAAAAGTAGGATTTATCATTAGTGCCATCATGGCTTGGGGAGTATTTTTAAGGTATGTAAAGATTAAAGAGATTCGAAATCGTGATTAGTGATTCGTAACTGGTGATTCGTATCGAAAACTTTTGAATCCATATTTTTTAAAAATATTTAGGAACGAGTCACTAGACACCAATCACCAGTAACAAACAACTTAAACATTTCTTAAAAGTCCTTCATCGGATAATTTTACTATAACTTTTTCACCTAACTTGCGTTCTATCTAAAATTCCAAAAGAAAAATTATGAAAAAAATAATCATCACCATCCTATTGCTTACGCCGTTTTTATTTTCTCAATGTTCCAAAAAAACAAATACGACTACAGCTCTTAAAAAAGGAGTAAAATTTGTGAAATATGAAACTTTGTCTGAAGCTATTGATCAAGCCGAAAAAGAAGGAAAATTAGTATTTATTGATTTCTATGCTGATTGGTGCGCTCCATGCAAAATGATGGCAAAAGATGTATACCCAGATAAAGAAATTGCAACTTTTTTTAACGCAAATTTTGTCAATTTCAAAGTAGACGGAGAAAAAGGATATGGGCCAAATATTGCAGCACTTTATGATGTAAAAGCCTACCCTACTTTAGTTTGGGTAGATACCAAAGGGCGAGTGCTCGAAAGAACGGAAGGTGGTACTTATCATACAGAATTAATGGAATTAGCACAACGAGCCTTGTCCAATTCAGGTCAATAAGAAAAACGGTAGACGGTCGTTCGCTATGCTCACTTGACGGTGGACGGTCGCTACGCTTGACGGTTCAAAATAACGTGTATTCAAAATTATTCGAAACCGTCAAGCGCAGCGACCGTCCACCGTAAAAAAAACATATAATGAAGAAACTGTACACTTTAATTTTACTGATATATATTTTCTCTCCTTTAGCGACTGCTGAAAAGCGATTTGAATTTACTCCTCAAGCAACAAAGGCTTACCAAAAAGTAATGAGTTTAAGATTTGATGCAGCTCGACTTGATATTGCTCAAATTAAAAATACCGATCCTGATAATCAGATTGTATATTTTATCGAAAATTATATCGACTTCTTTACTGTTTTTATCAATGAAAATAAATCAGAATTCAAGAAGTTGGAACGAAATAAAAATGCTCGAATTAAAGAGATTAGAAAGGGAGATCGCTCATCGCCATATTATTTGTATTGTCAAGCTGAAATAAAATTACAATGGGCTTTGGCTCGGTTAAAATTCGAACAATATTTTAATGCTTTCAACGAAGTGAGTGATGCCTACAAATTACTTAAACGTAACCAAAAGAAATTCCCCAATTTCATGGCTAACAAAAAAAGTTTAGGTATTCTTCATTCTATGATAGGAACCATTCCTGATAATTATAAATGGGGTGTAAAACTTCTAGGAGGCATGTCTGGAAATATCGAACAAGGAAAAAAAGAAATTGAGGAAACTTTAATTTATGCAAAATCAAATCCTTTTCTTTTCGAAGAAGAAACTTTGGTGATGTATGCATTTTTAATGTTACACCTTAAAGATGATATGAATGAAGCATGGGAAATTATTCAAAATGATAAACTAGATCCCAGTAAAAATCCATTGGTTTGTTTTGCTTTAGGAAATATTGCAATGCGAACAGGACGAAATGATAAAGCTATTGAAATTTTAGAGAATCGCCCTAGAGGCAATCAATACGCAACTTTTCATTTTTTGGAATACATGCTAGGTCTAGCAAAACTTTATAGACTAGATCGCGATTCAGAAGCTCATTTAAAAAAATATGTCCGCAACTTTCATGGTCAAAATTATATCAAAGAGGCTTATCAAAAATTAGCTTGGTATCATCTCATTAATGGCAATGAAATCAATTATTTACATTACATTAAATTTTGCAAAACAGAAGGTGCAAGAGTAATTGGCGGTGATAAGACCGCTGAGAAGGAAGCCAAAAGTGGTCAGATTCCAGAAATCACTTTACTGAAAGCAAGACTCCTTTTTGATGGTGGTTATTTTGAACGAGCATTCAAATTATTAAAACAAAAAACACTTGCCGATTTTAACAATCAAAAAGATCAATTGGAATATTCCTACCGACTGGGAAGAATTACTCATAATACAGGTAGGCATGATGAAGCCATTATGTATTACCAAACTACTATTGATAGAGGTTCGGATGCGAGTTATTATTTTGCTTGTAATGCGGCTTTACAAATAGGTCGAATTTATGAATATCGAAAAAACAAAGCAAAGGCAAAAGAGTTTTTTAAATTATGCCTTTCTATCAAACCTGATGAATATCGCAATGGACTTCATCAAAAAGCAAAAGCCGGATTGGATAGATTAAAAAGTTGGTAAAAATCTTTTTCTAAATCAAATCTTCCAATCCCTAAAAATTGAAACTTATCAAATCTCTAGGCGTATAAATGTTGTTTATCAGTTTTAAAAATTCAGTTTTGTCATTTTTTCAACTGTAATTCTCCTTTTCCTAAGTACCGCTTCCTATTAAAAACCAGCCACTTACACATTACTAATAATTAATATTAATATTTTTTATCTAGGTTTTGCATTGTAAATCAATACTTTGTATATTTGCATTATAAATATTTGAAAGAACACAGAAAATATTTAAAATCTACAACTCGGCCAAAATCTACAACAACTACGAAAAAGCGGCAATCCCCCTCTTTCGCTTTTTGAATCTGAGAATCTGATAATAAAATTTAATAATCCTACTTTAATTGGGTAAGTCGGTACATGGTATCTGCTTGATGTTAAATTATTTTCGGAACACTATAAATACATAACATGGATTCTCAGATTACTACAACTACAATTCAACAGGCTTCGCTTGCACCTACAGTTTTTTCTATATTGGATTCTAGAATTCAGTTTTTAGAATATCAAATTAACGTTCAATTTGATTCAAAGAATCAAAATGGCAAAAATCATCTTTCTGCATATGAGCAACTAATGATTTTTTATAATAAAACTTGTAAAGCTTTAAAGCTTTTACAAATTTTAAAAGAATGGGTGAGAGAAAGTAATGCAGCTATTATTTTAAACTTGTTGCATGAAGATTCTTACTTGAACTACTCCGAAAATCAATTAGAAAGAATGGTTCAAAATAGAGCATACGATCTTATCCATACCAACTAATTATAAAAGTGATGAGTGAGAGATAAATGGCGAGCAAAAAAAACTCAAGACTTCTCAATTTTAATTTATCACGCAACGATATTTTTTTCAAAAACTATGACACATTAAGAAACACTTTAAACATTAAAAATCTCATGACAATTATTACAGATTTCCGCCCAGAGGTAAAAAGAATTGAACATCTATTTGAATCTAGAGCAATGCCAGCAATAGAGGTAATTGAAAATTTTCCTCAAGTGCTTACTGAGAAGCCACAATCAACAGATATGGTGAATGCGGCTGCGAACAGTTTACGCAGTCCACTTTTGGCATTAAAAATTTATCTAGATCTTCTTAAAAATTTCCCGCAAGAGGAAAAGAAAACAGATGTGTTGCATCGAATGAAAACCACAACTGATGAAATGGCAAAAAAAATAAATGCCTTGGCTCGTTTAGTTGACATTCAAACTGATATTCAAGTAACTGAAGAAGTGAATTTTACAGAACTACTTGAACAAGTGAAACTAGAGTTAGGAAAATCTTTCGATCTTCATAACATTACTTTTACAAGCAACTTTATTGAACCCACTTTTCAAGCCAATACTTCTGAATTATCATTATTGCTATTTCAGATTTTGCATAATGCTATCACCTATCGCCAGGACAATCAACCTTTACATATCACACTTAAAACAAAAAAGGTAGGTAGCTATTTTCTACTAGGCATCAAAGACAATGGTCAAGGCATGCAACTTAAAAATGACGATGAAGCTGAAAAATTATTCCGCCCATTTTACAGGTTAAATGATGAAACCAATGGAATTGGAATTGGACTCAGCATCGTACGCAGCATTGTTGACAAATATCAAGGTGAAATAAAAGTAAAGAGTCGCATCAATAAAGGCTCTATGTTTAATATCTATTTAAAATCATAATAAGATGAATGTTTGATAATAATTAAATGTTCTGATTTCAAAAGACTTGGCTGATTTATCGGTCAAGTCTTTTTTGTTGTTTTTTGACAGATTAATACTCTCGTTATTATTTTTTATATTAGCAATAAAACATAACGAGAAAACAATGCAATTACAAGAAAAGTACATTAACCTCCTCACGGATTTTGGTTTCAAACGTGTCTTTGGAACTGAAGCCAACAAAGATTTATTACAACATTTTATCAATCTTACACTCCCTGAAAAACATAAAGTCAAAGAATTAAAATATAGTGATAAGGAAAAGATTGGAACGCAATCAGATGAACGAAAAGCTATTTTTGATATTTACTGTACAACAGTTCAAGGTGAAAAAATAATTGTTGAATTACAAAAAACGAAACAGGAATATTTTAAAGATAGGAGCATTTTCTACTCCTCTGACATTATACGTTCACAGGCACCTCAAGGTGTTTGGGATTTTCAGTTGACTCCAATCTATACTATTTCGATTTTAGATTTCGTTTTTCAAGAGCAAATTAAGATCTCGAATTATATTCATAAAGTACAACTACGGGATGAACAAGGGTATGTTTTTTATGATAAATTACATTATATTTATATCGAATTACCAAAATTCAAGAAAAGATTAGAAGATTTGGAAACTGAATTGGATA
Organism: uncultured Saprospiraceae bacterium; assembly: GCA_937918905.1. GTDB lineage: Bacteria > Bacteroidota > Bacteroidia > Chitinophagales > Saprospiraceae > CAJQQY01. Next base: position 8,252 of record CAKZSH010000287.1, read on the forward strand.
AATGGTTGTTTATCATCAAAAGATTACACGAACTAAAAAATCGACCTAAAATTTTAAAAGATCCAATCTTTGATAAAATATTTCAAACGGCTGAAATTGCAAATTATAGTAAAATGGAAAGAAATCAATATCAAGAAAGCTTAAAGTATCATCGAGATTTAGTTAATTCTTTGAATTATGCTGAAAAGCAAGGAATTGAAAAAGGAATTGAAAAAGGGATTGAAACAACCCAATTAGCTATCATAAAAAATTGCGTAGAAGAAGGTTTTACTTTAAAGCAAATTTCTAAAATCACATCAATCAGCATCGACGATTTAAAGAAAATTATTGAAAAGCAAGGTTGGAAAAAAATCGAATAATTTTAAAATATCAAAATCAAAAAAAGGTTTCATTGATTAAATTCAATGAAACCTTTTTTATTTCCTAATACAACTAATTTATTTCATATTTTTACAAAAAAATAAAGCAATATTTTTTGTGAAAAAACTGATTTACTTCTTCCTTCTTATTTCTTCTCTAATTCCGCAAGTCCTTTGTGGGCAGCAGTTCAATTTCCAAAACTATTCTTTAGATGAAGGGTTAAAACAATCACAAGTGTACGCCATGATTGAAGATCATATGGGGTACATTTGGGCAGGAACTCAAGCAGGTGGTGTCTGTCGTTTTGATGGGCGCACGTTTAAGCAGTTTTCAACTAAAGAAGGCTTAATCAATAATTATGTAGAAGCATTGTTTGAAGATCGAGATGGTAATATTTGGATAGGTACTCAAAAAGGGTTAAGCAAATTTGATGGCAAAAAATTTCAGAATTTTAAACATCCAAAAAGTAATTTTATTACCGCCATCACTCAGGAGCCTTCGGGTAAATTTTGGATTGGTACTTCTAGTGGTACTTATCAATTTGATGGAGAAAAATTTACCGATTTTGAAATTCCCTCTTCTCGTGTCAATTGTTTTTTTTACGATATAAAAGATAACCTCTGGATAGGAACTGATGATGACGGTGCTTATAAATTTAGAGATGGAAAAATTATCCGAAATTTCACTTTAGCTGATGGGCTTATCAATAACAATATCAAAAGCATTATTCAAGATGCTTCAGGCAATTTACACTTTGGTTCTTTTGATGGAGGAATTAATGTTTACAATGGAGCCTATTTTTCCTACTTCCGAAAGGCAGAAGGATTATCAAGTAACCTAATTCAACATTTACATTTAGATAAAAAAGGTAAAATTTGGATAGGTACTCAAGACATGGGAATTACCATTTGGAATCCTACTGATAGCACTTTTAAATCCCTTGATGAATCCGATGGACTTCCAAGTAATAGTATTCGAAAAATTTTAGAAGACCATTGGGGCAATCATTGGTTTGGAACTTCTGGTGGAGGTGTGAGTAAATATTCAGGTCAACAATTTCTTCATTATAACAAAACAAATGGATTAGCTGGAAACCAAGTTTATGCTATCGCAAAAGATGCTTCGGAGAATTTTTGGTTGTCCACAGGCACACGAGGTGTATCTTTTTTTGATGGGAAAAAATTCACGCACTATGGAGTAGATTCTGGTTTTTTGGATGTGAAGTCAAAAGCACTTTTGGTAGATGATTCTTCTCGGGTTTGGATTGGAACAGAAGGTAAAGGAATTTCACTTTATGCTAGAGATACTTTTCGTTTTTTTAGTGATGAAGAAGGACTTGGAGGAAATCATATTCGAGATATTGTTCAAGATAAAAAAGGGCGGATTTGGGTGGCAACTGCTGGAGATGGAATCACTTTGATTAACATTTTTAAAAGTAAAATTCTTCCTCCACCTCGACCTTCAGGTATTCCTGATAGTCTCTATTCCCCTCCTCCTATTCGACATGAAGACTATTTGACATTTAAAATTTATCGAAGAGGAGACGCAGGATTAGCAAGCAATCGAATCAATGATTTGCACTTAGATCGGGAAGGGCGATTATGGTTTGCAACTAGGAATAATGGAATTGGTTTTTTTAAAGATGACGAAACCATTTATACGATTTCAAGTGATGATGGGCTTATAGAAAACAATGTACGTTCCTTGGCAGAAGATGACTATGGCAATCTTTGGATTGGTACCGCAAGTCAAGGTATTTGCAAAATAAAATTGTACATCGACTCCATCAAAGTCGAAACCTTCAAAGAAGAAAACAATACATTAACATCTAAAAATATTTACCAACTCTCTTTCGATAACAATCAAAATCTTTGGGCAGGTTCAGAAGTCGGTGTAGATCAAATCACACTAGATAAAAATAGAAATATCATAGGGATTAAACATTATGGAAAAGCTGCTGGATTTGTTGGAATAGAAACTTGTCAAAATGCTGTAGTCAAAGACAGCCTTGGCAATTTGTGGTTTGGAACAATTAATGGTTTAACAAAATATAACCCTAAGACAGTTACCAATAACCCTGTCCCTCCCATACTAAGTATCACTTCTGTACAATTGAATTATAAAAATTTGGAAGAAACAGATTACCAAGCATTTGCTGCTCCAAGAGGAGGAATTCTTCCTGGCTTGGAATTACCTTGGAATCAAAATAATTTGGAATTTGAATTTCAAGGTATCAATCATTCCAATCCTGAAAAAGTTTTATTTCAATGGAAACTAGAAGGATTTGATGAAGACTGGACGCCCCTTCGAAATCGAAATATTGCTTCATTCCCAAGTCTTCCTCCCAATAATTACACCTTCTTATTACGAGCAGCCAATGAAGATGGTATCATCAATGAAACTCCTTTGGAATTGAGTTTTGAAATCACTCCAGCTTTTTGGCAAACTTGGTGGTTCAAATTGGTAAGTGCATTGTTAGGAATATTGCTAATTGGTTGGATAATAAAAAATCGCATTAATCGTATTAGACAAAACGCAAAACGTGAAAAAGAAAAACTAGAAATAGAAAAGCATTTAATCGGCTTGGAACAAAAGGCATTGCAATTGCAGATGAATCCGCATTTTATATTCAATGCTTTAAATTCTATACAAAGTCTTATTTCTCAAAAAGACAACAAAACAGCTCGTTACCAACTCGCTAAATTTTCTAAATTGATGCGTTCCATTTTAGAAAATTCTAGAGTGCAATCCATTCAACTGTACGACGAAATCCAAACCCTTAAAAACTACCTCGCTATCGAACAATCAAGCCGAGGGAATACTTTTGATTTTGAAATATCCACAGCAGAAGATATTGATCCCGAGGAGTTGAGCATCCCTCCTATGATGCTCCAACCTTTTGTAGAAAATGCAATCATTCATGGCGTTGCTCATATCAAAGAAAAAGGAAAAATTGAAGTGCATTTTTCTCAAAAAAATAATACTCTAGTGTGTGCCATAACTGACAATGGCATTGGGCGTTCCAAAGCAAAGGAACTAAAAAGTCAAGTGGAACATCAACATAAATCTATGGCTTTGGAAGTCACTCAGGAGCGTCTTGATATTTTAAATAAAGACATCAAAGGACAAAAGAGTTTGGAGTTTATCGACTTGATGGATGATGAGGGAAATGCAGCAGGAACAAAAGTAGTTATTCGATTACCTGTTGAGAATTAATTTTTTAGCCGCAGATTTACGCTGATTTTTTATGATTTTTTCTATAACGCGATTTTCGAAAATCATAAAAAATCAGCGTAAATCTGCGGCTAAAGAAATCGCCACATCAAAAATAGTACAGTATATACCATCAAATAAAATCTATAGAAATTTCTCAGCTTTAAGTATTCTTCATTGTTAGGAAAAATATTTCCAAATAGTCCTTTAAATTCTTTGATAAAAACAGGTTTGATGTTGATTTTCCAATCATCAGTTTCATAAACGATTTTTCGAAAACGGCTTCGATAATAGCCCATCGGGAAACTCCAAATAAAAAAAAGTACGAACCAAATATTTTCTTTTAGCCAATTCATAAAAAGATAACACGATAAAATATTATTAGTTTTGGAAACACTTAAAAGAAAACCAAACCTTTTATAAAACAATATCGGTCTTACCCTATTAGGAATGAAAAAATAATAATTACAAAGAATAATGAAAAAAACCTACTACCTCATACTGATTGTCCTATTGGTTTCTTTGAAAACCACTTCGGCTCAATTTATTAATGAAACTTTCAATGGCGCAGATCAATTAAGTATTGGCCCTTTATCAAACACCTATAATTATTTTCCTCTTTCCAATTATCATTTTTTTAATCCTTTTTATTACAATCCTGCCATGGCTGGTATTGGAGGTAAAAAACAAATCAATGCAGATTGGAATCGACAATATAATCATGCTTTTTTAGTAAGCTATGAACAACCTATAGCCTCAATGAATAGTGCTATCGGAATGAATTTTTTATACACATCCGATTTCTTTACCTCAATAAGGCATTTTGGTTTGGCTTATAATTATGGTTTCCAATTAGATGATAAAGCTGTTTTAAAATTAGGAGCTCAGTTCTCCCAGGCAAGCATGTTAATAAATAATTATTTTACCAATTATGAAAAAAAGTGGGTTAATGCTCCTTCTATGGATTTTGGATTGGTATTTCAACAACAACAGTTTCGACTAGGAATAAGTATTCAAAATATTTTTCCAGCTAAAATAATACTCGGACAGGATATTTCATCTTCTTTTGAAATTGAACATGGTCAACGACAGATTAATTTTTCGGTAGCCAATACATTTAAACTATCAAAAAAATGGAATTTGAGTTTAGCAGCCTTACTTAGGAATTCTGATAGTTTTAATATTTATGATTTTTCTTCTTACATTTCTTTTCGTAAAAAATTATTTTTGGGCACAACTTATCGAACAGAAGTTGACAATCGTTGGATTATTTTTTTAGGTTTAAAAATTAAAGAAAAAGTAAATCTGCAATTTTCTTTTAATACCAAAAAAGAAAGATATGAAGACCATCGCTTTTTTGAATTTTTAACGCAGTATGAATTTTAATTTTTTGAAAAGGAACTTTTTCATAACCAACATTAAAAATATAACCATGAAAAAAATCTACTATTTCACCTTAATCTTTTTATTAGTTTTTTCAGGAAAAACAATAGCTCAAAGTTCTTTAAGTTTTTCTCCTGGTGGTAGTGGAGGTTTTAACATTATTGCGCCGCCCCCTGGGCCAACTCCTATTACTACTTTAACTTCAAATTACCTCCCTCTTTCCAATTATCATTTTTTTAATCCTTTTTATCATAACCCTGCGATGGCAGGTATTGAAGGGAAAAAACAATTTATTACAGATTGGAATCGGCAACTTGATCATTCTTTTTCACTAAGTTATGAACAACCTATCTCCTCAATCAATAGTACATTTGGAATGCAATATTCTTATACTTCAAATTTTTCTCATGCGGCGAGACATTATGGTTTGGCTTATAATTATGGTTTCAAATTAAGTGATAGTACTCAACTAAAATTGGGTATTCAATTTTCTCAAACCAGCATTGCATTGAATGAAATGCTATTTGGATTTGATGAGAACAAAGAGAAATGGTATAATGCGCCATCCATGGATATTGGATTAGCGTATCAAGCTAAGCAACTTCGGATTGGGATGAGTGTTCAAAATCTTTTTCCAAGTAAAATTATATCCGCAGATACGATCAGTAATTTTTATAATGTTATTATTGGAGAAAGACAATTCAACCTTTCACTAGCTCATACTTTTAAAACGGCTGAAGAGTGGGCCTGGAGCATAGCTATTTTATTGAGAAAAACAGAGGCACAAAATATTAATGATTTTTCATCCTATTTTTCGTATCGTAAAAAGTATTTCTTTGGGGCAACTTATCGAACAGATGTTGACAATTATTGGATAGCTTTTGTAGGTGTAAAAATTAAAGATAAATTAAATCTGCAATTTTCTTTTAACACTCAAAAAGATGATCTGGAAGATCGACGATTTTTTGAAGCGTTGATTCAGTATCAGTTTAAAAAATAAGAATGTTTTATATTTTTGTAAAAAAATATAATGACTAAAAAATTTTGTTATACATTTTTTTTCCTAGCTATTTTTTTAGGGAAAATAAATAGTCAAAATCCTATTTCAAATTTCAATTATCACAATTCATTTTATTTTAATCCTGCGATGGCTGGCGTTGAAAAAGAAAGAACAATTACCCTCAATTATAGTTTAGGAACAGATGAAAGACATGGATTAATTAGCTATGAACATCCTTCAAAAGATCTAAAACATAATGTAGGAGTGTTTTTAAAACTATTAACAAATACAGGAAACAGAAGTACATCGATAAATAAAATAGGACTCGCCTACAACTATACTTTTAAATTTTCAGAAATCATTTCTCTTACTCCTGGGTTTCAGTTTACTCAGTTCTATATTGGTGGAAGTGGATCCAGTCTATCCAATAGCTCTTGGGAATTTACGCCCAATATGGATTTTGGTTTAGTGCTAGCTATTAAAAAAATTAAAATAGGTGTAAGCCTTTTTAATCTTTGGCAACTCACAAAAGATGAATTTTTGACTCTACCAATCTCTGTTCCAATAGCTCCTCCATCAATTCTCCAGACTAGAGATATTAATACAACTTTATCCTATGACTTGAAAATCAATAAGAATATAGAAACTGGATTATCTTTTTTATATAATAAAAAATTAGAATACAATACGACTGTTGATTTTTCAGGGCATGCTCTTTTTTACAATACATTTATGCTCGGCGGAACATGGAGGGTTCAAGAAAAATCTTTTGCTAAGGTATTTTTAGGCATTCAAAGATGGGAATACTACTCCTTCCAATTTTCATTTAATATCAAAAAAGAAGAAACAGAACTTCGAAACATAGAATTGATTTTACAATACAATTTATAATTTTGGAAAATAAACCCCTCCATAAATTCACTCACCTTACCACAAAGATATTCCTGTGGATATTTTCTCTCGCCCTTATCTTAAATATTGTAGGCATCTTCTACCAAGGCAAACGCAATGCAGATTTCATGGAGCAACATCCTGACGGAGGTAGTTATTTACCTGTATTAATAGTAGGATATTTTTTCATAGAAATTTATGTATTAGTAATGTTATGTTGGACATGGCTAGTTTCCCAAATGAAAAATCCGCAATGGCTTAAATGGTTACAATTAGTTATTATTTTTATAATTGGAATTCTTCCAGCCATTTATTTCGCAATCAATGTTTTTTTTAAAAAATGACCATAGGCATAGTTTGATTCTAAATAACTCAATAACCAATAACTTAATAACCATTTGATAAGAGCACATTAATTCATTGAGAACCAAATTTATTAATGTACTATGCCTTTCTTTATATATTTTTTGATATTTTGTAAATAAAAAATTTATGAAGATGAAAGCGGCTATAGTCGATGATGTTGCCCAAGCAAGAGAAACCCTAAAAGAAGACTTAGCAGATTACTGCCCTGATATAGAAATTATAGGAGAAGCTGATGGTGTAGTAACTGGTGCAAAGTTGTTAAAAAAGATAGATCCTGATGTCGTTTTTTTAGATATACAATTGCAAGATGGAAGCGGATTTGATATTTTAGAACTTTTAGGAGAGGTGAAATTTCAAGTTATTTTTACCACAGCTTCAGATGCATTTGCCATCAAAGCTTTTAAGTTTTCAGCAGTTGATTATCTCCTCAAACCTGTCGATCCTGATGAACTAATAGAAGCGGTTCAGAAAGCATCTCAAGCCAACATTTCCCAACAAAAAAGTTACGACCTTCTTTTAAATACTGTAAAAGAACGTACGCTCCCTCAACGGTTGGCTTTACACACTTTGGAAAAAATTCATGTTACAGAAATAGCAGATATTGTTCGTTGTGAGTCGAATGGAAATTATACGACTTTCTATTTTAAAAGTGGGCAAAAATTATTGGTCACCAAGACGTTAAAAGAGTACGACCAAATGTTGAGCGAACATCAATTCGCAAGAGTACATCAGTCGCATTTAATCAACACACATCAAATTAAAGAATTTGTAAAAATAGATGGTGGGTATTTGGTCATGAGAGATGGTTCTAAAATTCCTGTTTCCACTCGAAAAAAATCATCTGTAATGAAATTGCTAGAAGAACTTTAAGGACGGTGCACGGTCGCTTCGCTTAACGAACCAACGTGTATCAAAATTATTCGATCCATTAATGGTTTATGAAGAGCAATTGGCTTTTTTATTACGGACTGAAGCCCGGCAGTTACATTAACTTATCTTTCCACTTCAACAATCCATTATAACATTTCCTTCGCATACTTTTAATCGTATCGTACGAGCTATAATTAAATCGTTCTTGTAAATCTTTTAATTTTATTTTTTCGATGTAAAATGCATGTAGGAGTTGCTTGCATTTGTCTCCCAGTTTTTGCCAAGCAGCTTGGAAGGTATCAGCTTGAAGTTTCTCTTGTTGAGTCAAATCCTGTGCTAACTCTTTTTTTAACATTGGATTGAAATCCTCATTGTAAAGATCTTCTTTTTGACCTAAATAATATTCTACTTTTTCAATATCAAGCGAAAGTTTTGAGCGTTCCTTTTGCACTTTTTTTAACCACATATTTCTACAGATAATGAGCAAATAACCTCGTAGGTTTTTGTTTTCCACTTTTCCTTTTAGCAATTCCCCTCGCAATTTTAAAAAACCATCCATCACAGTATCTCGCGAATCATCATTAGAACAATAGTGATTACCACTATGAAATTCTTTGCAAAGATGATTCACACAATACTCATAATTTTCAATAAATAATTGATCGAGTACTTTCTCGTTACCGGCTTGTAATTCTTTTACTAAATGCTGAAAAGCTTCGTCTGTCATTTTAATCTTGTGAAAGTCTATTTCATTAAGAGGATAATTTATTTCGCGATGCCGAAGATAAGAAAATGGCTTGAATCCATAAAAAAACCAAACTATTGAATAAAAAATTTTATTGCTGAAGTATTTATTGTTTTTTTAATAAAACCATAAGCTACTGATAATCAATAATTTATGAGTCAAAACCTGTGAACAAACCTAAAAAAAATAAAAATATCTACTTTTTTTTAAAACCAAGGTTCACCTTTTTGTTACTCTAGCTTATATATATATAAGTCAAGGGGTTGACTATCTCTAAACTTATTCCCAAAAGCATCATTGACATAAGCATAGTTTTTTTTGAGTATCTAGTAAGTCCATTTTGTGACTAGCATCACCAAATGATTATATCCAAATTTCAAAACCCGATTACTATAAGGGGCTTACTATGATGAAATCACAACCCAATTCAATAAACTAACCTATTTAATTTTTTCTCGAAAAAAAACCTGTGCTTAAGTCAATGTACCTTTTACCATAAACCGTATCAAAGTGTTTAAAATCACTATGAAACCTATTTTTAGAAAATAACATGGTTAAAAATATAAAACAGCAAAGGCTGTTTTAAAACGTAGATTAAGGGGAGGTAAGCTTTTTGTAAGTCCGAAGTAATTCGGCCTAAGTAAGAGTTTACCCTTTTGCCTGATAGCATTAAATTGTTGTCAGGCTTTTTTTTTGCGGTAGACGGTCGCTTCGCTTGACGGTGGACGGACGTTCGTTTCACTCACTTGACGGTTCGAATAATTTTGAATACAAGTTATTTCGAACCGTCAAGTGAGTGGAACGAACGTCCGTCCACCGTCAAGCGAAGCGACCGTCCACCGTAAAAAAAAAGCCTGACAACAATTTAATGCTATCAGGCAAAAGGGTAAACTCTTACTTA
>CAKZSH010000288.1 GCA_937918905.1 uncultured Saprospiraceae bacterium
CCAGGGAGTAAGAGTAAGAGGAGGAGACCTAGGATGAGGTAGTTTTTGAAGAAGGGAACAAGGGAATACGGATTTACGATTTGAGAAGTTGGACAAATACTTTTGATTGACAATAAAAAAAGCACTTTCCTAAATTTGGAAAGTGCTTTTTTTTCAAGAAAATAAGATTCACAATTTTTCTTCCAACTTCTCAAATCGTAAATCCGTCTTCCCTTAGCGCAGCGTTCCCTTCTTCAAAAACTACCTCATCCTAGGTCTCCTCCTCTTACTCTTACTCCCTGGCTGCACCATCTGCTGTCTTTTACCAGCACCTTGCTGGTGTTTCATTTGACCACGATTTTTAAACGCCAAATCGAATTGAGCAATTTGCGCTTTGATTTCAGGTTGAGTAACTTTTAATTTTTTCAAATTGGTATAATATCTTTTAGCGACATTCCACTTTTGTTTTTGAGCATTGATAGCCGCCAGTTGAAGTTGCACCATTGCCGTTTCATCATCAGTAGGAAGTTCAATCGCTTCTGCTTTTAGAAAATACTCTTCCGCCTCTTTATTATCTTTTCGATTCATCGCCAAACCACCTTTGAGGATGTAGTACATCGCACGGTTAGTTTTGTATAACCATTCAGGTTTCCAAGTTAAGTTGATACGTTTTTCAGCTTCATCGAACTGTTCAAGCTGCAGGAGTTGTCCAGCAGACTGGATTGTTCCAAGTAAAAAATAACTGACCAATAATCCAATTCCAATTAAAATAAATGGAAATGCATACCAAAAACCTTGAAAAATGGCGAGTAAAATACCACCACCTAAACACAAGGCAATCAGCGCAAATTTCAAATATATATTTATCGAAAACATAGTTTAATTTTTTTTAATTCCTCAAATATCTTCAAATACCCTATTAAAATTAGGATGTACAAAGATAGTAATTTATTTATTTTTTAAATGGTTTGAGAAACTTGAGAAGTGGAATTCGTGTAAAAGCGAAGTTTCTTAAACGTGATTATTCAGCATTGGCTGTACACGAGTCAAGGTTTGACTTTTCAAGTCAAGCCTTGACTTATACAAACCTTGACTTATACAAGCCTTGACTTATAAGAACATCAATATAAGTCAAAGCCTGACTTAAAAAGTCAGACCTTGACTCGTCGTATACAGCCAATGCTGAATAGGTACTCTTAAACTTAAAATTTAAGAAACTCAGCTACTATTAAATCCTTTCGCAAGTTTCTCAAATTCACTAAGTCAAGCCCTTTAAAGCCTGTTCTAATTTTTCTAAATTTTCCTTAATCATCAAATCATTCGAATTGAAACTAGCAGCTTTAATTCGATATTCATTCGAGACCTTATAATTTTTTTTAACAAAATTAGCATGTGCAATGTTCAAAGCCGCAAGTGCATTATCGGTATCCGACCGAAGTCCAATATTTAATGCTTCTTTGAGATGTTGTTCGCCAAAGCCTTTTTGTTTTTTTTGTAAAGCAATCATTCCCAAGACAAAATAATAATAAGCACGATGTCTTTTGAGTAACCACTCAGGACGTTTGATTTGTAAAATCAAATCTTCTGCTTCATCGACTTGCCCTTTATTTAATTTGTTAAATGCCAAAGAAACATTTCCAAATAAAAAGTGAGTCAACAAAATAATGACTCCTCCCAAATACATATACCATGCAGAACCAATTCCTTCTTTAGAATGAATGGCTACACCAATTGCAATAATCGTGATCCCAATTAAAAATCTGATTCTTGAAAAAAACATAAGTTTATTTTTTGCGGTTGACGGACGCTTCGCTTGACGGTTGACGGACGTTCACTTTGTTCACTTGACGGTTTCGAAAAGTGTGTATTCTTATTTCCATTTCCCGAGACCAAACCGTCAAGCGAAGCGTCCCTCAACCGTCAAGCGAAGCGTCCGTCAACCGTTTATCTAACAACATCCAATTGCCTTTTATTTCCAAATAACTTCCTTCTGGAAACACTTGTTTAAATTTTTCTTTATAAAAAACTTCAGCATTAGTTATGTCTAAGCGATGATTTGAAATTCTATTAAACAATAGAATGCCATCAGGATGAACGAGTTGTTTTAATTTTTCCAAAAACAAAATATCCTCAAAAGCCTCAGGTACAATATCATCTAAAAATACATCCATACAAACCAAATCAAATTGTTGTTCGCATTGCATCACATATGCAAAAGCATCTGCACAAATGATTTCTATTTTTGATTCCAGTTTTGGCAAGGCATATTTGGAAGCCAAATAAATTACTGACTCATCAATTTCTACAGCCGTGTAATGATATTTTTTTCCAAAATTCTTTTCCAACATCGTAGGAATACTTCCCAAACCTAATCCAAGAACCAATACATTTTTTATGGGAAATTTATCTAAATCAATAATTCGAAAAGCCTCAAAAAAATTATCATACAAATCCTCAAAAGAATAAATCGCATGCGCCGTACACAATTGATACCTTCCTCGATTAAGACTCACATATAAATGTGGGTTAATTTCACTAGGTGCACTCTCAATGTGAAATTCAAAAAAATGACTTAATATTTTTTTCCAAAAAGGAGGTTCGATGATTTTTATTTTTGGGTGTATATATGTTTAGGTGTATGAGTGTATATGTTGTCGAATAATATTGGATGTTGTGAAAAATAAAATTGACCTCACAATTATTAGACAACATATACACTCATACACCTAAACACCTATACACATGATTACACTTCTTTTTCCCAACTTCGATATTGAGCAGTATTTTCAAAAATAGTCTGAAGAATTCCTTTTTCAGTTTCGGTGAATTCAATTTTTCTTCGAGCCATGACTTTTTCTGCTGTGTCAAATGCTTTGTTGGTTCGATAAGTTTTAAAGCCTGAGAATCCTCCCCATGAAAAGGATGGGATAAAATTACGTGGATAACCACTACCGTAGACATTGGCAGAAACGCCTACAACAGTTCCTGTATTGAACATTGTATTGATTCCGGCTTTGCTATGATCGCCCATGATAAGGCCACAGAATTGTAGTCCAGTTGGAACAAAACCTTCCTTTCGATAATCCCATAATTTCACCTCGGCATAATTATTTTTCAAGTTGGAAGTATTCGTATCTGCTCCAAGATTACACCATTCTCCCAGCACACTATTCCCAAGATACCCTTCATGTCCTTTGTTGGAATATCCTGTGATGACAGAGTTGCCAATTTCACCTCCTGCTTTTGAATGTGGACCAATCGTAGTAGGCCCATAAATTTTAGTACCCATTTTTATGGTAGAACTTTCGCATAAAGCCAATGCACCACGAATCATTGCGCCTTCCATCACCGTTGCATTTTTTCCAATATAAATTGGTCCTGCCGAAGCATTTAAAATAGCACATTCAACAGTAGCACCTTCATCAATAAAAATATTTTCGGGAGCAATAACTTGATTGGTAGAAGAGATTGGTTGTGAAATTCTATTTTTAGTCAACAGATCAAAGTCTTCTTGAATCGCTTCACCATTGATTCTAAAAATATCCCAGAGGTAATTAATTTTTAAAAAAGGAGTATCGCCTACATCAAAGCCAATCAATTCTTCAATCTCCTGACCATGAATCAAACGATCAAATTGTCGTTCGTCCAATCGAGTTGCAATCAGTTCTCCATCTTTAAGAATGGCTTCATTCTCTTCCAATTCTAAAACTAACTGCACCAACTGAGTAGATGGCAAAACAGAGCCATTGATTACAATATTATCCGATTCAATATGTATTGGATATTTATCAATCAAATAATCCTGAGTGATATAAGAAATTTCATCAATGCGTAAATGGCGTTGCCATTTTTCTGTGATAGTCAAAATACCTACTCGCAATTCACTTACGGGTCGAGTGAATGTCAATGGTTGCAAACGGTCTCTAACATCATCATCAAAAAGAATAAAGTTAGGCATAGTAGATTTCGATTATGAAGTCGATTTAAAGTGATTAGTTGCTTGCGTAACTTCAGTTAACTAATTCATAAATCAACAAATTTAAGTTCTTGTTCATAATTAGTTATAAGAACTTACTCATATTAATTGGTGTAAAAATATTCTTTTCAACCTCTTTCAGGAAATAAAATGGTACTTTTTACAAAAGAAAATGAGTTCATAAATAAAAAAAAGTCTTGGACAAAGAGTCCAAGACTTTTCTACTTCAAACGAAGTAAGGCCAATTAGAACAAACAAATCAAATCGTAGATTTGTAAGTTTATCCTTGAGGTGCTGCATCATCAGGAGTAGCAACCTTATTTTTCTCGGCAAATTTTCCAAATTTCTTATTAAATTTATCGATACGTCCTGCAGTATCAACAAATTGCATTTTACCTGTAAAGAATGGGTGAGAAGCTGCGCTAATCTCCATTTTTACTAAAGGGTATTCATTTCCATCTTCCCAAGTGATTGTTTCTTTTGTTTCCGCACAAGATCTAGTGACGAAAGTAACATCGTTAGAGATGTCTTTGAATACAACTTTTCTATAATTCTCTGGATGAGTATCTTTTTTCATAATTCAATTATTTTTCAAATTTAAGAGTGCAAAGATAGTCTTTAATGGGGAATTATAAAACAATAATACTTAATAATTTATAATAAAAAGGACGTATTTTCCTTTAGAATTAATAGAATTGTATGATTCTACTTGTCGGACTCAAGAGGTCAGACCGTGTGTTTTTCTTACTGTTAGAAGTCAGACTTTCGAAAATCCGTAAAAAATGGGCTATTTTCAGTCTTTTCTTTTTCTGTAAAATGGTCTTTACTCATACTTATTACTAACTGATGCTACGCAAAAAAGATTACGCACGAAATATTTTGAATTTTTCAACGCTGAGACGCTGAGACACAGAGTTTGTCGAATACCTCCCTAACATCTTCCTTTGGTCGCTTTTATTTCCAACTTCTAATTGACCTCGAGATTTGTCTAAGAACGATTTTTTATTTAAAAATAATCAAAAATTAGAGTATTTGACCAAATATTAAAGCTGAATCTAATTTTAGGCACTAAATTTAGTACTAAAATATAGATGGTTTAATCGGCAAAATTTGGAAGAATCATTTCTAATAAAGTCAATTTTCACCTACCTAAAAAGCTAAATAGATGAAAGCTATTTTTAAAATTGTAATCTTATTATCGTTTATGTTTTGTACAAAAAACATGAAGGGCTTTTACGATTCTATCAATAAAGATAGCCTTGAACAAAGGCTACAATCCAATGAAGAAGTATTGGACGATGAAGAAAAAATAAAAATCACAATCCAATTAGCAGAATATTATCTCAAATTTAATATCAAAAAATCTAATCAATTAATTAACCAAATCCTTAAAAAGGATCATATTTCTGATTATCCTGAATTGCTTGCCAATACTTTATACCTCAAAGGAAGAAACCTTTTATTAATTTCTGATTTTGAGGAATCCTATAAAAATCTAATTCAAGCCAAAACCTATTTTTACGAAAACAATAATTTTATCCAACTTGGAAATTGCTATAAAGATTTAGGAACACTAAAACTTTATACTAACGAATTTGATAAAGCTGAATCATTTTACAAAAAAGGAATTGAAGCCTATCAAAAAGGGGAATATCCGATAGGGATTACACATTGTAAACTTAATTTAGGAAATGTTTATTCTGATCAATTTTCATATTCCAAAGGCATCCAATTTTATTATGATGCATTAAAAGAATATGAAATTCTTGAAATGAATCGATACATCGGTATGGTCAACAATAATATTGGAAATATTTATAAGGATTTAAAAAACTATAAAAAAGCACACGAACATTATCAAAAAGCAAAATTTTCTTACCAATCGGATAATGATAGTTTACAATTAATCAATGCTAATTTGAATATTGGAGCAACCTACCTCGATCAAGGCGACTATGACCATGCCATCCAAATTTTATATCAATCACTTAGTGATGCTAAAAAAATTGGTTTTAATCATCCTATCCCAACAATTTATAACAATATAGTTGCATGTCATATCAATTTAGGAAATTTTGAATTAGCCGAAAAAAATATTCAGTTAGCTTTGAATATTTCTTCTGCCAAGGGTTCCAATACCATTGAAGGAATCAATAGTTCTTTACTGGCTGCTGAAATTTATTTTAGACAAAAAAAATATAATAATGCGATCGACAGGGCACTACTTACTTTACAAAAAGCCAAGGAAAAAAGTCAATGGGATGTAATGGCTAATGCTTCAAAACTTTTATCCAACTCCTACAAAAAGAAACATCAGTATAAAGAAAGTTTATATTATTTAGAACTTAATGAAAGTTTAAAAGACACGCTTTTTAATGAAGAGGAAATCAAAATCCCGCTAGCCAAAGATTTTGAATACCAATTAGAAAAACAAAAACAAGAGCAAGAGATTGAGCAGCAAAAAAATAAATTAGCCTACGAAGCAGAAATCAAATCTCAAAAAAGAATTCTCTTTTTCTTTGGGGTTGGGTTTATTATTTTAGGTGCTGCGCTCATTGCTTTTTATAAAAATTTTAAAGAAAGAAAACGGGCAGAGAAAGAATTAGAAAAGAAAAATGCCATCCTAGAAAAATATATCGAATCCAATATTCAATTAGAACAATTTGCTCATATTGCTTCACATGATTTAAAATCACCATTGCGAACGGTGGGAAGTTTTTCAAGTTTATTAAAAAGGAGAGCCGCTTCAAAATTGAATAAGAATGAAATAGAATACCTTGATATGATTGGAAATGCGGCTAAATTAATGTGGAATCTTGTAGATGATTTGATGGCCTATTCTCAGGTCAACTCCTTACAAATGAATCTTGAAAAGCATGATCTAAATGAATTATTAAAAGACGTTCAATCCAATTTAAATTTTTCTATCGAAGAAAAAAATGCGGATTTACAAATTCAAAACATGCCTAAACAGATCATGGTAGATGAGACTAAAATCCGTCAAGTCTTCCAAAATCTGATTGCCAATAGTTTAAAATTTACTCCTGAAAATAAATCTCCTATTATTAAAATAAACTGTACGCAGGAAGAGGATTTCTTCAAATTCTCAATTGGAGACAACGGTATTGGAATCCAAGAAGAATACTTGGAAACCATTTTTAAACCCTACAAACAATTACATTCTAAAGATAAATTTGAAGGAACAGGAATGGGGCTAGCGATCTGTAAAAAAATTGTAGAAAAGCATGGTGGAGAAATTCATGTGAAAAGTAAAATTGATGTGGGGACTACTTTTCATTTTACCATTCCAGCAGGAGATGTTTCAAGTAAAATTAAGGCGGAAGCGAAAATGTCTACAGTTTAAAAGTTAGTTGATTGGTTAACTAGGTTTCACCTAATTAACCAATCAACTAATTCACGAATCAATTAACTATTTAATTTTTACAAAACTCTCTGTATTCGTATATTTTCCATTTGTAATAGTCAAGTTATACATACCTTTTGGTAGTTGTGTAACATTATAATTACGTATTATCTCTTTTTGACTTTTCTCTACTTCCTTCGTAAAAATAACTTTACCTTCCATATTGGTAACACTAATAAATATCTCACCATTAATCAAACTTTCAAAACTAAAGTTCAAGTTATCCTCAACAGGATTAGGTAAAATCTTTAATAATCCAAATGTATTTTTTAAATCTTGAACACCTACCAATTTTTGATTTTCGAATGCTCCCATATCAATATTATCCACTCGAGGATTTCCTAACATATCAAATAATGGCGCACCAGCTAAAATACCAGCATCTACACAAGGGCTTCCATCTTGTAGGTTATAATTATCATCATCAAAATCAACAAATAATGGAAGTGTAGAAACAAGATCATTCGTATTAACTAGAACGGTATCCAAGGTAGCATCAGTACTTAAATTACCTCCTAAAGAAGTAATCATAGGTAAACCAGCTTCGACAAGAAAGTTTTCTCCACCTGGATTATAAAAAATATTATTTTGTAAAACCAAATTAGAAGTTACAAGAGATGAATCAATTAACCATGTCGCAACCCCTGCACCTGTACCTGTAATTGCTTCATTATTTACAACAGTACAATTAATCAATTTATACTCTGGATTAGCATTAAGACTATCTACTGTATTAAATGAAATAGCACCTCCTACCCCTTCTTCAGTAATAATATTATATTCAAATATGGTATTGGTAGCAGTAAAGTTTCCATTAGAAAAATTAATTGCTCCTCCTTGTTGGATAGCAAGGTTATTTGAAAATAGAGTATTTTCAATTGTTAACTCAGGTAAAGTATCGGTTGTCAAAAAATTATTACCACTTCCATTCATATTTATTGCACCTCCAGTTGTAGTTGCACTATTCTCTGATAAAGTACAATTTATCAAATTGATGGTAGTTTGATCATTTTGACTAAACAATGCACCACCAGTAGCTGCTGCTTCATTCAATCTAAATAATGTATTTGAATAAGTAACAGTTGCCCCAAATGCGTGAGTTGCAGCACCTCCTTGTGCATTTGACTCATTACCAATAAATTCACAGTTATCCACGAAAACATTAGAAGTTGCATTATACACTCCTAATGCTGCTCCCCAGTTACCAACGTTACCTTGAAATGTACAATCGTTAATATGTACTATGGCAGTATCAGTAGTATTCAGTACTTGTAATCCTCCTCCAGAAGAAACGGCAGCTTCATTTCCTTCAAAAATACAATTACTTACTGTTTGTGAAACTCTAACATAAATCCCTCCAGCTCTTGAGGCTAACGTAATATTATTCATAAAAGTACAATTGGAAATTACGCCTCCTTCGGAAAAAGTATAGACAGCACCACCTCCGCCTCCAGCACGGTTTTTCTCAAAAACACAATTATCTATTACCATACTATCTACACCACCTCTAGGATAAAGAGCAGCTCCAAAAAATCCATAATTTTGAGTGAAATAACAATTTCGAACAGTTGGTGCTCCATAGGTTAAAATTCCGCCACATCTTCTATCATCAGCTTCTGTATCTAAAGTATTTCCATTTCTGACTGTAAAACCATCAATAACTGATGCAGTAGATACCGTATCAGTCAAAAACATAACATGTAAAGAATTATCTGATCTAGTTACTCCATACACATCATCTATATCATTGCCCATATGATCTCCTGAAAGTATGGTTTCATTTAATTCCCAATCTCTTTCAGTAATCATAGTTTCCGTTCCTGTAAATCCACCGTACATTTCTAAGTCATGTGGAAAGGAATAAGTTGAACTTGAATCAGGGGTAGCACCTCCTGGTTTGTAAGTACCTGCTGCAACCCAGATTTGATCTCCAGGAAGAGAGTTATTGATAGCATCATCTAAATACACATAAGCATTATCCCAAGATGTTCCATCATTTGCTCCAGCAGCATCTGCTTTTACATAAATTTGAGCTTGAGTGCTACCTGCTAAAAATAAAAATGCGAAAATAAAAACAACGTAAAATTTTTTCATATTACAATATTTGAGGGTAAAGAAATTTTAGTTAAAAAATTTAGTTTTCGTTTTCAATTAACTTTAATTTTTATTTGTGATTGAGTTTTCTTAAAACTCGAATTAACAATAATTTAATTTAACAATGAAATTACATTCTGATTACTTTTTTTGTAAACACTTGTCCTTCGGCAGAAACTCTTAAAAAATAAACTCCATTCGACAAGGCTTGAAAAGCAGATAATTCATATTGGTCAACGGAATTATCAGTAGTCGTATTCCATAATATTTTCCCAGTCATATCAATCAATTCTAATTGAGCAGCATCTGGAATATTTTTTATAAAAATTGAAGACTGACTAGGATTTGGGAATACATCAATTGCTGCTGCTCCAAATAATTCCTCAGTAGGCGTGGCAATAACATCTGGAGTACATTCCAAGATGGAACCTTCAACCAGATAATAAGCTTCCATTTGTAATAATTGTTCTGCTGAAAAATGTATACGACATGCCTTACGGGAGTAAGACATTAGATTCTCTGTATCAGGAGCATATACATTCCCTTGATTATCAGTTTCTGTTCCTATATATTCACAATCCGTATTTACCATATCATTATCCAATCTCGGATCGGCAGGAGTATCACATAACAAATCTCCAGCAATGGAACAATTCGAACCATTGGCAAATTCTTGCCCATTGGAGGTCGAGTGAGTATGCAATAGAGAAAAAGAATGTCCCAACTCATGTGCTAAAGTACTGGTATTTGTTGAACAACCATTATCCATCAATACCCTTTGTCTTACACCAAAATTATAGGCGTATCCACACAAGCTAGTTCCATCAGTTCTTTCGACATTTGGAGCAAAATAAATATTGATAGCCCCTGCTTTATCATGAATATCACATAAAACTTCATCCTCTCCTTTGATAAAAGTGAGGTAACTATTGTCCAAAATATAATTAATATTTCCACAATGAATAAACTCAATATTAGCTCCTGAAAAATGATTGTTTACAATTTGCAACTCATCAAAAATATCAGCAGAATCAGCAGCTAATAGTCCTGATGTAGATCCTATAAAATGAAATTTTACAGGTATTTCATTTATCGTGGATCGATTAGGAAAGACAGGTTGGTTTTTTATTTTTTGAACAAAATCATAAGTCGTTGCTTGTTCTTGAAGAGTAGTACCACATTCATGATCGTTCTGAGCTACAGAAGAAAAATTAAAGAGAAGTAATATAAAAAAGAGGTAATAGATTGGTTTCATATTTATCGTTTTGATTTTAAAAAAGGAAGTTTTTAAGCAAAAAAAAAACTTAAATAAACTTACTTAAGAATTAAAGATAAAAAAACTAAAATTATTTTTTTGTAAATCAAAAGACAAGATAATAAACAGGATATAATTTGATCCTTAATAGATGAGCTAAAATAAAAAAACCCGAATCTTCAAAACAAAGATTCGGGTTTTAAAAAACGCCTTTTTAGGCTATTTTATATCTGGATTCTCTTTTAAACTTTCTATAGCAGTATCAATCACAATCGCTTCTGACATTGAAAAATTAATAGTAAATAACTCTGCCACATCTCCAATCAATGACAAGGTGTCCAAAGTATTGAATACTTGATCCTGCAACTCTGAAGGAGCTGCTGTTCCTTCAGCTAATTCTTTAAATTGCTCTTCTAAAAAATCAGAAACATGTTGTGGATTATTATTATTCATTGGTAACTTTTTTTAATAGTTTGGCAAGATGATCTCTACTTCTTTTTAATCGCATTTTTACGGCACTCTCTCCAATTTCTAAATTCTCGGCGATTAATTTAATTGCCATTCCATCTTGGTAGCGCATCAAAAGTATCAATTTCTCATCTTCACTAAGGTATTGAAAAATCTGTTCCAATTGATTTAGTTTCATTTCCAGGAGTTCTTTTTCTTCACTTTCCTCAGTATTATCTGCTAATTTCTCCTTAACATCATCAATATCGGATAATCGTATTTTTTTTTCTTTTCTCAAAAAATTAATACAATGGTTATATGTAATCGAAGAAATCCAACTTCCAAATGGGGCTTCTCCTTTAAATTTACTTAAATTCAAGAACATTTTAACCATTATATCATGAGCTAAATCCTTTGCAGTATCTTTATTCTTTACAATACTTACACACTTAAAATAAACTTTTTTCACATACCTCGAATATATGTCTTCTTGGAAACTACGCAACTGCTTTTTATCACTTGCACTTAGTATCTTTTTGACAAGTTCTTCATCTGAAAACTCATCCGTATGTGATTTAGTTTTTTCTAAAAACGTCATATTACTTTTTAGAAATTCGCATTTTTGATAAAGTAATGAATTAAAACTCTAAACAAATTTAATGCTGCATTTCTGATTATAAGATTTTAGTAATAAAATACTACGATAGATTCCTACTAAAGACAATTGAAGTAAATTTGGTCACATAATAGATATACGAAAATCTCAAAATAGTACAAGAAAACCTACATTTTAATCTTCAATCAATGACAAAATGAAATAAATCTAATTTGTTAGTTGTGACAATTTTATTTTTTATTTGTCTAAATTTGTTGATATTTCTTCTAATCAGAATTTCTATTCTAAGAATGAATGTCAACTTATTAAATTGTAGAGAACAACTTTTTTCTCTATCCATCGACTTATTTTATGTAACAAACCTAACAGACCATGAAAAATATCGCTACTTGGGGAGAATTATTTTATGATTCGATCAAGGCAATTGGCGTAAAATTAGGCGAAACCCTACCTGGAATTATTGGAGCAATACTTATCCTTTTATTTGGATGGCTGATTGCTAAACTCATCGCTAGGATTTTCACTCGTATTTGTACTGCCCTTCATTTTGATGACTTTGCTGCCAAAATCAAAGCTGATGAACTATTAGAAAAAGCTAACATTAAATTGACTCCAAGTCAATTGATAGGAAAATTTGTATACTGGATATTGATTTTAATGGTGATTATTACTGTGTCTGATACAATGGGTTGGGAATCAGTTTCCAATGAAATTTCTAGATTAATTCAATTCTTACCTAAATTATTTATTGCTATATTATTCTTTGTCGTAGGTACTTTTATTGCATCATTTATTCGAGATATTATTCGAGGAGCGACTGCTTCGATTGGAGTGGGTGGAGGAAAATTCATCAGTAGTTTTGTATTTTATTTCTTTATGATGATTGTTACTTTGACCTCATTGGAACAAGCTGGAATGCCCACTACCATTATCACATCTAATTTACTTTTAATACTAGGAACTATCTTTTTAGCTGCTGCAATTTCATATGGAATAGCATCAAAAGATGTTTTATCGAATATCTTAGCTAGTTTTTTTAGTAGAAAAACTTTTGGTATTGGACAAACTATTGAGATAGATGGAGTCAAAGGTACCATTGTAGATATGAGTAATATCTCTGTAACGATTGAGGATTTTAAAGGAGATAAAATTGTAATCCCTACTCAAGATTTAATTAATAATAAAGTTATTATTTTTAAAAATAACAGCCGACCTTCTTCTAGTCAATAAGAATTTTCTGCTGATAAAAAAGCCCTAATCTTCAAGTTGAAGATTAGGGCTTTTTTATTGTTTTTAAAAACTGGAGACTAAAATATCTCAAGCAATAAGTACCGATGAAAGAATAACTTGAACATCTAGGACGGCTTCTTTTGTCCTCATTTTTCATTTTAATTCAGTCAAAGTATTAACAATTATCCTTCATTAAAATAAAAACTGAGAACAAAATATTCTCGTCTAAATC
>CAKZSH010000289.1 GCA_937918905.1 uncultured Saprospiraceae bacterium
TCAATTGGGTAGATAAGATGCTTTCGCAAATGACAGATTTATATTTAGTGGCCAAAGGATTTAAAAATTTGGAAAAACTGCAACCACCTCTACAACAAGAATTACTTTCAGTAGCTGGAATCAATACGAAGAAGGATGATGTTTTAGCTCAAGAAGGACTTCAAGATGAATGGTTGGTGATGGGGCAAATTGAAGGGATTGAGGATAATTTAAATTTCCGTAGAGTTTGGGTTTTTGGACAAAAAACTAAAACATATGCTTTGATTTTGGATTTTGTTTTTGGTGATGCTGGTTTTCCAAATCATTTCCCAACAGGAAGTACGTTAACAGGAGAATTGTGTTTTTATCCTTCTGCGTATAAAATGAGAGCGGTGATTCGATTGCCTTTTGATATTACTAATGATGCAAAATCAATGGAAGGATATGCTGATTTTAAATCATTTTCCGAAGGATATTCCAAAGCACTTTTTTCAAATCCTTGGTTGTTAGATTTTCCTGCTTGTTTTGAAAAGGTGATTCCAGTTCAAAAGAAAAATCAATTATTTATCCTTGATGAAAATAATGATCAACTAGAAGTTTTAGATAGAAACCAGTTAGGATGGAAATTATTAGCAATAAGTGGTGGCTATCCTATCAAAATTTTTGGAGAATGGACAGGGGATATATTTATTCCTTTGAGTGCGGAAAGCGAGGGACGGTTAGTTGTGTTTTAAACTCGACTAAAATTTATATTAAAGGAGGGAAAAGGATCAAAATATCACGGACACATTTTATTGAAGACTCCTCTTCATTTTTTTTTTCGCCTTTACGATCGTTTAAAACTACATCTTTTTTATTTTCTTTTTAGGCTTCTCCTCTTCATTTTCTTCCTCAGCGCCTCCTCCAAAAATTAAACCCGTACTTGAATAAGATTCACCAAAGGTTCTAGATAAAACAACTACTTGTCGCATGGCATCAATCAATTGGTCATTTTGCAATTCCTTCAATGGGTGAGTGTAGACACTAATTACAAATCCTTCATACAAACTATATTTGGCATCAAGAGCAGAATGGAAATTTGCTTCCAACATTTTTTTTAATTGACCTTTTTCTAAGGTTTTCTCTTCTGTAATTGGCGTGAAAATTCTCATTCGATTATTTTTTTCATCAGTCAAAACATACAAGATACTTCCTCCGTAAAGCATTTGCCAATTGCCTAATTGTCCATCTATTTCTTCAACTTCTGATTTGAAAATGGCTTCCATTTTTTTATTATTCATTCCATCAGTTGAGGGAATAGAATCTATTTGAGCAGAAAGATTTCCAATAAAAAATAATAAAAGTAAAAGCGGAAAAGACTGAAAGGAAAATAGAATAGATTTCATATCAAAGGTTTTACATTAATGAATAGTCATTAATGTAAAACTTTTAATTATGTAAAACAATGAATATAAAGTATAAGAAAGGAGAAGGTTATTTTCAAGACATTTTTTCACTCACCAATACAAATGCTGGAGGAATATTTAATGGGACAAAACTTACATCTACATTTCCAAAAATATTTTCGTAAAACTTTTTAGTCAAAAGTGAATAATGAACTTGGACATATAAAGCATTATCTTTCATATTATCTTTACTTGTTTGAATAATGCTTTTTGCTAGTTCTTCAGGAAAGGCAACATATGGAATAGCAGAGATAATATAATCCGCTTTTCCTAGATTATGTTTTGCTAAATATTCACCTAATTTTTCTGCGGAATCTTCAACAATAATTAAGCGATCATCTTTGATTTCTTGACGCATTTGTTCACAAAATAACTCATTGACTTCAAAGGATAACAACGTGCTATCTTTCTTCATGTGTTTGAGTATATGTTTTGTGATAACACCATCGCCTGCACCTAGTTCTACAATGACATCTGCTGTTTCAAAATCCACAGGTTTTATCATTCCTTTGCAGAGGTATTTGGAGCTTCGTGTTAGTGTTCCTACAGTTTTGAGATTTTTAATACTTTCTTTAAAAAATTCAATCTTCTTCATTGAGACTTATTTTATGATAACGAAGATGGGATTTTTTTATAGAGTAAACAAATAAAGTATCTTAAAACTCGACCAATGACCGCTTAAAATAGAAACAGCCTATCTTTAAGTAAGATAGGCTGTTTTTTTATTTTGATATTTAGAAAATTCAGCGAAAATTCACTAAAAAACCTTGTAAACTCGGAGAAACTTAATTTTGCGAAGCGCTATCTATAAAGTTTAAAAGATCAGGATAGGAAGCAGATAACGACTTCGATTCTTCATCGCCTAATCGAATTCCATTGATATATGGAACTACTTCAGCTGTGGCAATTCCCTTTTTTTGTAGCTCTATTCGCAGATATTCTGCGGAGTCAAATGTTTGATACAAGCCTACGGTATATCTATAATATTCAGAATCGCCAATACTTTCTACCATTGCATCTGGGTAATCCATAATCAGATTACTGTTATAGTTTTGTTTGATTTCTGCAATTTGAACTTTGTAAGAAAGTCCTTTAATTGAATTCACATAAAATCTTCCTTTTGATGCTCGCATAGCTTTTTCCACTTGAGGCCCATTGGTGATAAAATTAACGGGAATACCTTTAGTGTTGACTACTTTAATATCAATTCTTCTATTCATTCTTTGACCTAAAAGATTAGGTGCACCTCCAAAAATATTTTTCGCAATTGGGAAATTAGCTCCACATCCTTTTATTAAAATATTAGAAGGTTCTACTCCATTTCGCTCTAAATATTCTGCTACTTGTTCTGCTCTTTTGATGGAAAAGAATAAAGAAAATTGTAGTTGGTCTTGGTCGTCATTATTACCCGTTAACTCGATTTTGAGGTGAGGATATTCTTTTAAAATTTTTATGATTTTGTTGAGTTCTGTAATATTTGCTGCGCTAAGAATATCATTATCCGATTCGTAATACAAAGGATTGACTTCATGATCTACAATTTCTCCTAGGAAGGCATTTCCATCCTCATAATTTATTTGAGGACTATCTCCGAAAGCAATGGTATGAAATCCAGCAGGTGTAGAAGAGATTAATTGTTCCATATTTTGGATTTTAAAATACGCAACATAAATATCTCTTTTTCCAAAACCTTCCATTCGTGATGAAGAAAAATAACCTTGTGAGCCATCGCCATTTAATCGAAAATGACTATCGTCTCTAGGAGAGTTGATAGGGAAACCCAAATTTTGAGGTTCGTTCC
Source organism: uncultured Saprospiraceae bacterium (assembly GCA_937918905.1). GTDB lineage: Bacteria > Bacteroidota > Bacteroidia > Chitinophagales > Saprospiraceae > CAJQQY01. The sequence goes on from CAKZSH010000289.1 coordinate 3,226, forward strand.
ATTCTTTTTTATAATCGTTAAAAATGGTTTTGTAAATATCAAAACCTCCTATTCCATTTGTATTGTTAGAACTAAAATAAAGTGTCCTTCCATCTGCTGATAAAAATGGCGTAGTCTCGTCATATTGAGAATTCACGGTTGGGCCTAAATTATGTGGAACTGACCATTTTCCTTTTGAAAATTGAGAGACATACAAATCACTACCTCCATAACCTCCTTCAATTCTACTAGAAAATATTAGTGTGGAATCATTGAAAAAACTTGGTGTACCATCACCTCGTTCTGCTACGATTGGACTTATGAATTTGGGAGGAAAAAGAGGTTTTTCCTCAATAGGTTTAAAAGAATCAATTAAGATTTGTCCACTAAAAAGATCAAAGCCTTTAAATATTAACAATGCTTTTCCGGAAGCTGTAAAATCTAAAGCAATATCATTGTGAGGGCTGTTGACAAGATTATTTAATCGTTTAGGATTGGTCCATTCTCCATTTTGAATGATAGCTGAAAAAATATCACTCGAATATTTTCCACTCAAATCATCAAGTTCTCCATTCTCATCTCTCAAGCCACCAAGGTTACCTTTCCGTGAGGATGAAAAATAAATTTTATCCTCATAATTTGGACTTTGAACAGATGCAAATTCATCGAAAGGAGTATTAATATTTTCGCCTAAATTTTCGACTACTGCTAACGATGGTTGATGAAAAATCTTCATTGCATTTGCACATCGCTTGATTTCATCTTTTACTGCTTTGCGATTAGGATTGCTTTTTGGACTTTTTTTCAAAAACATTTTATAGTTAGAAATGGCTTTTCGAAATTCTTTATTCGATTGATAAGCACATCCTAAATAAAAATAAGTAACCGAACTTGGCTTTTTTTGATTGTAAACTAAAGAGGAAAGATAGTCGATAGACTTTTCAATATTGTTGGTGAAATAATGACAAATACCTAAACGTAACTTTACATCAGCATCATTGTTTTTTAATTCATCATATTTCTGATAGAGCTGAAGGGCTTCAAAATGTTTTTCATTTTTGAAGTAAAGATTAGCTTTATCTTTTAATTTTTTCTCAGAAAATTGTGCAGTCGCTATTGAGCAAAAACACAATAGGAGAAGAGTCGTGAGTAGAAATTTTATCGTATCCATAATTCACAGTTTGAATTTGTCTCGTGACAGGTGTTGTAAAAAAATGATTTTACATGTAAAGTTTTAGAACTTTTTTAAACGAGATTTTCTTTGGTTTGTTGCTGGAAAATGGAAGGGTTTTGGAGTTGAAATTTAATCAAAATCAAATTGTCAATCAAAATCAAAAATCCCGAAACGGGGTTCACAAAAAAATGTTTTGATTTTGATTGACAATTTGATTTTGATTAAATCTTTCTTTCTTTATCAAATGCTTCTAAATAATCTCCTACTTTACGTAAGAATGATCCTCCTAAAAATCCATCAACTATACGATGGTCATAAGATAAGGATAAAAACATCATGTGACGAATTGCAATCACATCTCCGTATTCTGTTTCTACAACTGCTGGTTTTTTTCGAATAGCACCTACTGCCAAAATTGCAACTTGAGGTTGATTGATAATAGGTGTCCCCATTACATTTCCGAAAGTTCCTACATTAGTTAATGTGAAAGTTCCTCCTTGAATGTCTTCGGGTTTTAATTTATTATTTCTTGCTCTGTTAGCGAGATCATTAACAGATTTTGTTAAGCCCAATAGATTTAAATGATTTGCATTTTTGATGACAGGTACAATTAGATTTCCACTAGGGAGGGCAGTAGCCATTCCAATATTGATACTTTTTTTAACAATGATATTGGTACCATCAAGTGATACATTTACCATTGGAAAATCTTGAATAGCTTTGACAACAGCTTCCATAAATATTGGAGTGAAAGTAATCTTTTCTCCGTGAGTTGCTTGGAAACCTTTTTTGATACCATTTCTCCAATTAACAATATTTGTAACATCGACTTCTACAAATGAGGTAACATGCGGCGAAGTGTGTTTGGACATCACCATATGATCTGCGATCAATTTTCGCATCCGATCCATCTCAATAATTTCTGTTCCACCATCAAAATTAATTTGAGGTTGAGCTGGTGTGGACTTTGGAGATGTTGCTGGAGCACTTGGAGCAACAGCCGTTGCAGGTGCGCTAGTTCTATTTGAAATGTATCCCAGAATATCTTTTTTGGTCACTCGCCCTTTGGCTCCTGAACCAGGAATGGTATCCAACTCTGCAACAGATATATTTTCCTTTTTTGCAATATTTTTAACCAAAGGAGAGTAAAATCGATTACTGGAACTCGTACTCACAACTGCTGAAGGAGCAGGAGTGGCAACAGCAGCAGTTGCTACGGCTGGAACTGATTTTGGCGCAGGAGTTTTGCTTTGACCATTTTGATGTCCATTACTTTTTCCATTGGAAGTTGCAGCTTGTTGAGTTGCGGGAGCAGGTGTGCTACCGACTTCTTCACCTTCTGTGGCAATAATCGCAATTACTTTTTCAATTTCTACTACATCATCTACTTGAAAAAATATTTCTTTTATTACACCTTTCACAGGAGAAGGAACTTCCGAGTCTACTTTATCGGTTGCAATTTCTAATATGGTTTCATCAACATCCACAGCATCACCGACATTTTTCACCCATTTCAAAATGGTTGCCTCCATGATACTTTCACCCATTTTGGGCATGATTAATTCTACTTGAGCCATAATTTTTTTTAGGTTAAATGGTTTTATTTTTTTTGGAGGTCTCATGTCTGACCTCTGTTCTTTTTTCCGAAGGCAAAATTACACGAATTATAGTTCTAATAAAAATTTTCGAATCACATTCAATGCTACCGTCGTAGAGTATTCAATGTTTTTCATACGATCTTTCCATAGGTTAAGTTTGTAAGATTTGATGTTATTTTTATCTCCAACAGCAATCCAAATTGTACCAACGGGTTTTTCAGGGGTTCCTCCCGTAGGCCCAGCTATGCCTGAAATGGCAACAGCAAGGTCAGTTTTCAATAATTTTATCACACCTTTTACCATTTCGATGACGGTCTCTTCGCTAACGGCACCATGTTTTTCTAGGGTAGAAGATTGAACTTGTAGTTGGTTCATTTTGACTGCATTATCATAGGCAACTATTCCTCCCATAAAATAAGCAGATGCTCCTGAAATGGAAGTGATTTTATGTGCAATATATCCACCAGTACAACTCTCAGCGGTACATAAAGTTTTACCTTTTTCTTTTAAAATTTTTCCTAGAACCTCTTCTAATTTTTCATTTTCATAACCATAAATAAATTCCGAAATTTGAGGTTTTAATTCTTCCACTTTTTTATCAAGCAAATCATTTAGGGCAATTTCATCGTCTCCTGTTCCAGTCAATCGAAGACGAACTTGTGCAATTCCAGGAAGATATGCCATTTTAATATTTGAGGGTAATGCTTCTACAAAAGAATCTATTTTTGCAGCAAGTCTACTTTCTCCTTCCCCAGTAGTAAGAATAGTTCGATGTGCAATGGGCTTTCCTGGAAATTGTTTTTTCAATCTCGGCAAAACCTCTTCACTCATTAAGTATTTCATTTCGTAAGGAACACCGGGCATAGAGACTAAAATTTTCCCATCTTTTTCAAACCACATTCCAGGAGCGGTTCCCATTTTGTTCATTAAAATATCTGCATTGGTAGGCATGTAAGATTGTAGTCGATGTGCTTCTAAAGGTTCTCTTCCCAATTTTTTAAATAGCCTTTGAATACGATTAAAAGTAGATTCGTCGAAATACATATCCACTCCAAAATAATCGGCGATTGTCTTTTTGGTAATATCATCTTTGGTGGGGCCAAGTCCTCCTGTCATTAAAATAATATCAGCTTCTGCAAATGCTTGGTCAATTCCTTTTGTGATGGCTTCCTGCGAATCACTTAAAGAAATTATTTTATCAACTTGAATACCTTGCAAATTAAGTTGTTGACCCATCCATGCAGAATTGGTATCGACAATTTGTCCGATTAAAATTTCATCACCTATTGTTAATATTTGTGCTTTCATGTTTTTTATTTAGTGGAAGTTGACTTGAATATCGAACTCGGATGAATATCGAACAATAGAAGAAGGAATAAGTATTTGAGAAGTTTTCGAATAACGTTGATTCACAATTATTCGACAAAACTTCTCAAATCATAAATCCTTGTTCTATTGTTCGATATTCTAAAAAAGACCTTAGTAACTTAAAATTTTTAAGAAAAACCTTGCAAAATATAGACTAGTACGTACTAGTCCACGGTTGAATTTTGTTAATCTACCTCCTCATAATCAATAAATTCGCCCTCTTCAGGATCATTTTTATTAATTTTGGACTTGTCTTCTTTTTGAGTCGAACCCAACATGTTTTTCAACGTATTATATTTAAACAACATGTAGACTAAACTTGCAAGTATGATATATTTGAACATAATTCAGATTTAATTTTTTGCAAAAATACACTCAAAAAAGGGCTAAAAAAAGTTGATAGATAAATTAGTTGATTTGGAAATTGAATAAAATTTATCAAAAGTATTTCACCATTTTAATGATAATTTGTAACCTAAATTACCATTATTTTAATTTCCTGATAACCAATTGTTTCACCTATAACAGTTGCTAATATTTTATTACTTTTGTGGTTCTTTTTTAGAAAGCGATTTTATTAACTATTCTGCGAGTATCTTAAATAAAATAAAGCTCGGCAGCAACAACTCAATATAAATGGATTCCTATAAAAAGTTAGTCAATATTACAGGATGGACGGTATTTGCAATTGCAACAATTGTTTATTTCTTTTCTGTGGAACGTACAGGTAGTCTTTGGGATTGTGGAGAATTTATCACAGGAGCCTATAAGTTACAAGTTGTTCACCCTCCTGGTGCAGCATTATTTTTATTAGTTGGTAGAATGTTTACGATAGTTGCGGAAATTTTTTCCGACGATCCTGCGATGATTGCATTTTCTGTCAATATGTTATCAGGTATTTGTAGTGCATTTGCGGCGATGTTTGTTTGTTGGGTAACTATAATGTTAGGAAAAATTGCATTAGTAGGAAGAGAGGGCGAACCATCTTCAGGAGAATCAACTGCAATAGCAGGAGCAGGTTTGGTAGCAGGTTTAGCAACAGCATTTTCTTCTTCAATTTGGTTTTCAGCAGTTGAGGGTGAGGTATATTCGATGTCAACATTTTTTACCGCATTGACACTTTGGGCAGTTATCAAATGGTATACTTTGCCAGACAAACCTGAAACTGATCGTTGGTTAGTTTTTGCAATTTATGCAGCAGGACTTTCGATTGGGGTACACCTTTTGAGTATTTTGACATTCCCAGCTCTAGCACTTTTTTATTATTTTAAAAAATATGATAACCATACCATTCTTGGGATGGCAGGTGCATCAGCAATTGGTGTAGCTGCAATTGTAGTGTTACAAACTTTAGTGATTACGGGTATTCCACATCTTTGGTCAGGATTTGAATTGATGATGGTGAATAGTTTTGGAATGCCATTCCAATCAGGAATTGTACCTACAGTACTCTTGATAGGAACATTATTGGCTACACCTCTTCTTTATGTTCATGGCAAATTGAAGTCCCTTGTTCCTTTTTATGTTGCGCTTGGAATTCTAGCAGCAACTTTACTTTACTATGTTTCATTTGGTATGAAGGGAGAGAGAGTTACTTTTGATTTAAATGTAATGTCATTGTTAAAAATAGCTATTCTTCTAGGAGCAATTTATTTTGCAGTTGTGACTGGTTTGAAAAACCATCGGTACATCACTCAATTGGTTTTAGTAAGTCTTACTTTAGTTGTGATTTCATTCTCTACCGTTGGGGTAGTTGTGATCCGTGCCAATGCTAATACTCCAATCAATATGAATGCTCCAAGTGATCCGATGCGATTATTACCTTATCTTAATCGGGAGCAGTATGGAGAACGATCGCTACTTAATGGACCTAACTTTGATATTGATAGACAAAAATATTTAAAGCAAGATATAACTGACCGTTTTGGAAGAATGGAGGGGAAAGACAAATATTTGGTGGTCGATAAAAAAATATCTCAAAGTTATTCAGGAGGAAAAGTATTCCTTCCACGGATGCAAGATTATTCTCAATCTCGACCTGACCTATATCGAAAATGGATGTCAACTTGGGATGGCGGAAGGTCTCCTTCGCAAATGGACAATATCAAATTTATGTTTAAATATCAATTTGGTTGGATGTATTGGCGATATTTTATGTGGAATTTTTCAGGGCGACAAAATGGTGCTCAAGGATTTTATTCTTGGGATACTACTGATGGAAACTGGCTCTCAGGAATTAAACCATTAGATAGTTCCATGCTTCATAATCAAAGCGAACTTCCTTCTCGACGTGCCAATGATCCAGGGCATAATAAATATTTTATGTTACCTTTCCTTTTTGGATTACTAGGTTTGTTTTTCCATTTTTCCAAAAATAAAAATGATGCAATGGGATTATTTGCATTATTTATAATAACAGGTTTGGGTATTATTATTTATTCCAACCAGCCTCCAAATGAACCAAGAGAAAGAGATTATGTACTTGTCGGTTCCTTTTTTACCTATTGTATTTGGATAGGAATGGGCGCCTTAGCACTATTTGAAGTATTTAGAGATAATGTGAAATTGAGCGGAAAAGTGGCAGCCCCTGCTGCTATCGGATTAGTCATGTTAGCTCCACTTTTGATGGGCTTCCAAAATTTTGATGACCACTCTCGAAAAGACCATTCAGGTGCAAGAGATTATGCACAAAACTTTTTACAGTCCTGCGATGAGAATGCTATTATTTTCACTTATGGTGATAATGATACTTATCCACTTTGGTATGCGCAAGAGGTGGAAGGGATTCGAACAGATGTACGGGTAGTGAATTTGAGTTTGATTGCGGTGGATTGGTACATTTCACAATTGAGAAGAAAAGTGAATAACTCAGAAGCCATTAAGATGAGTATTCCTATGGAAAAAATGAGAGGTTATAGACGTAATCAAGTACCTGTATTTGGAAAAGACTCTAGAAAAATGGCTTTGAAAAGAGCACTTAAATTTGTGGGAGAAGAACACTCCGAAGCAACTGGAGGAAGGTTAGAGAGTTACATGCCTAGTAATATACTTTCTATTCCAGTTAATAAAGCGAAGGCTCGAAATATGGTTAGCCCAGAAGATTATGATAAAATTGTAGATGAAATAGTTTTCAATTTAGATGATGAGTTTCGAGATAAAAATGCAAGGTTGAAACCAGAAGAAAAGCAAAGAAAGACGTCTTTGTTTAAAGGCGATGTTGCAGTATTGGATATCATCAGTTCTAACTTTCAAGATCGTCCGATTTACTTTGCAGTAACTTGTCGTCCAGGATCATTATTAGGAATGGATGATTATTTTCAAATGGAAGGTTTAGCATTAAAGTTAGTTCCACTTAAAAATAGAGAACCTGAATTTGGATATTTAGGTATGATGGGAAAAGGTAAAATTAATGCAGATAAAACCTTAAAAGTAATGACAGAGAAATTCAAGTGGGGTGGATTTGATAAAAAGAAAATGTTTGTAGATAGAAGTTACGGGCCAGCAATTCAATCTCAAAAAGCTGCAATGGTAAGGTCAGCTGAAAGTTTTATGAAAAAAGGAGAAAAAGGAAAAGCGGTTCAAATGGCAGATCAATTTTTTGCAGCATTTCCAAATATGAATTTTAGATTTGATTTCCAAGCTTTACAGATGTTGGATATTTATATTGAAGCGGGAGCTTACGAAAAAGCAAAACCCCATATTGTCGAGATGGCTAATGAAACGGATGAGTATCTTAGATTCTTTAATTCAATTGATACCAAAACGAGACTTTCAGGAGATGGTTTTGGAAGAGAAAATCGATTCTATGATGGTCAATATGATAAAAATGGAAGACAAGTTTCACCTGGAGCGAAGGATCAATTGATTCAATTTGCAAAGCGTGGTGGAGATAAAGAATTAGAAGATGAATTGAGAAATAAATTTAAAGTCTTTCAAGAAAGATCTATTCAAGATTAGAACTAATTTTGAATGATGAATTTTGAATGACATTTTGATTTTGATTTAAAAAAGAAGCGGTACTTTTGTGAAAGGTATCGCTTCTTTTTTATAAAAATATAGTAACTGTAACTGCTCGGCACGACCCTGTAACCGCCAACTTCATTTGGCAGGTTGTCCCAAAGTAGTTGTTTTAAATATAATGTATCTCCTCTATTTTAAAACAACCTGCCAAATGAAGTTGGCGGTTACAGGGGGCGTGCTGAATAATTACAAAAATCCTAAAATTTAATGAATTCAAAATTTTCGAGCTATTCAAAATTTAAAATTCATCATTCAAAATTAAACACACTATGAATATTCAAAAAATTGCAATCGGTTGTGATCATGGTGGCTTTGCTTATAAAGATGCTATCATCGAATTCTTAACGAATCAAAATATTGAAGTCTACGATTTTGGAACTGATTCAGGAGATTCAGTTGATTATCCCGATTTTGTTCATCCTGTCGCAGAGCATGTGGAAAGTGAAAATGTTGATCTAGGAATTGTACTATGTGGAAGTGGTAATGGTGCGGCTATGACTGCTAATAAACACCAGGGGATCAGAGCTGGATTATGTTGGACAGAGGAATTGGCAGCACTTGCTCGTCAACATAATAATGCAAATATCCTTTCGATCCCTGCTCGATTTGTTAGTAAAGAAGTAGCATTGAGCATGGTGGCAACTTTCATTGCTACCGATTTTGAAGGAGGAAGACATGAACGTCGAGTTGGGAAAATGAGTTGTATGTAATATAGCGATGAACTATGAGTGTTGAGTTTTGTTCAAATTAAGCGGATTCATTATTTATCATTCATCGTTTTCAAATATTTTATGAATAAAAACAAGATAGATTATTTATTGCTCGGTCGGGTTTTAAATTTAGCAAAACCTTATCGACAAACATTTCTCCTTGCTGGTGTACTGACGGTAGTATTGGCTCCCTTGGCAATTCTCAAACCTACGATCATCAAAATTATGGTTGATGATTTTATTTTTAAATTTGATATTCCAGGGCTTTCTAAATGGGCAATGATTTTTATTGGAGTGTTAGTGTTAGAAGTTATTCTTCGATATGTTTTTATTTATTCTACCAGCCTTTTGGGACAATCCGTTATTAAAGATTTACGAGTTCGAGTTTTTAATCATATCTCAAGTTTGCGATTATCTTATTTTGATACCACTCCTATTGGTACCTCTACTACCCGTACGATTAATGATATAGAAACGATCAATACTGTTTTTTCTCAAGGTGCGATTACCATTCTTGCGGATTTGATTACAGTCTTTGCAGTATTGGGAATTATGTTTTGGACAAGTTGGAAACTGACATTGGTCGTGTTGACCACACTTCCTTTCTTGATGATTGCGACTTATGTTTTTAAAGAAAAAGTAAAAGCTTCTTTTCAAAAAGTACGAAAGCAAATTACAGAAATGAATGCTTTCCTTCAAGAACGAATTACGGGGATGCGAATCGTTCAAATCTTCAATGCAGAGGAAAAGGAAATGGAAAAATTTAAATCCATCAATCGAAAATATACACAAGCGAACTTAGATGCTATTTTATATTATGCTGTGTTTTTTCCAGTAGTGGAAATTATTTCAGCAGCGGCTTTGGGACTTTTAGTTTGGTGGGGAGCAAGAGGGGTGATTGGAGGAGAGGTGACAACGGGGACATTTATTGCATTTCCTATTTTTATCAGTATGTTATTTCGACCTATTCGTATGTTGGCAGATCGGTTCAATACTTTGCAGATGGGATTGGTAGCTGCGGAACGAGTATTTAATCTATTGGATAGAAATGATAAAATAGAAAACAAAGGAACTATCGAAGCACCTAAATTAAAAGGTGATGTTAAATTTGAAAATGTTGGTTTTGCTTATAATGAAATTGATTATGTTTTAAAAGAATTAAATTTTAAAATTAATGCAGGAGAAACATTAGCGATTTGTGGAAGTACAGGTTCAGGGAAAACGACCATTATCAATATCCTTAATCGTTTTTACGAAATTCAAAAAGGAAAAATTTTAATTGATGATGTAGATATTAAAGATTATGAATTGCAAAGTTTTCGAAAAAGAATTGCAATTGTTCTTCAAGATGTATTTCTTTTTTCGGGAAGTGTGATGGAAAATATTACCCTACGAGATAAAAGTATTTCAGAAGCTGAAGTTGTAGAGGCCGCTAAATTGATTGGAGCACATGAATTTATCGAACGCCTTCCAGGTGGATATTCCTACCAAGTAATGGAAAGAGGTGCGACACTTTCGATGGGGCAACGGCAGTTGATTTCATTTGTTAGAGCCTTGGTTTTCAATCCTGATATTTTGATTTTAGATGAAGCTACATCTTCAATTGACCCTGAAACGGAATCAGTCATTCAATATGCCATCGAAAAATTAATTGATAAAAGAACTTCGATTATCATTGCGCACCGTTTATCCACTATTCGTCATGCCGATAATATTATGGTTTTGGATAAAGGAAAAATTATGGAATTCGGTTCGCACGATCAGCTTTTAGAGATAGAAGATGGGCATTATAAAGAATTGTATGAAATGCAATTTATGCAAGTGAATTCGTAGTTGGTTTTTTATCGAAAAAAGAATCCAATCTATCCTTCCTTTCCTCAATCTCTGTCTATTCACCTTTTGAATGTGCGAACATTTCCGTATTTTTATTTATTATAAATTTAAATTTTCTCAATTATGAGTTTGGCTTTAAAATATTTACCAAAATATACCTATCAAGATTATGAATGTTGGGAAGGTGATTGGGAATTAATTGAAGGGATTCCCTATGCGATGAGTCCTGCGCCAAATTTACGACATCAAGTTATTGGAGGTGAAATTTATTCAGCAATTAAATCATCATTATCTAATTGCTCAAAATGCAAAGTTATTTATGAAGTAGATTGGAAGATTAATAAGGAAACAGTAGTAAAACCAGATTTGTTAATTACGTGTAAAAAGATTGCTGGAAATCACATCTCATCTGCACCAAAATTAATTGTAGAAATTCTTTCTCCTTCAACTGCAATTAAAGATCGTAATTTAAAATACGAACTTTATGAAAGCCAAGGTGTGAAATATTACCTCATCGTTGATCCAACAAGTGAGCGAATTGAAATTTATGAATTAAAAAATAAAGGATACAAAAAACAAGCAGAATTTAAAAATGAAGTGTTTACTTTTGACTTAGAAAAATGTAAAGCAAAAGTAAATTTCGAAAATATTTGGTCTTAAAAATAAAAAAGAATGGCTCAACAAAATAAGGGTTTCAATTGGTTAAATTTATTGCCTTCCATTTTAATGCTATTTGCAGCAATATATGTGATTGGGTTTATTGCATCAAGTGTGTATACCATTTTATCATATATTGCCATTGGGTTATTTATTGCAACTGCATTTATCAATTATAATGTGATTTTGGATTATGGTAAAATGTTGATCAATATGTTGCGTAGAAATCCAATTATGGGAATCGTTGCAATTGGAGCAACGGTATTTTTATATCCGATAGTTGCATTATATCTTTTTGGAAAAGCAATGTTAATTCGGAAGGTAGGCAACTTGAAAAAACAATTTGAAACTCGACAACAAGGAGAGTATGCTGAATTTGAAGAGGTAGAAGATATTCGACCTGACAAGCCTGTAAAACCAGATCTTATTGAATTACCTCCTATTAGAAAAAAACAAAAAGAAACTCGTAGAAACGATTACGAAGATTTGTTTGAAGAGTAAAAACTTAATTCAATTCACAAGGTGATTTGAAATCTGCCTACGGGCAAAGACAAGTCATCTTGTGAATATCTAATCTACTCCAAACCCACTTTTTCCATTTATCACTTCAATGGAGTACTATATTTACATTTCATGTTTTTTGGCAATCGCATATATTTTTATCATGCTTCGATACATCGAAGGATGGAATGTAATTCCTCAATGGAATGTCCCTTCTAGTTTTTTTCCAAAAACGAAAGTTTCTATTCTCATCCCTGCCCGTAATGAATCTGCAAATATTCAACAATGCATTCAATCCATTTTAAATCAAAAATTTCCTTCTCAACTTTTTGAAATAATTGTCATTGACGATCATTCTACAGATGATACCGCAGAAATTGTAGAAGCATTTGAACAACCAAATGTTCGAGTTTTATTTTTAAAAAATCATGTAAAAGATCGTGCTCAATTATTGTCTTTTAAAAAGAAAGCGATTGAAGTTGCCGTTGCTCAATCGTCTGGTAAATTGATTGTTACAACTGATGCAGATTGTATTGTTCCTCCTGATTGGTTGAATTTAATTGTGTCGTTTTATGAAAATTCGGAAAGACAAAATGAGGGAAAACCCTATAAATTTATTGCTGCTCCTGTAAATTTTTATGATGAAAAATCTCTTTTTGAAAAATGTCAATCCTTAGATTTTATAGGAATGATGGGCGTGACTGGCGCAGGGATTCATCGACAATTTATGAACATGTGCAATGGTGCAAATTTAGCGTATGAGAAAAAAGCATTTTACGAAGTGGATGGTTTTGAAGGAATAGATGCCATTGCATCTGGAGATGATATGCTTTTAATGCAAAAAATGGCAAAGCGGTTTCCTGACCAAATTGCGTTTTTAAAAAATCAAAAAGCTACGGTTCTCACCAAAGCCATTGGTGACTTAAAACCATTTACCCAACAACGAATTCGGTGGGCTTCAAAATCAGGAAGCTATCAAGAATTTCAGATTCTTATCATTTTAGCAATCGTGTTTTTCTTTTGTGTAAGTATTGTGTTAAATTTTTTTTTACTGTTTTTATTTTTTGAAAAAATAGGATGGGTTTTTCTTTTTCAAATTTTGATAAAAACAATCATTGATTATTTTTTCTTAAATCAAATGAGCGGATTTTTTAAAAGAAAAGATTTAATGAAAATATTTTTGCCTGCTCAAATATTTCATATCAGTTACATTGCAGTAATTGGGTTTTTAGGAAATGTAAAAAAGGAGTATCGTTGGAAAGGAAGGAAGGTAAAATAACACACTATTTGCGTCAAACGTATTCACGTTAAACGTAGCTGCGGGTTTTAACCCGCAGAAAAAAATACAAATCATATTATCCTTAAACTCTGTATTACAACCTTGCGTTACGAAAAAAGGATTTGTAGTTAAACTACAAATCCTTTTTAGTATATTTTTACTGCGGGTTAAAACCCGCAGCTACGTTTACGTAAATAACGTGTTACACATCCACATTAGCATAATGCGCATTCGCTTCAATAAATGCTCGACGAGGCGGCACCTCATCTCCCATCAACATTGAGAAAACTCTATCTGCTTCAACAGCATCTTCGATTTGAACTTGACGTAATGTACGACCTTCAGGGTCCATTGTTGTTTCCCAAAGTTGCAATTCATTCATCTCTCCAAGACCTTTGTAACGTTGAATTTTTACAGATTTATCATCCTCACCTTTAGAGTATGCAGCTACTGCTTCTTGGCGTTCTTCCTCATTCCAACAATATCTAAATTGCTTTCCTTTTTTTACCATATATAATGGTGGCGCTGCAATATAAATATATCCTTGCTCAACTAATACTCTCATATATCTAAAGAAGAATGTCAAAATCAAAGTAACAATGTGACTACCATCGACATCGGCATCACACATGATGACTACCTTATGATAACGTAACTTTTCAGTATTTAAAATTTTGATTCCATCTTTCTCTTCAATCGAAACCCCCAAAGCTGTAAACATATTTTTGATCTCTTCATTTTCATAAATCCTGTGTTCCATTGCTTTTTCAACATTCAAGATTTTACCACGAAGCGGAAGGATCGCTTGGAATTTTCTATCCCTTCCTTGTTTCGCAGTACCACCTGCCGAATCTCCCTCAACTAAAAAGATTTCACTTTCAGCAGGATCCTTGGAAGAACAATCAGAAAGTTTTCCAGGAAGGCCACTACCTGTAAGTACATTTTTACGTTGTACCATTTCACGCGCTTTACGAGCGGCGTTTCTAGCAGTTGCAGCAAGAATCACTTTATCCATGATTCTTTTACCTTGCTTAGGATTTTCTTCTAAGTAAGCTTTTAAAATATCACCTACTGCACGAGATACAATTCCATTCACTTCTGAGTTTCCTAACTCTCCTTTTGTCTGACCTTTAAATTGAGGCTCAGGAACTTTTACAGAAACAATTGCCGTCAAACCTTCTCGAAAATCTTCTCCAGAGATATTGAATTTTAATTTTTTGAAAAATCCATTATCATCACCATACTGTTTGAATACTCTGTTGACTGCTCTACGGAAACCACTTACGTGCGTACCACCTTCTCTTGTGTTGATGTTATTTACGTAAGAATGAATTGACTCTGCAAATGAAGTGTTATAAGTCATTGCGACTTCAATTTCTACGTTATCTTCTTTTCCTGTAACATATATTGGAGTCTCAATTAACTTTTGACGATTTGCATCCAAATACAGAACGAACTCCATCAATCCACCTTCTGACAAGAAAGATTCTGATTTAAAATTTCCTTCTTCATCTTTTTCTCTTTCATCAGTCAGCGTCAAATGTAATCCCTTATTCAAGAAAGATAACTCCCGAATTCTACCTAAAAGAGTTTCATATTTGTACTCTTCTACTTCAAAGATTTCTTGATCTGGTTTGAAAGTAATATTGGTTCCAGTCTTATCTGTTTTACCAATTTCTTTGACATCAGCTTTAGGTTTTCCTTGGCTGTACTCCTGTTCAAAAATTACACCTTCACGATGTACTTCTGCTCGCAAATAAGAAGATAGTGCATTCACACAAGAAACCCCCACACCATGCAAACCACCCGATACTTTATAGGTATCTTTATCAAATTTACCACCTGCGTGTAGAACGGTCATTACCACTTCCAAAGCTGATTTTTTCAACTTTTTGTGAATACCTGTTGGAATACCTCTTCCGTTGTCTTTTACAGTAATAGAATTGTCGGGATGAATAACAGTTTCGATATGAGAACAATGCCCTGCTAAATGCTCATCAATGGAGTTATCAATTACCTCCCATACTAAATGGTGAAGTCCTTTGGTATCGGTACTTCCGATGTACATTCCAGGTCTTTTACGAACTGCTTCTAATCCTTCTAGTGCGGTAATATTACCTGCATCATAATTGCCTTTTTGAGGCTCTTTTTTGTCGTTATTTTCATTTACATCCATAGCTGCAAAGATACGAAAAATATATGTATTTTTAAAGTAAACGCAGAAGATAGTATCACCAAAAAGAGGACAAAAAACAAAATATTTTTCCACAAAAAAACAAGATTATTAACATCTTAAATCAAAATCAAAATGTCAATCAAAATCAAAAATTTAGATCGTGAATTCGAGTTCAACTTTGTTTGATTTTGATTGACATTTTGATTTTGATTTATTTTTCGATTACTTTTGTTGACATTCATTTTATAAAAATTCATTGAATATTAAAACCCTTGTTTCCATATCATTTTTCATTTTTTTTACCTTCCAATTTGGATGGTCTCAAAACTTTGCTTTCCAACATTTTACGACTGAGGATGGACTTCCAGGTTCTACAGTTTATAGAATTATTCATGATAAAAATAATTTTCTTTGGATGGCTACGGATGGAGGAATTTGTAAATATGATGGCCAAGAATTTCAACCTTTTAAAAATGAAAATATTCAGGGTGAAGTCATTAGTTTGTTCTATGATTCCAAGGATCGAATTTGGATGACCGATTTAGCAAAGCGACTTTTATTTTTAAAAGATGATGAATTATTTTCTTTTCAACACAACCTCTCTAATGATCCTATAGACGATATTTTTGAAGATGAAAATCAAAACTATTGGTTTCTGCATCCTGAAAATGTAAGAGTGATAATTGAATCCGATACTTTAGGTCAAGATATCAATCATGAACCCTTCAAAGGACGCATGTTAAATGGATTAAAGATAATATCATCGATTGATAAGGATCATAATATTATTTTAAGTTCTAAAGGGGTAAACCATTTTAAGAATTATCAATATTCGTTCACACCGTATGATGAAAGAACAATACCTCATCCCAAACGAGGGTTTCCTATGTTTTCTACAAGTTATAAGGATTCTATGTTGGTTGCGAATGATCATAGAATATATTCTCTTTCTATTGACGATCATATTCTAAAACCAGTATATGTTGAGATCAATCATCTCCTTGATGCAGGAATTAACAATCTGTTTACGGATGTTGATGATAATCTTTGGATTGCCACTCGTGATGGTGTTTTGTATTTTCAAAAACAAAAAGACGGGAGTACAAAATTAATACACCTGCTTAAAGAAAATGTTACTCAAAATATTTTTCAAGATTCAGAGAAAAATTATTGGATAACAACTCAACGGGATGGTGTCTTTAAATTATCTTCAACAGAAATTGAAATTTACCAAAGAGAAAAATATGGAAATAAAGTAGCTACGGTTAATTCTTTTTCTAAAAATGAAATTGTTATTGGATATAATAATAATTGGGTAAGTATTTTAAATGAAAAATTGGAACCTATTTTTGAGAAAAAAGTGGCTGTAAGTAATTCTGAAATTTATGATGTATCTATCAAAAAGGAAACTCAGGAAGGATATGTAATTTCTAGTATAGGAGGATTTAAATTAAATAAAGCCCCTTATAAATTAGTGGAAACATATTCAGGTACAGGTCTAAAGACGGGAGTAATTGGAAGAAATGGTGATTTCTGGTTAGGAAATTTTGAACGGTTGGTATACTATGATAAAGATAAAAATCGACAAACTTTAATTAAAGAAAGAACATATGCTATTTGTTTGGGGAATGATGATGATGCATGGATTGGAACAGTAGCGGGTCTTTTTTA
Source organism: uncultured Saprospiraceae bacterium (assembly GCA_937918905.1). Taxonomy (GTDB): domain Bacteria; phylum Bacteroidota; class Bacteroidia; order Chitinophagales; family Saprospiraceae; genus CAJQQY01. Next base: position 20,192 of record CAKZSH010000289.1, read on the forward strand.
TTGTAAAAATTTAGAATGTAAAAAAATAGAAAATAAAGCAATTGAGCAAGATATAAGAGATATTCAATTAGCGGAGGATGGTACACTTTGGCTGGCTACTCAAGCGAATGGAATTTTTCTTTTGAACAACAATGAAGTTATAAAGCATATCACGACGAAGGATAACCTATCCAGCAATAATTGTCATAAAATTTTATTGAATAAAAATTTTGCATGGATTGCTACAAACAATGGAATTAGCAAAATCAATCTATCTGATTTTTCTATTAAAACCATTCGAAAAGATAATGGACTTCCATCCAATGAAATCAAAGATATACATTTGGTAGATAATAAAATTTACGTTGCTACGAATAGGGGGTTAGCTGTTTTTAAGGAAGACTATAAAATTTTCAACCCAATTCCAGCACTTTCCATTTCTAACTTTCAAATTGAAAATCAAGACACAACACTTCAATTGAGTTATACATTACCATATGATAAAAACAATATTAAAATTATTTTTAATGGCGTAACCTTCAAAAACGCTAAGGATATTCAATATCAATATCAATTGAAAGGGTTGAGTGACGAATGGATAACATCTAAAATAAATGAAGCATCTTATCCTGCATTGCCTTATGGCGAATATGAATTTTCGCTTAAAGCAAAAACGTTAAACTCGGATTGGTCTGAGATGAAAAAAATTACTTTTGTAATTGAAAAAGCCTTTTGGCAGACATGGTGGTTTTATCTTGTAACTGCATTGTTATTTTTTCTTTTAGGAGCTAAAGTTTTACAAGTGGTTATTAATGAAATGAAGAATAGAAATGAGATACAACAAAATTTAAAAGACTCTCAGCTTATTGCTTTGAGAGCTCAAATGGATCCTCATTTTATTTTTAATGCACTTAATTCTATTCAAGATTTTATTATTCAAGAAGACAAAAGATCTGCCAATCATTATCTTTCGAAGTTCTCAAAATTAATGCGGAATATTTTAGATGCGTCCAATAAAAATAAGATTTCCCTAAAAAAAGAAATTGATTATTTGAAATTATATTTGAGTTTAGAGGCATTGAGATTTGAGGATAAGTTTCAATATTTTTTTGAAGTGGATGATAAAATAAATATTGAATCTACTTTTGTTCCATCCATGCTCATTCAACCTTATGTCGAAAATGCACTTAAACATGGATTGATGCATCTTAAAGAAAATAAAAAACTTTATATTAGATTTTTTCAGAAAGAAAATTACTTGCTTTGCGAAATAGAAGATAATGGAGTAGGTAGAGATGCCTCAATAGAAATAAATAAGAGAAATGAAAAAGTGTATAGATCAAGAGCAATGAGTTTGACTAAGGAAAGAATTGATTTATTAAATACTGCCGAAGATGACAAACTTGGACTAAAAATCGAAGACCTAAAAAATGAAGATGGAAGTGCAGCAGGTACAAAAGTGATGATTAGAATTTTTCAATAAAATAAATCTAAGATTATGAGTATTGGGTCTTGGGATTTTACGGATTGTGAATTTCTTTTGTCTCAATACTCAATATCCAATACCATTAACAAATGCTAAAGGCCATAATAGTAGATGATGAAGTTAGAAATCGCAATACGCTAAGAAGTTTGCTAAGAGAGTATTGTCCAGAAGTTAGTATTTTAGGAGAAGCAGATGATGTTTTATCTGGTGTCAAATCAATTCAAACACATCAACCTGACATTGTTTTTTTAGATGTTGAAATGCCAAATTATTCGGGATTTAAGTTAATAGAATATTTTGATGATGTTCAATTTCAAATTGTTTTTACAACTGCCTATGAGCAATATGCATTACAAGCTTTCGAAACATTTACGACAGGCTATTTATTAAAACCAATTGATATTGACGAACTCATTAATGTTGTATCGAGAGCAATCAAGATTAAAGAAAAAAGAAGTAACATCATAAACTCAACAAGTGTCCAATACTCTGAAATTGACCCCAATAAAAAAATTGATCTTCCTACTAAAAATGGATTAATCTATTTGACCATCAATGAGATTATTTATCTTCAATCGGAAGGTAGGAATACTCATATTTTTTTGAAAAATGGCACCCAAGTTTTAACTACCATGAATTTGAAAGAATGTCAAAAAGTGTTTTTTAAAACAACACTTTTACGGATTCATAAATCGTACATGATAAATATTGCCTACATCAAAAGGCATATTAAAAAACTAGATGCTTTTGTGGAAATGGAAGGTGGTCAAAAGTTGGATGTAGGACAAGCTTTTAAAGAACAATTAAATAAAGGTCTTTCATTTTATGCGAAGTAATTTCTTTAGTTATGATTATGGATTTAAGATTATAGATTTAGAAAAACTTGTTATTTTTCTAAATTAGATTCACGTTAGAGTAAAGTCCGTGTCAGTCCGTGTCAGTCCGTAGCTAATTGCGTATCTTGAATTTTTAATCAACAAAAAACGATTAATAAAAAAATGGAGATAACAATTCCATCCATTGATGATTTACCAAAAGCAGTAAGTGCATTATTAGAATTTTCCGAAGGGAGAAAAAAAATGATGTTTTATGGAGAAATAGGTGCTGGAAAAACAACATTTATTCAAAATATCTGTAAACACTTAGAAGTAAGAGAACGAGTAGTAAGTCCTACCTTTTCTCTTGTAAATGAGTACACTTATCTCAATAAATCTTCCGAAAAAGAACAATTAGTTCACCATCTTGACCTTTATCGGTTAAAAAGTGAGCAAGAAGCACTTGATATTGGAATTGAAGATTATCTTTATGATAAATACTACTGCTTTATCGAATGGGCAGAAATCATAGAACATTGGCTACCTGACGACATCATAAAAATTCATATTGAAATTTTTGAAAACTCAGGGCGAAGGTTTATTTTTAGTAAATAATCTTCTACTCTCCATTCAACTTGGTTCAATTTAAAACCACTTTGTGAGTTTAGAGCGATTAATTATATTTGAAGCCAATTATTAATTTTTCACCTGCCTGCCGGCAAAGGCAGGTTCTTAATTATTCATTAATAACGTGAGCGCAACGAAGAAGAGCATACCGATACCAAAAATTTTTACAGAAGGGCAGTTTGAAACTCAAACTGAAATGTTGCAATTGCAGCGTAAGCCTAACAAACTTTTTATTGGGATTCCAAAAGAAACCACCCTTCAAGAAAATAGAGTTGCCTTAACTCCAGCAGCAGTTGCATCGTTGATTGCTCATGGGCATCGGGTAGTTGTAGAAAAAGATGCAGGGCTAAAAGCTAATTATACCGACCATGATTTTTCGGAAGCAGGTGCAGATATTGCTTACAGCCAAGATCAGGTTTACAAAGCAAATATTTTAATAAAAGTAGCTCCGCCTACCTTGAGAGAAATGGATTTTTTACGACCAGGTCAAATTCTTTTTTCACCACTTCAGTTGCCGATTATCACTCCTGAATTTATTTTAAAATTAAAAGCCAAACGCGTTACTGCTTTGGCGATGGAATATATCAAAGATGGAAGTGGTATTTTTCCAGTTGTAAGAATTATGAGTGAGATGGCAGGGTTGAGTTCAATACTTACAGCATCAGAATTATTGACTAATTCAAATAATGGAAAAGGGGTTCTTTTTGGAGGAGTATCAGGTGTACCTTCAGCGAAGGTGGTGATTTTAGGAGCAGGAGTCGTAGCAGAATTTGCAACTCGTGCAGCATTGGGCCTAGGTGCAGATGTTCGTATTTTTGATAATAATATTTCAAAGTTAATGCGGATACAAAATCGTGTAGGCCGACAATTGAATACCTCTTCTTTTAATCCTTTTCAATTAGAAAAAGAACTTCGTACAGCGGATGTTACAATAGGTGCAATCCATTCCAAGCATGGGCGTACGCCTATTGTAGTAAGTGAAGAGATTGTATCTAAAATGAAACAAGGTTCTGTCATTATTGATGTTAGTATAGATCAAGGTGGATGTTTTGCTACTTCCGAAGTGACCACGCATGAGCGTCCTACTTTTACTAAATATGGTGTGATTCATTATTGTGTTCCTAATATTGCGTCACGAGTAGCACGTACTGCTTCAATTGCGGTGAGTAATATTTTGACACCTATATTATTACAAGCGGGCAATACAGGAAGTATTGAAAATCTGATTCATAGCGACCATGGTATTCGAAATGGAGTGTACACCTACAAAGGTTGTTTGACTAATGAATACCTTGGAGAACGATTTAAAATAAAATCAACTGACCTTAATCTTTTAATAACTTCTCGATTATAATTTCCGATTCAACTTTTTTACAACATTAACACTTGTAAATTTATACCGAATTAATTGGAATATTTCGAGATGTACGACATATTTCATTTAATTCGGTATTATACACCCTTTACGCAAGTGTTTAAAAGTTCTCTGTATTTTTGCAAACTGATTTTTCTAGTACCTAATATCGAAATAATGAAACTCCTATTCACATTTTTAATAATGTCGTTTTCGTTTATTGCTTTTTCTCAAAGCAACAACCAACCTGCTAATGCTAATGTTGAAAATTACGTTAGTATTATTCGAGATTTAAAAAAAAT
>CAKZSH010000290.1 GCA_937918905.1 uncultured Saprospiraceae bacterium
ATTTTTAAGATTCAATATTAGATACACGAGTCAAGGTCTGACTTTTCAAGTCAGGCCTTGACTTATAATGATGTTCTCGTAAATCAAAGCCTGACTTATATTGAAGTTCTCATAAGTCAAAGCTTGACTTTTCAAGTCAAACCTTGACTCGTGAATTTAATACTGAAAAGATTTCTAACTTTCCTTCTCCTCTATCCAATTAATAAACTCTTCCGAAAAAAACCGCTTCTTCGAAAAAGCTTCCAACAAATGATTAGTTACTTCTGAAATATTTTTAGGTAAGTCATTTTTCTTCATCCACACCACTTTTTTAAATTTCTCCAACTCGCGAGATTCCAATTTCCCTTCCCATTTTTTAGCAGAATAAAGTAAAATCAATTCTCGATCATATTCTTTTTTAAAGATATGAACTAGGCGGAGGTGTTTCCTTTTAATACGAATATTGGCCTCTTCAAGACTCTCTCGAATAATTGCCTTATTCGCAGATTCGTTATTTTCTACCTTGCCACCTACTAATGAATATCCACCGCCATTTTGAGCTGTTTTTTTTAAAAAAAGAATTTTATCATCTTTCTCCAAAATCAATCTGACGACGATTGTTGTTTTTTGTCCACTCATATAATTATGTGAGTTTTTTGTTTGTTGTAGAGTTGATTGAATATTTTTCAAATCAAAACCCTACAAATATATTTTAAATAGTTAGAATATCAATTTCTAAAATGCTCGTTTTACCTCATTTTTTCGTTTTTTTTCACCCTAAAAACCTTCAAATTCACCATTTCCTAATATTCATCCACCATTTCACTATTAAAAGGTAATTTAAAACGTGACAACTTTCCCTATCTTCAATCGATTTCTGGAGGGAGGTTACAGGAATCAGGTAGGTTGGCTTTTACGATTCACCTGATTTTATGGCGACCAAATTCCTATCAAAACTCTATTCAATAACAGAACAACTTGTTCACCTAAACAAACATAATCTAAGATGGATTTATTTGCAAAACTTAACAACTCTGAAAGTCCACTCGGACGATATGCCGAAAACGGAGGCGAAGGATATTTTATCGCTCCAAGATTAGAAGGGCCTATTGCTAATCGAATGACTTTCAATGGAAAAGAAGTCGTTTGTTGGAGTGTCAACAATTACCTTGGTTTAGCCAACTTACCTGAAGTACGTGAAATCGACGGTCAAGCTGCAGCAGATTGGGGATTGGCTTATCCAATGGGTTCTCGATTGATGACTGGAAATACAACTGAACACGAAGCACTCGAAAGAGAATTAGCAGAATTTATGGGCATGGAATCTACGGCATTGGTCAATTTTGGATACCAAGGTATTGTATCTTCTATTGATGCACTAGTTTCTCGTAGAGATGTGATTGTGTATGATGCAGAAAGTCATGCATGTATTGTAGATGGAGTTCGATTACATATGGGAAAACGTTTTGCTTTTCTTCATAATGATATGGAGAGTTTGGAAAAACAATTAAAACGGGCGACCAAATTGGTCGAAGGAACTGACGGTGGAATCTTAGTGATTTCTGAAGGTGTATTCGGAATGCGAGGGGACCAAGGTAAATTAAAAGAAATTGTTGCCCTAAAAGATAAATATGAATTTAGATTAATGGTCGATGATGCTCATGGATTTGGAGTATTGGGTGCCAATGGTAGAGGTGCTGGTGAGGAGCAAGGAGTCTTGCATGAGATTGATGTGTACTTTGCTACTTTCGCAAAATCAATGGCAAGTGTAGGAGCATTCTTTGGAGGAGAAACGAATATCATGCGTTATTTGAAATACAATATGCGTTCGCAAGTTTTTGCAAAATCATTGATGATGCCTATCGTAGTAGGTGCTCGAAAACGATTGTCGATGATTAAAGGAAACTCAATGTATAAAGATAAATTATGGACTATCGTAAATGCTTTGCAAACAGGATTGAAAGCTCGTGGATTTAACTTGGGAGATACGAATAGTTGTGTAACTCCTGTGTACATGCATGGTTCTGTGGAAGAGGCGCAAGCATTGGTTTATGATATGCGAGAGAATCACGGAATTTTCTGTTCGATTGTTTTATATCCAGTTATTCCTAAAGGAATGATTTTGTTGCGATTGATTCCAACGGCTTCGCATACTTTGCAAGATGTAGAAGATACATTGGAAGCATTTTCAGCAGTAGCAGTTCGATTGAAGCAGGGTGATTATAAAGTGGAAGCTGCGAATTTTTAATCGAATACAATCTTTTAAATATATAATCCCATGTCTCTTTTTTGAGACATGGGATTTTTATTTGATGTACTTTTTTTCGAATAATGGTGAGATGAGAACGCTGATGACACACGGATGCGGCGTCCCCATCTCACTATTCTCCGAAAACGTAAATTACTTCCTAACTTACCAATAATTAAACCCCCTCCACACATCTATTTCTGAAATAAATTGTTCTATTTTTGCACATTCAAAATAGGAGAATCAAAAAATGCAGATACATCATATAAAAGCCGAAGAAATAGATAAGACAAAATGGAATAGCTGTGTTCATTATGCAAGTAATGGAAATGTATTTGGCTATATGTGGTTCTTGAATAATGTCGCAAAAGATTGGGATGCTTTAGTTGAAGGTGATTATCAATCTGCACTTCCATTAATTTGGCAACCTAAAATGTTGAATACCAAGGCGTTGTATCTTCCCCAACTCATTCGTTCCACAGGGATCTATTCCGTGAATATGTTATCTCAAAAACGAATCAATGCATTCCTCAATGCCATTCCTCCTGAATATCAAAACATTGAAATTTCTCTCAATGATGGAATTATCCCTTCGCCAAATTTAGATTTTGCACAAAACAAACAAACGAATTATACTTTATTTTTAAATAAAGATTACGATAGCCTTCAATTAAATTATAGCAAAGAAACAAAAGAACTCATCCACAAAGCTGAAAATATTCCACTCATTTCTAATTCTAATGTAAAGCCAGAAGTCTTGGCAGATTTTTATAAAAAACATACCAAGGATAAAAAAGGCGTAGAAGAAAAATTTCATGCTTTACAACGTATTATGTATAATGTCATGCATAGAGGATTAGGATTTGCAAGTACCGTTCAAGATGAAAAAGGTTCTATTTTAGCAGCAGATTTTTTTATTTTTAGTCATGGAAAAATGATGAGTCTCATCGGAACAGTTTCACCAGAAGGAATCAGTTCGGGTGCTCATTTATTATTGATCGATCGAATAATTCAAACCAATGCACGTCGTCCTGTAATTTTGGATTTTAATAATAATGAAAAATGGATTGAAGGATTTGGGGCAAAAGCAATTCCCTATTTTCATATTTCAAGAAAAAAAGGTTGGCGGAAATTTCTTTAAAAATAACCGCCAAATTCATTTGGCTGGTTGACCAAAAATCAAAAACATTATATTATCCAACCCAAAAAACAGAGAAAAACTTATTAGCCTATTTGTTTTTATTAACATCATCAAAACAAACAATAATGAAAAAATTCTTTAAATGGTTTTTTATCGGACTTGCTGGTCTTCTCTTAATTTTGACTGCTATCGGTTTTATGGCCCATGAGTCTAAGCCCGAAGCCACTCCTTCCCCTGAAGCAGATGCTTTGGCTCAAAAAATGATGGCTGCAGTTAACAAACCTGCATGGGATACCACAGCTATTATCAGTTGGGATTTTGCTGGACGACAAAAATACCTTTGGGACAAAAGCCGCAACTTTGTAAAAGTAATGTGGGATAATAATGAAGTACTGCTACACACCAAATCTGTTACAGGAAAAGCATTTAAAAAAGGGGTTGAAGTAGTTGGTGATAAAGCTAAAACTTTGATCGACAAAGCATGGTCTCATTTCTGTAATGATTCCTTTTGGCTCAATGCTGTGGTAAAAGCATTTGATGAAGGCACTAGTCGAAGCATAATAAAAACCGCCGATGACAGAGATGCAATGATGGTTTCATATGAGTCTGGTGGAGTTACTCCTGGCGATTCGTATGCATGGATTCTAGATGAAAATGGATTACCTAAAAGTTATAAAATGTGGGTCAGTATTATTCCAGTTGGTGGTCTTGAGTTCTCTTGGGAAGATTGGGTCACTCTGGATACAGGTGCAAAAATTGCAACCCTTCATAAAAGTCGAATTTTTGATTTAAAAATAAGTGATGTTAAAGGAGCGGTTAGTCTTGCAGCTTACGGATTGACATCTGATCCCTTCGCAGCCATCGCTAATTAATGAATAATTAAAAAATTATTTATCATTATTTAAGTAACGGTCAAATAATAAGTTCCCGATTTAGACGAGAATATTTTTGTTCTCAGTTTTTATTTTAATGAAGGATAATTGTTAATACTTTGACTGAATTAAAATGAAAAATGAGGACAAAAGATTCCGTCCAAATCAGGAACTTATTATTTGACCGATACTTAGCCTTGATATAGCTTTTTTATGTCAAGATCGTTTGCTAAATTTACATTCCTACCTTGAGAAAACTAGCTTAAAAAACATTTCTCTATTAATTATAACAAGGCGACATGAACCAAAATCCAGAACAAATTGCACGAGACAAAATAGATGAGATGCTTCAACTAGCAGGTTGGGTCGTTCAATCTAAAAAGAAAGTAGACCTCTCGGCAAGTCATGGAGTCGCCGTTAGAGAATATCAGACAGATGTGGGCCCAGCCGATTATGTTCTTTTTGTAGATAGAAAACCCGTAGGCATTATTGAAGCCAAACGAGAAGAAGAAGGACACCGACTGACCACCGTAGAAGAACAATCCTCCGACTACGCCAACGCCAAACTCAAATACCTCAACAATGACCCACTTCCTTTTGTATATGAAAGTACAGGTACTTTAACTCGCTTTAGAGATTTTCGGTATGCGAAAGCTAGAGGAAGGCGTGTCTTTTCTTTTCATCGACCTGAGACATTTGCCGAATGGCTTAAAAAAGGAAAACCACTTCGAGAGCGATTACAAGATATTCCAGAACTAGATACAACGGGTTTACGACCTGCTCAAATCGTAGCAGTCAATAACCTCGAAACTTCATTTAAAAATAACCGCCCCAAAGCCTTAATCCAAATGGCAACGGGCGCAGGTAAAACTTTTACCGCAGCTACTTTTGTTTACCGCTTACTCAAACATGCAGATGCCAAACGAATCCTATTTTTAGTAGATACCAAAAACTTAGGCGAACAAGCGGAACAAGAATTTATGACTTTTCAGCCTAATGATGATAATCGAAAATTTACAGAACTTTATAATGTCCAACGATTATCTTCGAGTTATATCGCATCGGATAGCCAAGTTTGTATTTCCACCATTCAACGATTGTATTCTATTCTGAAAGGAGAAGAATTAGATGAAAGTGCAGAGTTAGAAAATCCGAACGAGTCGAGTTGGATGGACAAACAACGAAATAAAAAACAAGCTGTTCCCGTAGAGTACACCCCTAAAGTTCCTATCGAACAATTTGATTTTATTGTCATTGATGAATGCCACCGTTCCATTTATAATTTATGGAAACAAGTCTTGGATTATTTTGATGCCTTCCTCATTGGTTTGACCGCAACTCCTGATAAACGAACCTTTGGTTTTTTTAATGAAAATGTTGTGAGTCAATACACTTATGAAGAATCTGTTTCGGATGGAGTGAATGTACCTTATGATGTGTACACCATCGAAACCGAAATTTCTAAAAATGGGGAAACCATCAAAGCAGGTTGGTTTGTAGATAGACGAGATAAATTAACTAGAGCAAAGCGATGGCAACAGGAAGACGAAGACACTACTTATAAAAGAAATGACTTGGATAAAAAAGTCGTCAACCCTAGCCAGATTCGAAATATCATCAAAGAATATAAACGAGCTTTACGGACTACTATTTTCCCAAAACGATTTGATGAAAATGGAGACTACGAAGTGCCTAAGACTTTAGTTTTTGCAAAGACCGATAGCCATGCCGATGATATTATCAAAATCATTCGAGAAGAATTTGCCGAAGGCGATGGATTTTGTAAAAAGGTAACTTACAAAATTGAAGAAGACCCCAAGTCGGTTCTTAACCGTTTTCGAAATTCCTATTATCCTCGAATTGCGGTGACCGTAGATATGATTGCAACAGGTACTGATGTCAAACCCTTGGAGGTGTTGCTCTTTATGCGTGATGTCAAAAGCATCAATTATTTTGAACAAATGAAAGGACGTGGAACGAGAACCATCAATAATGACTCGCTCCAATTGGTTTCCAAAACGGCTAAAAGCAAAACCCATTTTATTATCGTAGATGCAGTCGGTGCTACCAAATCTAAAAAAACCGATAGCCGACCATTGGAACGAAAACGAGGTATTCCATTAAAAGACCTTTTGGGCGCAGTTACGATGGGCGTTGCGAAGGAAGATTTATTTTTATCCTTAGCGAATCGGTTAATTCGTTTGGAAAAACAAATCACCGACAAAGAGAAAGATAAACTCTTAGAATTTTCAGGTGGAAAAAATTTAAAACAAATCACCAAAGAATTGATTGCCGCTTTTGACCCTGACGAAATAGAAGAAAAGGCAAAACAAATCATCGAACAAACACCTATCGAAAATCGAACGCCTGCCATCGAAGCTGCTGCTGAAAAACAAGCGCAAGAGGAACTGGTATTCCAAGCAGCAAAAACATTTAATGGAGAACTCAACGAATACATCGATAATGTTAGAAAACAACACGAGCAAATCATCGACACCATCAATCTCGATACGGTAACCAAATCAGAATGGGACACCACTTCGGTAGATAAAGCCAAAGCGATTGTCAAAGATTTTACGGAATACTTGGAAGCCAACAAAGACGAAATCAAAGCATTGAGCATTTTTTATAATCAACCTTATAACCGTCGGAGCATCACTTTTAAAATGATAAAAGAGGTGATGGAAAAACTTAAATTAGAAAAACCAACTTTAGCTCCTGACTTTGTTTGGAATGCTTATATTGCGCTCGAAGAAGTCAAAAGCGAACAGCCTAAAGATGAACTGACGGCGTTGGTTTCGCTGATACGACGAGCTTGTGGAATTGATACCGAACTCAAAGCTTATGATAAAACCATTGATGAGAATTTTCAAAAATGGATTTTTAAACAAAACGCTGGGCAACATAATCGCTTTACACCTGAACAAATGTACTGGCTAAGAATGATTAAAGAACATGTAGTCAGTAGCTACCATATCGAATTGGGGGACTTGGATTATACCCCTTTCGATGGGCATGGCGGTAGAGGAAAAATGTATCAACTCTTTGGACAAGAGATGGAACCTATTATTGATGAACTTAACGAAATACTTGCAGCATAATGAAAGATGATTGGGTAGAATGTACTTTTGATGATGTTTTAAAAATTATTAGTGGAAAAAGTCAAAAACAAGTTATTGACGAAAACGGAGCATACCCAATTTATGGAAGTGGTGGAGTTATGGGAAGAGCAAATGAATATTTATGCAATGAAAAAACAACAATAATAGGAAGGAAAGGAACTATAAATAGTCCAATATATGTAAAGGAAAAATTTTGGAATTTAGATACTGCGTTCGGTCTATCGTCATTTGAAATTCTAGATGAACGGTTGTTGTATTTCTTTTGTGTTTTATTTAATTTTAAAAAATTAGATAAAAGTACAACGATTCCTAGTCTTGCGAAACGTGATTTACTACAAATTAAATTTTCACTTCCACCTCTC
>CAKZSH010000291.1 GCA_937918905.1 uncultured Saprospiraceae bacterium
AAAAATTATGAACCATAAAACTTAAAAAATGAATATTAAAAAAGATATTATCATAATGCTGCTTCTTGTTTTTATTACCTCGTCTTCCATTGCTCAATATGGATTGGGAAGTACAAAAAATGTAAAAGCAATTAAAGAAACAGAAACCATTTTTATTTTACTAGAAAAACAAGAGGAGTACAATACTGCTTTAAAAGCAGCCGTAGAAAAATACTGGACCTTTACACCTTTTCGATTTGTTAAAAATAGAGATTTCAAAAAGTATGAGAACGATATAAATTATTCTTCTGTAAAACTTTATAATATTAGTATCACTCGAGATGGTAGTTTTAGCTATGATCTTTTTAACCTTGGTCTTTTTTTACATCAAAAAAAGAAAACAAAAAAACAACCACTTGGCAAATCTGTTTCTTCTGTAAATATTATTCCCCAAAGGTATTGGCTATATCGCTCAAAGTTACGTGAAAAGGCGCAAAAAGAAAGCAGGAAATTATTTCGAAAAAAGGAATGGGTAAAAGGAGATGATATGATTAAACTTCATTTTTCGTGGTTCTTTGATGCCTTGACTCAAGCTGGTGCTACTCAAGCCGAAATAATTAGAGCTGTTCAGTTACTAAATAATTATTGCCACATTGCTTTCGAAAATGAAATTGGAAAAATTGGCCATAAAAAAATGATAAAAGCATTCAATGAAAACAAAAAAGACATCAAAAAGAAAACCTTACTCATTGCTAAAACGGATGTTTCCAGCAAGAAAAAGAATAATGAACAAGCCTTAAAAGCAGCTTATAAATATAAAATAAAATTTGTCGAGGAAGAAGAAATATGGAAAGCCATCGAAGATCAAAAAGAGGATGTTTGTTATGCTGTGATTTATTATGAAGAAAAAAATCTCAAGCTAAAAGCAATTATTCAAGCCAAAGATAGTAAAGTTCTTTATGGTGAAGTAAGCAAAATGTCAAATGGGCTTTTTAATATATCGACTAAGACTTTGAAGTCGGTTTTGGAGAAATGATTTTTATGGTTTCGCTTCGCTATTTTTTTTATGGTTATTGTAAAATCATAGGGAAGCGAAACCATCTCTAGTTTCAAATCTCCAAAACCAACCGTACAGCAGTCCCCATCACCATCCCATTCTCATCCTTAATTTCCTGTGCATCATATTCATTCAGTTTATCCGCAAGTGCCAATCGTTTTTTAGAAATAGACATGCCAACACCATTGTGTATTGGAGAACTTAGAGTTGTATTTTTTTGAGATTGAAGAATTCCTTGTCCATTATCACGAATTATAATTTCGAGTTTTTCATTTCTTTTCAAAAATTCTATATTTAATTTTCCACCAGTATTAGTTTTGGCAAAGCCATGTATAATAGCATTTTCTACAAAAGGTTGAGATAGTAGGGGAGGCAACGTTGTTTCAAATTTATCCAGTTTTTCATCGACATGAATCGTATAATCAAATTGTTCTTTAAATCGAAGTTTTTCTAAATTTAAATAATTTTCGAGCAAAGTAACTTCGTCTTGTAATGAAATTTCTTCTTCCATAGAAGCATTTAAAGCACCTCTTATCAATTGAGCAAATTGGGCAAGATAGAGTGTCGCATTTTTCTGGTCGTTTTTTGCAATAAAGTTTTGAATAGAATTTAGGCAGTTGAAAATAAAGTGTGGATTCATTTGTGCTTTTAAGGCGGTGTTTTGAAGTTCAAGGATTTCTTTTTCTACTTGCGTCTCTTTTTTTATTCTACGAATTCGATTTTTATAATTCCAAACAATGATTCCTAACAATACAATTACGCCTAATAATGTAAACCACCATGTCTGCCAAAACGCAGGTTGAATATCAAAATTAAGACTATTCGAATCACTCCATAATCCATCTTCATTTTGTGATTGCACATCAAATTGATATTCCCCAGCAGGAAGATCTGTAAAGTTGACGGAACGGTTGCGAGTAGTTTTCCAATCTTCTTGGTTGAGTCGAAAGCGGTAGAGAATTTTTCCGTTATTATTATAGTTGAAGGTTGAAAAACGAAATTCTAAATTATTTTTATCATGGGGCAATGAAGAGTTTTTATAAAAATCAAATGTTTGATTATTGATTAAAGTTGATTCAAAAATAGGAGATGGGGAGAATTCTGTTTTTTCTTTTTCTTTCCATTTTACCAATCCCTTAGATGTACCGATCCATAATTGTTCATTGTAGGCTTTGATCTTAGTGATTTCATTGGAAGGCAAGCCATGAAAAGTTGTATAATTTTTAATTTCAAAATTATCGTTTTTGCGAATTATCTTACTGAGTCCCGTAAGTGTACCCACCCATATTTGATCTTTTGAATCGACATATATATTTTCGAGCATATCTGCAGTTAAGCCGTCTTTGGTAGTAAGCTGATGAATAAAATTTTCATTCCAGAAAAGCAATCCTTCTCCCTTCGTAGCGATCACAAGTGTTCCATCCGAGAGTTCTGAAATATCTTCGACCCGTGTTTTAAATAATTTATGAAAGGGTTGAGGAGAGTACAGTTGATTATTTTTAAACTCAAAAAGACCATTGACATTTCCTACCCAAATTCGATGAGTTTGATCTTCCCAAATCTTTAGCGTACGTAGATGTATGTCATGGCTGCTTGAAGAGAGCACCTTATCATGGTTATCTAAATCAATTTTGCCAAAACCAAAAGGGCTTGTCCCATATAAGAAATTACTATCTCGGCTGACTGTCATTTTTAGCCCTAGAATAGTAGGGTTTTTATCAATAAAAAAATCAGTTTTCCATTTATTCCTCCTTAATAAATTTGGTCGAGCATTTGTTATCCAAAGTTCTTTTCTTTTGGAGTCATATAGCATATCATAAATGATACTATTTTTTTTTAATTCAGGTGTTTTTGTAATTGTATTGTTGTAATGGTTTAATATAAACATAGCTCCATGACGTAATCCCACATACATTAGCGAATCATTGATAAAATCAAAACTACTCACAAAATTTTCAGGTAAACCAAAAGATTCATCGTAGATTTTTAGATTCAAGTCAGAAGTATAGTAAACACCATTCTCAAGAGTACTTATCCAATACCCACCTTTAAGATCTTTAAATACATGGCTAATTGATTTACCATTTAAGAATTGTTCATATTGCTTTAAGGGGATATCATCTATACTATTGTATCTTCTTAATCCACCGCCTCTAAGACAACTCATTAACCATCTATTTTCATGATCTTGAACAAAACCTTTTTGTTGAACTTCTGAATCATAATCGAATATCCAATCTATCTGATTACCATTCATTTTTATAAAATGACCAGAGGCATATCTTAATATTTGTTGGTTTGGACCTATAGGATGTGCCCATGCGCCTGCTCCCTTGATTTTATCATATAAAGAGATATGCTCCAAATAGTTTGGAGGGTTTAATAATATTTCAACTGGTTGAATATCACCTGGAAGAATGTTTTGTTGTCGTAGTTTTTCCCTTATGATATCTGACCTAGTTACTCCATAGATAAATCTATCAGGTAATGGAAGTATAAAGCTTTCGGTAAAAGTTTGACTACCTTTTATGAGTTGAGCTATAGTTTTATCATCAAGTTTTAGGATACCTAAACCCTGAATACATAGATATTTTATTCCATCCTTATCAATATAAAAATCAATTACAATTTCAAGGTTTGGATTTAATTGTTCGATTGCTGCATTCTGAGAAAATGGTCGAATAGTATCTCCATCTATATAGTATAAATGACCATGCATGGTACAGAGCCATATTCTTCCATTTGGGGCTTTCTGCATATAGAAAACAACATGATGTTTTAATCCTTCTTGTGAGCCATAGTTTTTAAATTCATAGCCATCGAATCGACTCAATCCATTGTCTGTCGCAAACCACATATAGCCCATAGTATCTTGTATGGTGTAATGCACTTCAGGACTTGGGAGGCCATCATCTGTAGTGTAGTTGCGAAAATGGGGATGTGGGTTTTGAGCAGCTAGCCAAAAACAGGAAGTTATAAATAGCCATATGATTAGGAGGCGATGCATTGGTTTTTCATTTAGTGGTTTTGGATTTTTAAAAGTATATTTTGTATTTACGCTATTATAGCTATTATATTTTTCAATAAAGAAAAGATCTTTTGATTCTATATTTTTAATATAAGCATTGATTATTACTTTTCGATGCCGAAGGTATTATTACAAGGTCATTCTTGATATCGAGATATGCTCCCAAATTTCTGAAACAGATAGCCTTCCTTCTTTATACAATTGTTCTGCAATAATAGCTTTATCTTTTGCTTTTTAGAAAGTCCTGGATGACGACCACCAACTTTGATTTCATCGTTGAGACTTTTTAGACCAACACCTTTTTCTTGAATTTCACTTACAAGGTTTACCAAGTCTTTTAAAGATCGCCCAAGTCTATCGAGTTTATATATAAATGACAATGTTTATGCATATTTAGCATAACTATTTACCGATACAGAAGTTAGAAAATATATTTCCCAATAAATCGTCAGTGCTGATTTCACCCGTAATACTCCCAAGGTGATAAATTCCCTGCCGAATATCCATTGCAATAAAATCAGAAGTCACCCCATCATCCATCCCACGAAGCACATCACTCAAACTATCATGCGCTTTTTGCAACGCATCAAAATGCCTAGCATTCGAAACAATCGTACTCTCCGAATTGAGTTGATTTGCAATTACGGTGTTATATAATTTCTCTTTCAGGAATTCAATATTCATTTTTGCGATAGCAGAAACAGGAACAAATTGCTCTGCGGTCATAAATTCATTCGTATAATGTTCTGCTTTGGTATATGGATTCAAATCCATTTTATTGGCAATGGCGAGGAAGTGAATATTATTTTTTACTAATTTTTCCAAATCCGCTTTGACCTCCTCAGGTTGCATCTTGATCACATCAAAAACATAAATGAGCAAAGCCGATTGTTCGATTTTTTCAAAAGTCTTTTCCACACCAACGGCCTCGATGGTATCTTGAGCCTCTCGAATACCTGCCGTGTCGATGAGGCGAAATTCAACCCCTTTTATATTTAAAACTTCTTCGATGGTATCACGAGTCGTACCTGCGATATCAGAAACGATGGCACGTTCCTCATTCAACAGAGCATTGAGTAGGGTAGACTTCCCTGCATTGGGGCGACCTGCGATAACGGTATTAATTCCATTTTTGATAACATTACCCAAACGGAAAGATTCGATCAAGGAATAAATCAACGATTGGATTTTTTTTACCAAAGTTCTCAAATCATCTCGATTTGCAAATTCAACATCTTCCTCCGAAAAATCCAATTCCAATTCTATCAAACTCGCAAAGTCCAACAGCTCCTGACGTAGTTTTTTTATTTCATCTGAAAAACCGCCCCGCATCTGCTGCATCGCAATCGTATGAGAACTCTCCGAACTTGATGCAATCAAGTCCGCCACCGCCTCTGCTTGCGATAAATCCATTTGACCATTTAAAAAAGCCCGTAAGGTGAATTCTCCAGGCTCAGCCATTCGCGCTCCATTTTTTATAAACAATTGAATCAACTTTTGAATAATATAATTGGAACCATGACAACTGATTTCAGCGACATTCTCTTTGGTATAAGATTTTGGAGTTTTAAAAATAGAAACTAAAACCTCATCGATAATTTGATTATTTTTATCTCGGATGGTTCCAAGGTGAACGGTATGTGTATCCTGTTCAGATAATTTTTTTCCATAAAAAACGGAATCAACGATCTCAATAGCTTCATGGCCTGAAAGTCGAATTACACCTATCGCACCTACTCCCGCAGGAGTCGCTAATGCGACAATCGTTTCTGTTAAATTTTGTCTACTCATATACTACAAAGGTAAAAAATCCGGAACCCCTAAACCAATGAATAACGTAAAATCCTTAAAGGTTAGATTAGAAGAAATTCGATCTTCATTTAACTTTTCCCCCAAATTAGAAGATAGCTATCAAGCAACTACTTATCCTCATTCTATATTTATGATGCGGCTTGCCATTACATTGGGAGCACTCACTTATTTGAGTTTTTTTCTTTGGATCCTCTCATGTTTCCAAAACTTTATATTCAGATTTGGACGATGCGAATATTTGTAATGCTTTGTTTTATGATTACACTTTCGTTGACCCATCGTCCATTTATTATGCTATGATTATTTCCAATTTCGAAATTGGGAGTATGTATTTTTTTACTGGATTTTTAATTATCCTCGTATGTGCCTATGCCCTTTCTCAACTCAATCTAAGGAATTGTTTATTGTCATTTATTTTACTGATGTTACGCAAAATATATTGAGTATTCAACGCTGAGACGCTGAGACACGGAGTTTGTCGAATATTGTACTAGGTCGCAGAAGATTTTTATTAAAATAAAAATGAGCTGAGATGCAGAGGTTTAAATTGTTCTTGATAAAATGTTCTGCGCCCTCCATACAGTATTCGACAAACTCCGTGTCTCAGCGTTCAATACTCAATATATTTCCGATATTAACTAGATTAGGGAGTAGGTTATTTATTTCCTACTCCCTTACTATATTTTTTTATGAATGGGGCAGATCTTCGTTATTTGAAAAACTTATCAAATCTTAAATCCGTCTTCCCTTTTCGCTTTTCCTTCTTCAAAAAAAAAGTGTATCCCTCAATGAGGAATACACTTTTTTTTTACCAAAGCTTTAAAAATGATCTTAGTTCATTGCGTTAACAAATCTTGTCAACTTAGATTTAAGATTTGCAGCTTTGTTTTTATGCCAAGTATTTGTTTTTGCTAATCTATCGATCATACTTAAAACTTTAGGCAATAATTTAGTAGCCTCAGCTTTATCTTCCATTTCTCTCAAATTCTTGATAGTCGTTCTAGCTGTTTTTTTGTAGTAACGATTGTGAACACGCTTTTTAGCATCTTGACGGATTCTTTTTTTTGCTGACTTATGTTGTGCCATTAGTATATATTTTCTAAAAAATTATTATCTATAAATAAGTGATTTTGAAATCGGAGTGCAAATTTACGTCTTTTCTTTAAAAAACGAAACTTTTATAAACTTTTTATTTCTTAAAAAAATATGCGATTTAGAACCGAAAACATGAATAAAATCAACATATATTTGATTTTTTCTACGATATTTGTTAAAATTTTTTGGAACCTATTTTATTCAAACCATTTAATAGTTTACGTGATGTTTTTAACCCCTCAAAGTAAGTGTTAATTTTTTATGGTTTTTCCCAATCCATAAGGTATGCGAAAAAACAAGATTAACAAAACGAAAAACCCTTTTCAACTTAAACACAAAGTTGTATTCTACGTAAACACTTGAAAATATAATTTAAAATGAACGATTATTCCTACGTATTCAATGCACACCCGTCCTTCATCGAATCCATGTATAAAAAATACCAAGAAGATCCTACATCTGTAGAAGATGGTTGGAGATCTTTTTTCCAAGGTTTCGAATTTGCAAAACCTGAAAACGGAAACGGAAACGGTGCAACCACCTCTGCTACTTACACCGGAAATGGCGCAACTGGATTCAATCCCGATGAATTAAGTGTTCACTCTATCATTGACGGATTCCGTCATAGAGGACATTTAAAATCTACCACCAATCCTATTCGCTCTCGACGAGATCGAAAACCTCATTTGGATTTGCCTGATTATAATTTGACTGAAAAACATTTAGATCAAGTTTTTCAGGCAGGTTCAGAAATAGGAATGAAGAATGCCACTCTGGGACAAATTATAGAACGACTGAAAGAAATTTATTGTGGAAATATCGGATTTGAATATTCGCATATCGAAAATCGTGAAAAGAGAATGTGGCTTCGAGATAAAATCGAAAACCGTAGCCGTGAAAGTTATGGCTTAGACATAGATGCTAAAAAAAGGATTTTAGAAAAATTAAGTGATGCAGTAGGTTTTGAAAAATTCCTACACACTAAATATGTTGGACAAAAAAGGTTTTCATTAGAAGGTGGGGAAGCTACGATTGCAGCTTTGGATGCAATTATCAACGCTGCTGCCAATTCGGTAAAATTGTTTGGGAAAGGTACCGAAACCCATCCAATTCATGACGTGAAGGAAGTAGTTATCGGAATGGCTCACCGTGGACGTTTAAATGTTTTGGCAAATGTCATGGGCAAAACCTATGAACATATTTTTAATGAATTTGAAGGACAATCAGAACCTGATTTGAGTTTTGGAGATGGTGATGTAAAATATCACTTAGGATATTCTTCGCAAGTAAAAACAATAGGAGGGAAAACGATTAATCTAAAATTGGCTCCAAACCCATCTCACTTAGAATCAGTAAATACTGTAGTCGAAGGATTTGCTAGAGCAAAAGCTGATATTTTATACGGAAGTGAGTTTGATAAAATATTACCAATTTTGATACATGGTGATGCTGCTATTGCAGGTCAAGGAATTGTTTATGAAACGGTTCAGATGAGTCAATTGGAAGGTTATTATACAGGTGGAACGATTCATTTTGTTATTAATAATCAAATCGGTTTTACAACTGATTTTGATGATGCACGCTCTTCTACCTATTGTACAGGGGTGGCAAGTTTGGTTCAGGCACCAGTTTTTCATGTGAATGGAGATGACCCTGAAGCTGTAGTTTTTGCAGTACGTTTAGCTACTGAGTATCGCCAACGATTCAATAATGATGTATTTATTGATATGGTTTGTTACCGTAAGCACGGACACAATGAAGGTGATGATCCACAGTTTACTCAACCTGAAATGTACTCTTTTATTAAAACTCATCCAGATCCACGAGTACTTTATTCTGAAGCATTGGTGGAAAGAGGAGAGTTGGAAAAGGAAATGGCGGAAAGTCTTGAAAAAGGATTTTGGGATAATTTACAAGCTCGATTGGATAAGGTCAAACAAAAACCATTGCCTTACGATTATCAGAAACCTGAAATTGCTTGGAAAAAATTAAAGCGAACTACGGACTTAAAGAACTTTGAGTCTTCACCAAAAACTGGAATTTCAAAAGCAAAAATGAATAAAATCATCAAGCATTTGATGACTATTCCAGAAGACTTTAATCCGATCACAAAAGTCAACCGATTGCTAAAAGGTAAGCAGAAGTTGTTGGATAAAAAACAACTGGATTGGGCGATGGGAGAGTTGATGGCTTATGCAGCGATCTTACTCGATAATAGAGATGTGCGTATGAGTGGTCAAGATGTGAAGCGAGGAACTTTCTCTCACCGTCATGTTATTTTTAATGATATTAAAACATACAAGGAACTTAATCGCCTTGATGGAATTGATAAAAAACAGGGAAAGTTTAGAATTTATAATTCATTCCTTTCCGAGTTTGGAGTTTTAGGATTTGAATATGGTTACTCTTTGGCTACGCCTGATGCCTTAGTTGTTTGGGAAGCACAGTTTGGAGATTTTTACAATGGTGCTCAAACGATTGTCGATCAATATATTTCAGCAGCAGAAAGCAAGTGGCAAAGAATGAGCGGCTTAGTGATGTTGTTGCCCCATGGTTACGAGGGGCAAGGCCCTGAGCATTCAAGTGCGAGATTAGAAAGATTTTTACAAATGTGTGCAGAAGCTAACATTATAGTTACAAATTTGACAACCCCTGCAAATATCTTCCATGCATTGCGTCGTCAGTTGGCTTGGAACTTCCGTAAGCCGTTGATTAATATGTCACCAAAATCATTGCTTCGCCATCCGTTGGCAGTTTCTGATTTAGCAGATTTCCAAACTGGAACAAGTTTTCAAGAGGTCATCAATGATTCTCAAGTAACGAAGAGTAACACTAAAAAAGTCAAACGAGTTTTACTTTGTACAGGAAAAGTTGCTTACGACTTGATTCAGCATAAAATGGAAAACAAACGAGATGATGTGGCTATCGTTCGTTTGGAACAATTATATCCGTTACCGACGAAACAGATGAATGCAATATTCAAGCAATATAAAAATGCAGAATTCAAATGGGTACAAGAGGAGCCTCAAAACATGGGTGCTTGGAGATATATTTTGGCGAATTACAAAGACAAAGGTTTTGATGTGATAGCTAGAAAACATAGTGCTTCTCCTGCAACTGGATTTAAAAAGGTGCATGAAAAACAACAAGCGGATATTGTAAAACGAGCATTTAAAAAATAACAAAAAGTTATTTTAAAATATAAAAAAGAGTTGCTGGTACAGAAGTATTGGCAACTCTTTTTTTATTCACAAGGTGACTCCAAGTCACCTTATGAATTAAAGACTTTGTCTATGTAAATATTTTTGTGATTGTTGAGTATTCATAAGGTGACTGGGGTCACCTTGTGAATGAAGTGGAATCATTTTAACCTTTCAAAAGACCGCTTCAACTGCTCATTAATTTCTTCAGAGGGTTCCTCCAATTTATAATCCGTTCGATAATAATGAGCCTTCACTTTGTATTTTTTAATTTCTTTTTTAAATCCTCATTTGCCTTATCCAATTTCCCTCTTAAATTTTGAGATCGTAGTTTTAGTAGCATTTGCCTTCGGCGACCTACTTTTTCATTCGAAAAAAAGTAGGCAAAATTCTCGGCGAAAAAAATGCCCTACTCCGTGCTGCTCCCGCTCCCTCATTTTTCGCCACTCCCAGCCCGCTCGAAAATCGTGGTCGAAAATCGGAGCCGATATATAATATTTCGTCATTTCTCACTTGACGAAACACTAGTATGATCCCCTAATTTTTTAAGTCAATAAAGTAGAAAATACCTTTATTCTGGCTAAAAAAGCACCATTTGGTTAGTTTTAACTGACCTTTTCAGGGAAAAACAGTTGCTATACAAACTATTTTGTAAAAAAAGGCGTTATTATTGGATATGTTAGCAAAATTTGATTATCATACCTCATCAGCAATTTATCCTCATTTCTTTTATTAGCTGTGCTCGACAAATAGTTTAGCGTTATTTCGAATCAACCTTTCCAAACAAATTCTAAATACAAGTTATTTTGTAGGTCAAAAAAGGAGATAAGTTATATTTATTTGAAGCTAGAGGTCATAGGAATTTTGCAGAAAGAATTGTTAAAGATCATCATTAAGTAATGTCCAGAGAAATAAAGATCTAAAATGTTCTTAAACGTTCTTATTTTTTAACTAAAAAAATTTACAATGCGTAAAAAGAAAAATTTTACAATGGCAGTCGGAACTTATTTTTTTAATATAAAAATGAGTTTTAGTAATTCCATTACCATTTCAAGAAAAACTAAGAAAGAAGCTGAATATGCATATTCTGGTTATTTAAAACAAAAGAAAGATTGTGAATGGCTTGGACAATGGGATGGTAAAAAATTTATAGATACAGAATATAAATTATCTGCTCAATCGAATTAATAGACAAGTAAAATACAGCAAAGACTTTTTCTTTGTTAAAATATAAATCATCCCGAATTTTCTAAGTGAAAATTCGGGATTGGTTTTTTACGGCATTATTCGGCATCGGTTGTACACGAGTCAAGGTTTGACTCAAAAAGTCAAGCCTTGACTTCTATTGATGCTCTCATAATACCGAATTAACTGGAAGGTGTCGTATATATGGAAATAGATTTTGTCGATAATCGAGGCAAAAAACGTAGGGATAGCCTAGCTATCACGAGGCTTTTTAACGAAGAGTAGCGGCGAAAGATATTTCAAGATGTACGACATATTCCAGTTAATTCGGTATAAGTCAAAGCCTGACTTTGCAAGTCAGACCTTGACTCGTGACAAACATACGAGTTAAGAAAAAATATTTCTAACCTGTTTCTTTTTTCTCTTTCTACATTATGCATTTGAAAAAAAACAACAAGAAATATAAAGTTTTAATTTTCCATAACAAATCTTTCACGTACCACGACTCTTTAAAGTTGTGTTTCAATTAGAAACTCCAAAAAACCAATAAAAACAACATTCTTAAAGAAAACCTTAATCCACATTATGACTTTTCATAAAATCTCAATCCTCCTTTTTTTATTGTTTTTTGGACAAATGGCAATGGCACAAGGCTCACCATTCGATTCCGTTAATTTATTGTTACAAAAAAGAGTGTATTTTGATTTTGGAAAACATGATATCACTTCCGAATCCGAAAGTATCTTGTTAGGAATTAAAGATAGCTACATCGGCAAGGAAGAATTAAGGATGCATATCGAAGCCCATACTGACCACATCGGAACCAATGAAAACAATCTAGTCCTTTCAAGGAGAAGAAGTGCAACGGTCAAAGATTTTTTTATCCAACATCAATTTCCTGCTGAAAATATCACGACTTCTGTATTTGGAGAATCTCGCCCCGTAGCGGATAATACTTCGGATAATGGTCGTCAGGAAAATCGAAGAGCAGCCATTAGTCTTTATGTCAAAAAGAAAATGACGATGGTACAAGGAAAAGTTGTAGATAAAAAAACGGGCGAGGGCATGCAAGCCAAAGTTATTTTTCATACTAAGACTCATAAAGATTCTATAGATACAAATTCCGATGGAACATTTGAAAAGCCCGTTGTGGAAAACACAGTAGTTGGAGTTGATATTTATAAAGAAGGCTATTTTTTCGATACTCAAATGTTGAAAGCAAAACCTAATAATACGGTGGTGATGTCCATCCCTTTATTGCCTATCGAAGTAGGAGAAAAAGTGGCGATTAAGAATTTATACTTTGTAGGCAACCAAGCCGTATTGTTAAAAAAATCAATTCCAGAGTTACCCAAGGTTTTAAAATTTATGCAACTCAACCCTAAAATAAAAATTGAAATAGCAGGTCATATCAATGCTCCAGGTCGTAATTTATCTCAATTGAAATTATGGGAAAAAGACCTTTCGACCGACCGTGCTAAAACAGTTTATGATTTTTTATTGGAAAATAATGTTGCCGAAGATCGACTTACCTTTAAAGGCTATGCCAACACTCAAATGCTTTTTCCAGAAGTAGGAAGTAGCGAAAAACAACAATCGCAAAATCGCCGAGTTGAAATTAGAATACTTGAAACTGGTAAAATTTTGAGTGCTACGAATTGATCCACAGCTTTAAAGTAAAACGACTTTCCAAGTCGTCCCGTCATTCGAAAACACGTTCTAATTAGTTTTAATCATGGAACGTGTTTTCGAAAAACTTAACGACTTGAAAAGTCGTTTTACTTTAAAGCCGTGTATTAAAACCCCATTTTTCTTTTGTATTTTTGCCCTTTCAAAAAAAGAAAAATTAAATATTCTTAATGGATAAACTTAAAATCATTTCCGCAGGGGCAGGTTCAGGTAAAACATATCGATTGACTTCCGAAATGGTCGAACTACTCAAAGGAGGTGTTCGAGCAAGTGGAATCATTGCTACAACATTTACCAAAAAAGCGGCAGCAGAATTACAGGAGCGAGTACGGGTCAGATTATTGGAAGAAGGATTGACAGAACAGGCGGACGAATTGACCAATGCATTGATTGGGACCGTTCATGGTTTGGGCGTAAAATTATTACGACGTTTTGCATTCGAAGCGGGCGTGTCCACAGAGGTGGACATTGTAGCTGATGAAGATCAGCAAATTATGTTTAATAAAAGTTTAGCCACCATTTTGACTTTGGAACGAATGGAGGCGATGGATGAATACACACACCGTTTAGGACTCAATAAAAGAGAAAGTTACGATTGGCGAAAAAAAGTAAAAGAACTCACCGACGTTGCCCGTTCCAACGATTTCTCTATTGAGGTTTTGGAAAAAAGTAAAAAACTTTCCTTTCAATCTTTCCAACAATTTTTAGGGAAAATATCGGATCGTGATCCTGAAGAATATTTATTGAGTTTGGCTTCAAAAATGGAGGAGACCATCCAACGGCTTGAAGACAATGAAGATGAAACCAAAGTCACACGAGGTGCAGTTGAAACTTTAAAATCCCTTCGTAATGAATTAAACCTCAGAGGAAATTTGGATTGGCACAAATGGGTGAAAATTTCTAAAC
Organism: uncultured Saprospiraceae bacterium; assembly: GCA_937918905.1. Lineage (GTDB taxonomy): Bacteria > Bacteroidota > Bacteroidia > Chitinophagales > Saprospiraceae > CAJQQY01. Next base: position 13,952 of record CAKZSH010000291.1, read on the forward strand.
TTAAAGTAGGTGCAAAAAGTAAAGATGATGTAGAAGACCTTCAAGAACTGGCTCGGGCCCATGATACACATCCTCAATTTCATCAAGACATCGAAAATTTTATAAACCAAATTTTTGAAATAGCTATCGAAGCTATTCGAGAATATGAGGCGTATAAAAAACAAAGAGGATTGATTGATTATATTGATATGGAAATTCAGGTCAAGCGTTTGCTCGATCATCCTCACGTAAAAGAAGTGTTAAAAAGTGAACTAGATTTATTGATGGTGGATGAGTTTCAAGATACGAGTCCGATTCAGTTAGAGATATTTTTAAAACTTTCGAATATTGCTAAACACTCCGTTTGGGTAGGCGATCCAAAACAATCTATTTACGGATTTCGTGGAGCTGACCCCAAATTGATGCAAGCGATTATCGAAAAAGTAGGCGGCGTAAAACCTGAAGATATTCAAGAACATTCCTGGCGATCAAGAGAAGATATTGTTTTTGCAACCAATGCCATTTTTACCAAAGCATTTTCACAACTTCCTGAAAATCAAGTGGTACTCAATCCGAAGCGGGTAAAAATAGTAACGGAGGATAGCAAAAATAGAGAGAATGAACCTATCGAAGTAGGCGAGGCGATTCATCATTGGCACTTCGAAGCGGATGTACAAGGCAACCGATTACCTGGGCGACCTTGGATGGAAAATAGTATTGCGACTGCCATCAAAAGAATGTTGGATAAAGAACCTTTGATTTTTCCGAAGGATGGAAAAAAATGGGAGAAACTTCAAGCGGGTGATATTGCAGTTCTTTGTCGTTCCAATGCTGAATGTCAGTTTGTAGCGGAAGCATTGCATCGAGTAGGATTAAAAGCTGCGATTGCTCGAACGGGTTTGTTGCACACGGCAGAATCAAAATTGATTTTAGCATGTCTAAAATATATGTTGAATAAAAATGATTCGCTTTCCATTGCTGAAATTTTAAAACTAGCTTCTGGAAAACATATCGAAGAAATCATCGAAGATCGTTTGTCTTTTTTGGAAAAAACGGATGGCATTAAAAAGCGATGGGCGGAGGAAGATATTTACATTGAAAAATTAAATGTACTGCGACGAAAGACGATTGAGTTGAGTAGTGCGGAGTTGTTGGATGTGGTTTTGGAAGAATTGGATTTACGTAGAATTATTGCTCGTTGGGGAAAAGTCGAACAACGACTGGATAATGTGGATGTGATGCGTCGCTTTGCATTGCAATATGAGGCAGCTTGTAACAGACTACACACGGCGGCTTCATTGGGTGGTTTTTTATTATGGTTAAATGAATTGGGCAACCAACAAAAAGATACGCAAGGTTCGGGAGAGGGAAAAGACGCGGTCAATATTTTGACTTATCATCGAAGTAAAGGATTGGAATGGCCGATGGTGATTTGTCATAGTTTGGAGGGAAAACTTCGAAGTGATGTTTTTGGAATGCATATCGTAGCGGAAACGGATGAGGTGGATTTGGATAATATTTTAGCGAATCGTTGGTTACGATTTTGGATTAATCCGTACTCTGATCAGAAGGGAGGAACTGCACTTACTGAGCGTTTGGAAAATCATGAAGTGAGCAGAGTCGCCAAAGAGCAGGCCTTGCAAGAGGAGGCTCGACTGCTGTACGTAGGCATTACTCGTGCAAGAGATTATTTAGTTTTTCCTACTCGAAAAAAATCAACGGCATGGCTCAATCGAGTATGGCATGGTGGAGATGATAGCATTCCTTCATTGGATCCTAACTCTGGTGAAACACAATGGGAGTGGGGAAATATTTTATACAAAGATACTTGGATTCAATCTTTTCCGAAAGACTTTGGTTATGCTGAACCTGTCGAAGAGAAAGTGCAATTTTTAAAAGAAAGAAAAGGGGAAGCGCATCATGAAAACTATTTTGTTGATGCCAATAAGGATTTCTTTAATGGGGTGACTGGAAAAATTGGAACTACCATTTCTTTCCCTTCCAACTTCCCTGCAACTGAAAATATTGATGCGTATAATTTAGCTAAAATGGCAAAGGCATTTATCATTGCAGATCATCAGGACTATGATGATAAGGAACGGTGGAAAATGGCGAGTGGCTTTTTGGAACGATATGAATTGGATGAGGATATGAATGAAAATGTATTGTTAGAATTTTCGAATACTTTCTTTGAAAATTTAAAAGATCATTTTTCTATTCAAAAAATTCATCGAAAATATCCGATTCGACATTTTTATCAAAATAGATTATTCGAAACGGTAATTGATTTTATTATCGAAACAGATCAAGGTTTGGTATTGATTCAAAATAGTGGATTTGCAGGTGATGCTAAAAAAATAAAAAATAAAGCTAATGAATTGATACCGTGGTTGTGGTTAAGTAAGTCGGCTTTGCAAGTCATTTTCAAAAAAGAAAAAGTACGGACTTTTGTTCATTTTGTAATGGATGGAAGTTTAGTAGCGGTGGAAACGAAGGTGAATGTTAAGGCGAAGGTTTAAAAATCTATGTGCAACTCTGTGTATCCTCCGTGTAGCTTTGTGGAATAATCCTACTCCAGGTTTTTTATTCCACAGAGTTCCACGGAGGATACACGGAGTTGCATAGAGATTTTAGATTTCAAAAATCGCATCTCTCCTAAAACTCCCATGCTCACCAAACCCAACATATCCTAACTGATTTGTCAATAACTTAGTTCCTCCAATTTCGACATCATTTACATTTCGATGGCTATGCCCATAAATCCAAACGTCAATTTTTTGCCCTTCAATCCATTCTGTAAGGTTGGTACAAAAACCTTCATTCAATTGACTACCTTGAAATTCATCTGCGTTGCAAAGGTCGCTTGGAAGGTGATGCGTCATGACAATACATTTTTCGGAAGTGTTTTGTTGTAAAGCATTTTTTAAAAAATCAAAATTGCTATCATACAACTCATTATAATTTGCAATCGAAAAAGGTGCTCCATCAAATTTGATAGTTCGAAAGTCAAACATTCCTTTGTAAACAATTGCAGGATAATTTTCCACCTTTGACCAAAGGGTGGTTAAAATAAATTTGACCCCTTCGTATTCGAAATCTTGATTTTGAAAAAGAGTGACATTCGGTCTAATCTCAATTTGAAATGAACCTCGCGAAGGGGCAACATTATACCCTGTATAATATTCATGATTTCCAGCTACTAAAAATACCTGTTGGAATTTTTCAGACAATTCATCAAAGAGATAAGGATTCGTAAATTGATTGCCTAAATGATAGGTGTCACCTGCAACCAATAAAATATCACCTTCAGGGAGGATTGGATTTTCTTTGAGCCAATTTCGATTTTGACGAAATTCAAAATGGAGGTCGGAGAGATATTGTATTTTCATTGTTGAAATTATTTTTCTTTTTGGAAAAGTTTTAGAAACTATTCGGCGTTGGCTATACACGAGTCAAGGTCTGACTTAGAAAGTCAGGCTTTGACTTTTGAAAACATCAATAGAAGTCAGGCTTTGACTTTTGAGAACATCAATAGAAGTCAAGGCTTGACTTTTGAGAACATCAATAGAAGTCAAGGCTTGACTTTTGAGAACATCAATAGAAGTCAAGGCTTTGACTTTTGAGAACATCAATAGAAGTCAAGGCTTGACTTTTGAGTCAAACCTTGACTCGTGTACAACCAATGCTGAATAATTATAAGCTTCTGCATCAATCATTTCTGTTTTTAGGATTTGTAATTTGTTCAACTAATATCCCATTTTTTTCAAGAGTACTATTTTCGATTTTGCAAGAAAGTTGAAATACAATTATTAGTAGGATGATTAATTTGATCTTCATTTTTCCTTTTTAATTATTGAAATAGTGATTTTATTTAAAAAATGCTTACGTTTTTAAATGGTTGATTATCAATGAGTTATTAATTTTTAATCAACAGCAAACGTTTACAAACGAATGCAAACGACACTACTCATTTAAAAAACGACTATCCCTTGCTTCCTCCCTTAACTTTGTAATATCATTTTAAATATTGTTTTACACGTTTCGTGGCGCGACAAAAGAGTCGCGCCGCTTTTAAAAGAAAAATTAATAGTGAGGAAGATTCATAATGTAGGGAGCACATTATTCAATATTACTAATTCTTCATTATCAACTATTCATTAAACAAATGTACCATGAAAAATTATAATCCTTATTCAACCAAAGGCTTTTTAAAAACAGCCACCGATTTTTTTAAATACATCGTAATCGATTTTAAAATATACCAGCAACGAGCGAAACAATTTTTCATAAAAACACCTGTATTACAGGTCGAAGAAAAATTAACGAACAGCAAAATTCAGGATAACATTTTACAGAAGGAAAAAACAATTTCAATTAGCAAATTTAAAAAAAATCATAATATGAGTAATTTAAGAAACAGCGTACAATTAATCGGACGCTTAGGAAAAACCCCCGAAGTGAAGCAATTAGAAAGTGGCAGATTTGTCGCTAATGTTTCTATCGCAACTAATGATATTTATAAAAATTCAAAAGGCGAAAAAGTAATCGAAACTCAATGGCACAATTTAGTGGCTTGGGGAAAAAATGCTGAGAACTTTCAAAAGATTTTAGCCAAAGGTGATGAGGTGGCGATTCAAGGAAAATTGACCCATCGGTCATATGAGGACAAAGAAGGCATCACTCGCTACGTGACAGAAATCGTGGTGAATGAATTTGTAAAATTGAGTAATAAACCTCAACTCGCAAATGTAGCTTAGGAATGAATAATTGTGCGAATGGTGATTGAGGGAAATTATTCATTTTGATTTGGCTTAACAACAAGCGTTTCTTTTTAGTAATCCATAGCTATTCTTTGAGTGGGTGCGTTCTGGTAGGGGCGTACCTATTTTTTTTGTTTTTAAATGAATATCGAACAATAGAACAAGGAACAAGAATGTCGAAGTTTGACGAATACTTTTGAGTTGCACTTATCAACGTTAGTTCGTCCAACTTCGACATTCCTTGTTCCTTGTTCTATTGTTCGATATTCAAAAGACTTTTAGTAGTTTTTCGATATGTATATTTTTTTAAAAAGAGAAAAAATCCCTACGTTTGAGAACAGTCATAACAAGTCATAAAAAAAGTCCGCTCAAGTCTGCGGCTAAAAAAATATACAATATGAAAAAATCAACCCACATCGCAATCGTCCAGGAAAGTGCTGTCCATCTCGACTTAAAAAAGAGTATGGAAAAAGCAGAACAACTCATCCAAAAAGCTGCCACGCAAAATGTAGAACTCATCGTATTTGGAGAAACATGG
>CAKZSH010000292.1 GCA_937918905.1 uncultured Saprospiraceae bacterium
AATAAAATGAAAAACATACTAATCATCTTCCTATTCTTCACATTTTATAACATTGCATTTACGCAAAATCAAACCTTTAATATTTTATCTGAAAAGGAACGTGCCAAAACCGTTGATGAAATTCTTGAAGACCGCCTCGATAATCTTCTTCCAAAACTAATGGAACGAGAAGGCATTGATATGTGGATTCTCATCTCCCGTGAATACAATGAAGATCCTGTGATGAAAACCATTCTCCCTAGCACTTGGCTTTCCGCACGTCGTCGAACGATTATGGTTTTTAACAAAAATAAAACAACTGGCGACTTAGATAAAATTGCAATAGCTCGATATTCCGTAGGTAAATTGTTAAAAGGAGAATGGAATGTTGATGTTTACCCTGACCAATGGGAAGCATTGATGAATATTATCGAAGAGAAAAACCCAAACTCGATTGGACTGAATTTCTCAAAAGATTTTGCTTTGGCAGATGGACTGGTACGAACGGAGTACGAAGCTTTTATGGAAAAATTACCAAAACCATTTCACTCTAAAGTCAAGTCAGCAGAACGTTTAGCGATAGCTTGGTTAGAAACTCGTTCGCAAAAAGAATTAGAAATTTATCCTATGATATGCAATATGGGGCATCGTATTTTGCAAGAAGGTTTATCAGAGAAACACATTCATCCAGGTATCACAACTACGGGTGATGTGGAATGGGCATTGCGACAATTGGTAAGGGATTATGGTTTGGATACTTGGTTTCATCCAAGTGTTTCGATTCAAAGATCGGATGAGGGGAACAAAGAATTTTTACGATCATTTTCTACTCGTCCAAAGCAACAGGTCATTCTTGCAGGAGATTTGTTACATGTCGATTTTGGAATTACTTATCTAAGATTAAATACCGATCAGCAACAACATTTTTATGTTTTAAAACCTGATGAAAAATCGGTTCCAGAATATTTACGAAAAGCATTTAAAAATGGGAATCGGGTTCAGGATATTTTGACGGAGAATTTTAAAAAAGGAAAAACTGGGAATCAGATTTTATTGGATGCATTGGCACAAGCAAAAGCTGAAGGTTTGACGGCTTCAATTTATACGCATCCAATTGGTTTGCATGGTCATGCTGCTGGGCCTACGATTGGAATGTGGGATTCGCAAGGTGGCGTGAAGGGTAGAGGAGATTATCCACTTTTTGAAAATACGGCTTATTCGATTGAATTATTTGCAGCAACGGAAGTTAAGGAATGGGGCAAAATTGTAAGAATAATGTTAGAAGAAGATGGCGTTTATGGATCTGATGGATTTTACTTTTTGGATGGAAGAATGGAGGAAATTTTGACGATACCAAGAAATTAATGGAAAATTAAAAATTAAAAATGGATAATTTTTGGTATAGTGAAAAACACGCTCGATGAAATTATTCATTTTTAATTATCCATTAATTATTTTTCTTTCCAATAATATTTCAAATCCTTTTGGTGCTCCTTTTGGTTTTGCGTATCCAGGAACGAATTCTTTGAATCTCCATCCGTCTGTACCAAATTCATTTAAGATTTGAAGGTAATCATCTTTGGCGTATCCACTCCAAGCATCAGATTTTATTGAAATGACTTTGTATTCGTATTTTTCCATAATTTTTTTTGATTAAAATTGTTTTGGAAAACAATCTACGTAATTTTTATAATTATTACTTTTGCAACTTCATATTTTTAAAATCAAAAATCAAATCATGTCAAGACAACTTATTGTAGCAGGTAATTGGAAAATGAATACGAACCTCAAAGAAGGGGAAAAACTTGCCAAAGGCATCGTAAAAAAAACTAAGCCATCAGATCCACTTGTAATTTTGGGAGTACCATTTACGCATATCGGAGCAGTTGCTCAAGTGACTAAAGATGTTCCTGGAATTCAAATTGCAGCACAAAACTGTTCGCAAGAATTAAGTGGAGCTTACACAGGAGAAATTTCTGTTAGCATGTTAAAAGCAGTTGGAGCAAAATATGTTATCCTCGGACATAGCGAACGTCGACAATATTTTAAGGAAGGAAATGCATTGTTAGCAAAAAAAGCGAATACTGTTTTAGAAAATAAAATGTTACCTATTTTTTGTTGTGGAGAACCTTTGAGTGTTCGAAAAGCAGGGAATCATGCACGTCATGTTTCCAAACAATTAAGAGAAGGAATATTTCACCTTTCCAAAAAAGATTTTGCAAAAGTGGTTATTGCTTACGAACCGATTTGGGCAATTGGGACTGGAGTGACTGCAAGTCCTGAACAAGCACAGGAAATGCACGACAAAATCCGAAAAATGATTGCAAGAAAATATGGAGAAAAAATTGCAGACAACACGACCATTCTTTATGGTGGAAGTGTAAAACCTGCCAATGCAAAAGAATTGTTTTCTCAACCAGATGTGGATGGTGGATTGGTAGGAGGAGCTTCCTTGAAAGCGGATGATTTTGTGAAAATAATTAAGGCGAGGTAAGTTCTACAAAAAATTATATTTAGAATTTGTCAAATAAGGAGCATTCGTTCAGATAAAAGATGTCATTTCATTCCTATGAGATGACATCTTTTGTTTTGTACATTTATTTTTGTGCGCAACATCAGTTCTTGAGTTATTTCGAATAACGTGTATCTATGATACTAGACTAATAGCTGAATAACCAAATAACCAATAATTTTTTTTAAGTAAAAACCCTTACAATCCATCACCTAACAGACTTTTTACTCAATCCATTTCCACATCTTTCATACTTTTGCTAAATTGAGTAACATTTCCAACCGATCAAAATTTTCACATTTAACTTATTAATTTTTGTTAAACAAAAGTCTATTCGACCTTTGCAAAACATGCCTTTATTAAAATCATTTACCCATGAGAAATTTTCTACCAATTCTATTGGTAATTCTTTTCATTTCCCAAAGTATTTTTGCCCAACAACCACAACCTAGAGAACGAGCAGTTGAAGTTAGCGCAACCACTCAAACCAATCCCCCTCGAATCAATTTACAATGGACTGCCGATAATGGTGCTACGGAATATGTCATTCATAGAAAGTCATTAAATGCCACTAGTTGGGGAAACCCAATTGCAACACTTTCGGGTTCTGCAACTTCCTACTCAGATAATAATGTGCAGGTTGGAGTAGGGTATGAGTATGCTATTTTTAAAGAAGATTTTTCTTATTACGAAACTACCGTTTGTGTACCGGCTGGAACACCTTTAAAATTTACGATTAATGATTTTAATGGAATTGGTTTATGCTGTAGTTTTGGAAATGGATTTTACGAAGTGAAAAATTGTAACAATGTAGTTGCAAGTGGAGATGATTTTGGGTTTAATGAAAGTACTAATTTTACCGCTTGCAATGATGGTTCGGGATGTACTGAAATTTATATCACCATCAAGCCGAGTATGATAGACAATAGCACTTCTTGGTCTTTGCAAAATGCTCAAACTGGTCAGCAACTTGGTGGAGCTGGTGGAGGGCAACAATTTTTACGACCTCGTCCTGAGTATGGATTTATTTATGCAGGAATCGAATTGCCTGCTATCGAGGATCGAGGAAGGATTTTACTGGTGGTAGAAGATGATTTACTTTCGCCATTGGCCTCACAAATAAATGTACTAAAAACAGATTTTATCAAAGATGGCTGGAGAGTTAGTCAGATAGATGTAGACCGAAATGATCCTGTGACAAGTGTACAAAATGCAATTAAAAATGTGTACAATTCTAATTCTGATTTAAATGCAGTTTTATTGTTAGGTCATGTTCCTGTTGCATTTTCGGGGAGTATTTTTCCAGATACACATACTGAAAATGAAGGTGCTTATCCCGCAGATGTTTATTATGGAGAAATGAACGGAACTTGGACAGATAACACCGTAAACACAACTGCTGCATTTTTAAATATTTATCATAATGTGCCTGGCGATGGAAGATTCGATCAAGATGTGCCTCCTTCAGGAGTTGTTGAATTACAAGTTGGTCGAGTTGACTTTTTTAATATGCCAGCCTTCGGTCAAACAGAAACACAATTGATTCAACAGTATTTGAATAAAAACCATCAATTTAAAACACGTCAAATTAATCCTACTCGACGTGCATTAATTGATGACAATATTGGACAAACTATTGGCGCACCTGCTGCAAGTGGTTGGAGAAATTTTTCAACTTTCTTCGGCGCAAATAATATTACTAATGCAGATTATTTTGGAACGATGAATAACCAAAGTTATTTGTGGAGTTATGGCGCAGGTAGCGGAAACTCCAATTCTGCATCAGGTGTTGGAAGTACTCAGGACTTTGCCAATAGTAATTTGCAAAATGTATTTACCATGTTATTTGGTAGTCAGTTTGGCAACTGGGCATTTACTGATAATTTATTGAGAGCGCCTTTGGCTTCTGGTCAAGCCCTTACAAGTTGTTATGCTGGAAATCCTCCTTGGGTTTTACATCATATGGCAATGGGCTACCACATTGGTTATGGTTTGGAAAAAACTCAAAATAATACCAATGATTTATATTTGCCCTATGGGCCAGGTTTGGTTTCTACTGCCTTGATGGGCGATCCTACGTTGCGTATGCACATGGTCAAATCACCTACCAATTTTCAAGTGTCCGCTACGAACAGTTCTGTAAATTTAAATTGGAATATGCCTAGTGGAGAAAGTATTGCAGGATATTATATTTATCGAGCTTCGAGTGCGAATGGAATATTTCAAAGAATAAATAACAATATAATTACAAATACTTCATTTACTGATAATTCTCCATTGAGTGGTCAGAATGTTTATCAAGTGAAAACGGTAAAATTGGAAAGTTCAGGAAGTGGTACGTATTATAATTTGAGTCTTGGGACAATGGGGAGTATTAATTTTACAGGAACAGGAGGCGATACGACACCTCCAATAGCAACCCTAACAACAGGTTCTAACAATGTAACTACATCTTTTTCTGTAAATGTATTTTTCTCTGAAAATATCAATGGATTGACGCTTTCGGATTTTAATATTTCAAATGGCTTCGCTTCCAATTTGACAGGTGGAAACACTTTTTATTCATTTACAGTTAATCCATCCAATGTAGGTCAAGTTACAATTACATTACCTAGCCAAAGGGTAACAGATGCTGCTGGCAATGCAAATAACCAACCTTCCAATACTTTGAATGTCAACTATAATCCAAGCACAGGAGGTTGTAATAATCCAACGAATATTGCTCTAAATAAATCCTCCACTCAGCATAGCACTCAATTTGGTGCAACAGCCTCCCGAGCAAATGATGGCAATACTGATGGAAATTTTTGGGTGAGTAACTCTGTTTCATTAACCAATTGGGCCAATCAATCATGGTGGGAAGTGGATTTGGGTTCGGTTGCGGATATCAATGAAATTCGAATTTTTAATAGAACAGATTGTTGCCAAGATGTGTTGAGTAATTATTATGTTTTTGTTTCGGATACTCCTTTTAATTCTACCAATCTCAATACCACATTAAATCAAAATGGCGTTTCAAATTTTTTACAAAATAACCAAGCAGACTCCCCTTCAACCATTTCAATAAATAGAACAGGAAGGTATGTTAGAGTCCAACTCAATGGTCAAGGATTTTTATCTTTAGCAGAAGTAGAGGTCATTGGTTGTGGAGGAACAAGCTCGCAGCAAGATCAAGATATTTCATTTAGTTCTATTTCTAACAAACTAACTACGGATGCTCCCTTTACTTTAAATGCCTCAGCTTCTTCAGGGTTGCCAGTATCATTTAGTGTGCTTTCAGGGTCTGCATCTGTTTCTGGAAATACAGTCACATTGAATGGCAATACTGGTACGGTAACCATTCGAGCCAATCAATCAGGCAATGGTCAATATAATCCTGCACCTCCAATTACAAGAAGTTTTACCGTTTCTGAACCGAGTGGTGGGAACTGTAATAATCCTACGAATATTGCAATTGGAAAATCTGCCACACAGTCAGGAACTCAATTTAATGCTGCCGCAAGTAGAGCAGTTGATGGCAATACGAATGGAAATTTTTGGGGAACACCGACTTCTTCATTAACCAATTGGGTCTCCAATGCTTGGTGGGAATTGGACTTAGGAGCAGTAGCTGATATTGAAAGTATCAATCTTTGGAATCGAACAGATTGTTGTGAGGATTTATTTAGTAACTATTATGTTTTTGTTTCTGATATACCTTTTAGTTCTTCCAATCTCAATACCACATTGAATCAAAATGGCGTTTCTAATTTTTTACAAAATGGAACTGCACAAAGACCGACTTCCATCAATATCAATCGTAGTGGTCGATACATTCGAGTTCAATTGAATGGCACATCCTATTTAGCAATTTCTGAAGTTGAAGTGATTGGTTGCTTAAATGGAGGTGGATGCCCTGCTGCTGGTACACCATGTAATGATGGTAATCTCAATACTGAAAATGATGTAGAAGATGGTAATTGCAATTGCTCAGGAACTCCAATTAATGGTGAATGTAACTCTACGACCAATTTAGCATGGAATAAAAATACAAGTCAATCTTCCACCTTAACTGCAAATGGAATTACTGGAAATGCTTCGAAAGCAGTCGATGGAAATACCAATGGTGTTTATTTTACCAATCCTTCTTCAGCATCTTCAGTAAGTGCTACGAATAATTCATCTCAACCTTGGTGGCAAGTAGATTTAGGTGATTCTTATTCGATTGAACAAATCAAAGTTTACAATAGAACAGATGGAAGTGATAAAAGTCAAAATGTTTATGTCTTAGTTTCTAACACTCCTTTTACATCTGCGGATTTACAAACAGCTCGAAATCAAGCAGTTTTTGAACAATACATTTCAGGATTGGTGGGTTCACCAAGTACGATTAATTTAGAGGCAGAAGGAAGATATATTCGGATTCAAATGGAAGGGAATGGATACCTTGTTTTAGGAGAAGTGGAGGTCGAAGGTTGTGTGACGAATAATGTGAATAATAATTTAAACCTGATTTCGATTCCACAAGTTATTGATTTTCAAGTAGTTAAAGAAGCCAAAGTAGCTCGAATACTTTGGAATAATAATTTTAATGAAAGAACTGATTATTTTATTATTGAAAAATCTGTGGATGGGGAACACTTTGAATCATTCTTAGAAGTGGAAAACCTATCGAATGCACAAGGTTTTATTTTTTATGATAAAAAAGATAACGCACCAGTTTTTGGAGAAAATTATTATCGATTACGTTTGATTCAAAATGATGGTTCTGAAATCTTATCTACTACGCAAATGGTTCGCTTCGAAGTAAATTGGGATCAAATTTTTGTTTTCCCTAACCCTGCTAAAAATGAAATTAGAATCAATTTAGAAGCACATATGGGAAGACCAGTTGATGTGCAAATTTTTGATGCAAGAGGAATGATCGTTGAGCAACAACACTTTGAAAATCTATCTATTTCGCAACCTGTTTTTGATTTAGAAAAATTTGGAAATGGATTGTATGTGATTTCAGTTCAAGTTGAAGGATTTAGAACTACAGCCCGTAAGTTTATTGTTGAAAAAGGATTTTAAAATTCTCCAAAGTCACAAGGTGGCTTCAAGCCACCTTGTGACTTTTTTATCCAATGCCTTTCCATATCCTTCAAAATTTCCTTTTATTTGTAGAAAATAAATGAAAAATGTCGGAAGATTTATCTAACAAAATTGAAAGAAAAACTCTCATCGTTTTGGCTAACGCTTCTATTCACCAAGCTAAAATAGTTCAAAACAAAATGATAAAATGGAGAACTAAATGCCTGTCCCTTCAATTCATTCCTACCTATTAGACATCAATAATAGCTTCCTCAAGGATTTGAATGAAAAAATAGTGTTTAGATTTGAGCTAAAAATGTTTCATAATTTTCTAGAGTATATTAATGAAATTAAGTTCTGGATTTTTGAAAATAACCGTCAACTTCATGAAGTTGGTGGTTACAAAGTCTACTGAAAAGTATCTGGAAATCATAATTAAGTTAATGTATTCCTAAATACTAAATATTAGATTTTTACCAATAGGAAATATTAAATTCCTTTCTTATATTTGTCCTCCCTTCGACCTATATTCACCCTACGCTAGAACCAATCAATTTTTTCAAAAAAAATAACTTTACTTTTATAAACGTAAAGCCCCATTCTGTTTTTAAATAACTAGATATTAAATATTGATATGATTAAAAAAATTAGATTTTTCCTTTCTCTTTGCTTGATGCTTACGATTACTTCAACTCTTCAAGCTCAATTTGTAAATTTTGAAGATACGTGGAAAGAGTTTTTGGCCAATAATAAAATCTCGAATATTAGCGAAATGCCCAAACCTCAAAAGTCGCAACCCATTGATTATTTAAGGTATTGTTTAATGGTGGCAAATACTCACTTTTGTAGCGGTGATATTGCGGATGCAGAAACGATGATGGCAGAGGTAAAAAAAATGGGAGAGACTGCTTATAAACCTATTGCTGGATTTAAAGAAAAGCACGATGACTTAGCCATAAAAATTAAAGCGCATCATCAAGTAAACTTATTATGGTCAAAATTTTTAGATACTAAAAGTATCAGTTTAGAAACATTGGAATCTGTATCGGAGGCCAAAACAGTTTGTGAAAAAGGTACACTTGCCAAGTATTTTCATATGGTGGCTTATGCGCATTATTGTAAAGGTGAAATCAAGGAAGCCAAAGGACATTTTGAAGGGCGAGTTTTAAAATTGGCAGAGAAAACTTCTTTAAAAGTTAGTGATATTCCTGGATTGGAAAAAGAGGTGAAAACAATGAAAACATTGTTTTTAGGTTTGCCAAAGTTAGGAACTGCGTGGAAAGAATATAAAGAAACAGGAACTTCTCCAGGTTTTGATATTGAGTTGCCATTGATTGAATGTTATCCGATTCCTTCGATGAAAGAATATGTTTTACGTGGTACGGCAGATGTATGTGGTCAAGGTGCTGACATGTTGAAAAAAATAAAAAATCTACAAGCTAATAATTCACATCCATTGGATAAAACTTTAAAAGATGGTATTGCTTATTTGGAAACTGAAGTTGGAAACAATAACGGGGATGTAGCTAAATTAAATAAAGCTTGGAAGGAATTTTTACCTAACAATACATTAGCAAATGGAATTGATTTTGGATTTGAGTACTGTTCTAAAGAAGCAGTCATTCGTGCTCATATTATAGATGGAGTAATTAATTACTGTGAAAAAGGGGAGGAGACCATTTCTCAAATTAAAGCAATTAAGAAGGAACATGCTCCAAAATTACAAAAGGTTACTTCCGATAAATTTCAATATTTGCAAGACCTTGTTGAAGAAGACAAAGATAATTTAGTAAATATTAATATCCTTTGGAAAGAGTTTATCACGAATAAAGATACTATGTTGGAAGATTTTCATGTAGCAGATTTTTATTGTGATAAAATAGCGCAAGTTAAGTCATGGACGATTTTGGGTCATATGGATGCTTGTCCAAAAGGGCAACAATATTTGGATAAAATTTTAGACCTCAAGAAAACTGCAAAATTGGAATTTGATGAAGAATTGGATTGTCGGGTTACTCGATTACAAATCAAAATTTGGGACTGCCGTTATTGGGAATTGGTGCGCCAAGCAAGGAAAGAGACTCATGAAGAAAGAGAACGATTTGGCCCCGCTTCAGCAGGTATCATGCAAGGTGATTTGAATAGTGATAAATTGCCCTGTGAGACAACTGTAAGATATTCACCTCTTGGAAAAATTGGAATTAAATATATTATTTCAACTTATTTATGTCAAGATATTGATTTGGCAAAAATGGGTGATCCTGAATATTATAAAAAGATTGCGACTTGGGTGGATACCGAAGTTTTAGCAAAATACTGTGAAAAAGATTTAAGATGTAAAGAAGAATTTTTTATTTACTTAGAAGGACATTCAGATGGAAATGCGTTCCGTGGTGCGAGATACAAAAACTCTTTAGGAATTCCAGAAGGAACACCATTTACACATTTTATCAACGATCAGATTTTACAAAAAACAACAGAAAGAGAAATTACAAATTCTCTTAAAAGCAATATGGAGTTAGGAATTGCAAGAGCTTGGACTGTCAAAAATCAATTAGATTTTATGGGCGTTCCGATTACGATTGGAGCATGGGAACATCCCAAGCATGAAAAGGGAGGACAGTTTCGAAAAATTGAAATCAATCTAAATATTACTAATTTATTATTAGATTTTTATGAAAAAAGATTGAGTGAATTATTAGAAGCATCTGGTATAGGAGAACGACCCGAAGAATGTTAGAATTGAGATTCACAGCTTTATAGTTTTATAAAAAAAAAATGCAAAATTTTCATCTCGAAAATTTTGCATTTTTTTTTACACGAGTCAAGGTCTGACTTTCAAAGTCAGGCTTTGACTTCTATTAACTACGTCCTACGACTCAAGATAATCACAACTCAAAGCTGGATTTTCAAACCATTAATTCTATTGAATATCTAATGAAAAACAATATGCAAAACTACCAATGAAACTAATAATCCTAAACCAATTTGTTGAACTTGCCTAGATTCTTTTTGTAAAAAAACAATATCCTTCCATTTTTTTATTCCTTTAGAAATACTGCCAATTAATACGATGAAAAATGCAATGAAAATCACCCAACCTGCACGTACAAAGTAATTCATTTCGGGAACAATTCCTTCAAAAGATAAAAATCCAAAATCAAAACCTTTCATCAAAAGATGTAAAGGTATTGTTGATAAAAACGCAACCAATGCCCAACGATGATTAGGAGCAACCAAGAAAGCAGCACTACAAATTAAAACTACTATTCCACAATTGATATAATAACGAAGTTCATTTAAAGTGTGGGTAAAGGCAGCTGTTGGATTTTCGAATTTTACATATAATAAAACAAAGCCCATCAAAACCCCAGTTATTAAAGTAATTAAAATGGTACGACGACCCGCATTGACAATTTGTAGTTCAGTCGCATTTTTATTAATGTATTCTTTATAAATATCTATCGAAAATAAAGTAGCTAAGGAATTAAAGGTAGAATCCACCGTACTCATCAAGGAAGCAAATAAGGCACAAAGGATAATTCCTTTGACACCTGTGGGGAGATAAGTTTTTACCAAATAAGGATAAGCCAAATCTGGTTCTGCTAAAGGTGTTCCATTTTCTTGAAGGATTCCATAAAGTGCAATTCCTGGAATTACAATTAATGCAGCCATAATGTATTTGATGATTCCTCCTAACATTAATCCTTTTTGGGCTTCTCGCAAACTCTTGGCGGCCAAAGATCTTTGGACGACAGTTTGGTTAGCACACCAGTAATTTATATTTAATAGGAATAATCCAAAAATATGAATCCAAGGTAATTTTTCATGATCTGCAGGAAGATGCAAGTGCATCATTTCGGGAGTTTTGATATATAATTGTTGCCAACCGCCCAAATGATAAACGGCAGTAAACATGACTACAAAACCTCCTAACAATAAAATTACAAATTGAATAATATCCGTTTTTACAACGGCAGCAAGTCCTCCTAGATAGGTATAAGTTGCAGAAAAAACGCCTAAACCTAAAATCAAAATGGCGATTCGGATGATACGATCTTCATGAATAAATGATAAATAATCAGCAAAGACTAAATCAGCAGCATAAGCTCCCCAAAACAAAGCTGCTCCTAATGTGATCGTGGAAAATAAGGAAATATTGGCGATGGTGTATATTAATCCAACGGTTTTCCCTAATCGCTTTTTAATAAATTGTGTGATGGTAACAATACCTTCCCGTAAATATAATGGTACAAAGATAAATGCTGCCATCAAGATTCCTTGGATAGCATTGATTTCTAAACTCGCCTGAGCTAACCCATATAAATAGGCGGAGCCCATCATACCTAAAAATTGGTATCCATTGATATTTGTGGCGACAGTAGATAAAGCAATGGAATACCAATTCAGATTTCGGTTACTTAAAAAATATTCTTCAGCAGTAACTTCTTTACTAGTCCTTCCAGACATTGCAGCAACAAAAATTACAATAAAATAAACGATTACTATTGCTAAATCTATCATTGTTTTCTTGTTCTATTTTGAAGTTAAGTTCTTGTCCATCATTAGGGGAATCACTAAGAAGTCTTTAACAATCCAATCTTTATTCATAAGCCTTCGCAATTTTTTCCAACCGATTTTCAATCATCTCTTTTGTCAACCAATATTTCCCCAGCATCACTCCTTCAATTTTTTGAGCATTTTGTATATCCTCCAAAGGATTACCATTAAGTAAAATAAAATCAGTTGTCGCGCCTACTGCGATAATTCCATAATGTCCTTTTTGTTTAAAAAAATGGGCAGGATTGATCGTACCTGATTGCAAAATTTTAAAATTAGAGATTCCAGCTTTTGACATATCTTGCATTTCATGATGAATAGAAAAACCGGGAACATTAAAAACTTGTGGAGCATCTGATCCTAATAAAAAAGTAACGCCCCGAGCATCCATTTCTTTCAAAATTTTAATTCTGAAATCCATAAATTTTTTCCATTGGACTTCCGTAAAATCATCCCCACCTGCAAATTGATTCCTCATTTGACGCCAAGTGAACATCGTTTTTGGAGAAATATATTTCATCTCTTTTTCCTGAACTAATTTTTCGATTGGGACAGGTGAGAACCATCTTGAAAAAAGAGATTGTGTAGGAACAATTGCAACATCGTTTTGTAGGGTTATTGTTACCAAATCTGAAATCAAAGTTTCGTCTAGCAAAGGAGTAAAATTATATCCAAAAAAACCATTGCTATTTGGGTCAATATTTTTATCAGAAGGAACTAGGCCTTCCAAGTAACCATCAAGATGATCGATGGTTTGATATTGAGCTTTTAAAGCACGATGTATTCCTACTGCTGTAGGAACATGACCTGCGTATGGAATACCAACTTTTTTAGCAGTCTTTTCCAAGGCTTCCCAAACCTCTAATTTTATTCCAGGATGAATTTTTAAAAAATCATACCCTTCTTTTTGGTATTGAGTAACTTTAGTAATGGCATCTTCCACGGTAGGAATGGAGTTGCCATTAAGTGAGGGACTGGAGGTATAAATTCGAGGACTTAAAATTTTTCCTTCCTTAGCATCTGCACGTAATTCAAGATGATATGGATCACCCAGCATTCCTCGAATAGTAGTTACGCCTTGTGATAAATATAAAAACAAAGTCTCTTTGACCAAACTGTCATTTCCTTCTTTTGCAACTGGGATATGTGCATGCATTTCTGTGAGACCAGGCATCAAATATTTTCCTTTCCCATCAATGACTGTTGCTGTTGAAGGAAATGTCAGGGCATTCATATTGGCAATTCTTCCAGCTTTTATCCATACATTTTGATTATGAAGAATAGTATCACTCGTCATTGGAATTACAGAGACATTGGAAATAAGATATTCATTTTCAACTGTGGTAACTGGAATTATCTTTTGATTGCAATTGATACTAAAGGAAATAATAAAAATCAACATGCAAAACTTAGTTAGTATATTTTTCATAACAATAGTTTTACATTGTTTATTTTTCCATTATGGGAGTGACTACAATATTTCTATATTCGATAGGGCCATGATCGCCTTGAAGAAGGAATGACCCAGGTTCACCCTCCTTGCTATCCAATGCGCCACCCGTTATTCCAGGGATGATTTGGTCATTGATGATGTTCACACCATTGGCAACAATAGATACTCTGTTACCGATTAAAGTGATATCATAGGCTTGCCATTCTCCTGCGGCTTTGGCAACCATTTCATTGGGAGTTAAAAATCCATAAACTCCACCAAACTTAATAGAGGAAGGTTCATCTCCTTGATTATCAGCCACTTGCACTTCGTATCGACCTCTTAAATAGATTCCACTATTTCCATCTTTCGGATAACGAAATTCGATATGTAATTTGAAATCTGTAAATTTTTGATTGGTTACTAAATTGGAACCTGATTGTTTGCTGGTTAAAATTCCTGATTCGACAGTCCATTGATTCTTACCTGTGGCATGCCAACCATCTAAATTTTTACCATTAAAAATTTGAATAGGTGCTCCCCAAATTGGATTCTTTGTATGTGGTAACTTTGGTGCACGAACACCTTTCCAAGTATAAGTTTTACCATCAATATATCGCATAGTACCTTGTAACTTACCATCTACGAGTTGTCCCTCAAAATCCATATTGGTGATTTCTTGATCTGTTTCCCATTGGGAAGGAATGCTAAAACTAAACTTTCCTTTTTTCTGCTTGATGTGTGCAATGGGGCGTGCACTCCCAAAAGCATAGACAAATTTTCCAACCAAAGTTTTAAACCCTGATTTTTTAACTTCAAGCCAAGAAGGAAGTTGAGTACCATCCTTCGAAATTTCCAAATCCCAACGTCCTTCAAGTGAGTTGGAATCTTGAGCAATTATATTATTTGAAAAAAATATAAAGTTTAGGGAGAGAAGAAGTAAGACAAATTTAAAATTCATTTTATTATTATTGAATGAGTTAAAAGTATGTTTGTTATACAACATAAATTTATCATTAAATAATAATAAAACAATGGAAGTGGATTATTTTATCTAGGCTTACGCGCGGTGTGGGAATATCGAACAATCGAACAAGGATTTAAGATTTGAGAAGTTTGTCGAATAATGGTGATTAAAAGCTCTCACAAATATTCGACAAACTTCTCAAATCTTAAATCCTTGTTCGATATTCGATATTCAAATGGGGGACTACTCAACAGGAACCACAAATGGAATATCCCATTCTCCTTTTAAAACTTTTGCCTTAGGCCAATACAACCTCAAAGTTAAATAAAAGGGACCACTCTTTGGGATTGGTAACCAATTTTGCATTTTCTCTTCGGAAGGTGCTTCGGATTGAATGTAAATATCTAAAGAACCATCTTTATTAAATTTTAAATCATCTCTATCTCCAAGTGCAAATCGATTCAGTTTATTTTTTACTAAAAACTCATCTTCATTATAAGCGGTCAATGACCAGAAGGCATTGACAGGTGGAATCTGATTTGCATTAAAATGCATTTGATATTTTTTGCTTCCATCTAATATATTTCCATTTACATCCAATGCACAATTAGGGTATACTGCATCTTTAGGAATTAATGCACCCAACCCTATAAAATCAATATAAGCTCTTCTTAAATAATCAGTTCCATAAGTTCCAATATCTTCATTTACCAACATCCAGCCATTTGTCAAAAGACTTGTGTCAGGTTCCGCTCGGCGAGTTTCTAATTTTTTATGAATAAAATCAGGGAGTTTTGAAAGCTTTGTTTTTAAAACAAAATTATCGGTGCTAATTTTAAATGGTTGCCCAGGTACAAAGCCAATTGTTGCCATTTTATCTAACATTGGTTGATCTCTAGGTGGTGGTGGATTCTCTGCCATTAATTCTGATAGGCGATTTAAATAGGTTTCAATATCTAAATCTCTAATGGCTTTGACTGGGATAATATTTTGATTTTCTTTTTTTACGATTCCTTTTTTTGGGGTAAAATTTTCTTTTTCAAATTGACTCAACGGAACCAATTTCATTTTATCTTGAATAGTTTTTACCGTAGTTGCTCCATCCTCTGGACTATTGACTTGAATCCTTCCTATCAGCCAAACCATATTTGTGGGTGCCTGAATATATGTAAATTTTTCCTGTTCATCACCAATCCATTCAGGACCAGTTATTAAAAAATGTTTGGCTTCCGATCCCGTAGTTCGAGTTCCCATGGAAGAAAAAACATTGGAATAGGCATCATAGAAAGGCAATAAATAATATCGATCAGTTGCAGGCATCGACAACACTAATGGTTCTTTTTCCAAATCCATCCATGCAATCGAATAGTAGGTATCGACATTTGGTTTAACAATAGCAGTCATGTTGTGGTCTGGAAAAGTTCTAAAGTGACCCAATTGATTCAAAGGTGCAATGGGTTTTGATGGGTGAGGAGATTCAATATTTGTAGAAACCTTTTTAGTGAGATCCATTAAAACTAATGGGTAACCATAAACATAACTTTCTCCTAAAATTTTTAAAAATTCATCAGTTGAAATTTCTTTTTCACCTTCAGATGTTGAAACGGTTGTAGTATCACTTTGACAAGAAGGACAACTTGAAAAAATAATAAATAGAAGAAAAAGTCTGAGTATAAATGTTTGCATTAAATTAGGTTTTTGTGTTTTGAAAGTAGTCAAAAACAAATGTAAATAAAATAAAACCTAATCAATTTTATATGGAAA
>CAKZSH010000293.1 GCA_937918905.1 uncultured Saprospiraceae bacterium
CCCATTGCAAAGAATGCAGCAGCACGTTCGTCGACAATGACATAACAATCTATTTCCGAATGTCGATTAAATGCAATTGCTAGTGGAGAATTTCGGGAACCTGGGGAAAGTACAATTTTGGTAATGCCTTTTTGGGCGCAGATTTCGACAAGAGATGATATTGTGGTTTTATTTGTAGTCATATTTATTGGTCGATTACTCTTGATTTTTCTTTTTTCATTGAAAAAAAAGAAACAAAAATTCTAGTCAAAAAAAAGGCTCAACACCGTGCTGGCACCCGCAACCCTCCATTTTTGACATTCCCACCCCGCTCGAATAACGCAGTCAAAAGACGTGTATAATAATTTTGATTTTCACACCGTTGCCAAATCTAATACATTCAACAATGTTTTAGATTTTAATTCTGTTTCCTCCCATTCCTTTTCTGGAATTGAGTTAGCAGTAATTCCTCCACCTACAAATAATGCAGCAGTATTGTTATAAATTTTCATACATCGCAGATTAACATAAAAATCAACAGCCTCATTTTCTTCTACCATGCCTAAATATCCTGCATAATATTGACGGTCGTATGGTTCTGTTTGATAAATTAAATCTAATGCTTTTTCTTTTGGCAATCCACAAACTGCTGGAGTAGGATGTAACTCATTAATAAATTTTGGTAACTGCGTTTTATTAATTTTAAATTCAAATCGTTGTTTCAAATGAGCCATAGCACCTGCTCTTGAAGTGTATGGTTTTGATTCATTGATAATTTGTAAATGATTTGTTTTTATTTTTTCAAAAATATAATCCGCAACCATTTGATGTTCTTCAATTTCTTTTCTACCCCATTCTAAATCTTCAACTTTTTGCGCATCTAATATTTTTTGTGTACCTGCTAGAGCTACTGTTTCTGCCGTTCCATCTTTATACTTTAATAATGTCTCTGGTGATGCTCCTGCCCAAAGTCCAATTCCAGGCAAATGAACGAGGTAGACCATAGCACGATCATACGCCTTTTCGATTTTTTCAAAAAAGGTGACTAAATCAAAATCATCCGCAAAATTGATTTTTTTGATTCGACTATAAATTGCTTTTTGAGTATTATTATTTTTAAAAAAATGGAGATAAGTATTGATGTCTTTTTGATACGCACCAAATGTTACGAAAATTTCTTTTGAGGTATTTTCTAGTTGCCAAGTTTCTTTTGAAATATTGGAATCAAAATTATTTTTAAAAACAGAAAGGATTTTATCAGAAAGAGAATAGTTTGAATTTTTATTTTCTAACAAAACATCTACATCATTGCTAATAACTACGTGAGGGACTTTTTCTCTTTTGGAAAATGGTGCGAAGTGGAATCCAGTTTTTGAAAAATCAACATCAAAAGAAAGCGCACTTTTTTGTGCAACCAATCTTATTGATTTCCCTGGTGCTCGAAATAAAGCAAAAGGAATATTTTTCTCTAGGTATGTTTTTAAGGTGTTTCCCATTATTTTCTTCGTTCTAGTATTCTAGTTGTAAATCGAACTAAGCTTACCAATTTGTCTTCCGAATTCATCACTTTTATTTCCCAAATATGCGAGGTACGTCCTATATGAATTGGGCGACAAATTCCTGTGACCGAGGTACCTTCTTTACCACTTCTGATATGGCTTGTTCCTATTTCAGTTCCGACAACACTTTGAGTTTTGATGTCAATCAAAAGCACCGAAGCCACACTTCCCAAAGTTTCTGCAAGAGCAACTGTTGCACCGCCGTGGAGCAATCGCATGGGTTGAACCGTACGATGATCGACTGGCATCGTTCCCTCAAGGAAGTCCTCTCCTATCTTTGTAAATTGAATACCAAGATGATCTACCAAGGTATTTTTATTGGTCGCATTTAGTTGCTCTAGGTTAACTTCTGGAAACATTTTATAGTTGTTTTTTTAACGAAACAAAGAAAAGTGAACTTTGTTCGTAACTTTCAGTAAAAATTGAAAGTTGAAGATAAAAAGATTTTTTGAGATGGGGAAATTAGGTGGGGTTTAGTTATTGGTAACTCGTGATTAGTGATTTGTATCGACAACTGTTAAATCGGGTGCAGTCCAAAATGTTAATTTTAATTCAACAAGTCCTTCCAGAACCAATCCATTCTTTCAGAATAGGTTGAAGTTCTTGAAGGACTCCTCCAAAAACGCCCCTTGGGACTGTACCTGTCGAATCCATATTTCTTAACAGTTTGCAAGAACCAGTTACCAATCACTAATTACTTCAATCCTTCGATTTTCACCTTTTTACAAAAACTTCGAATTTCACGAACTGCTCTTAACAAATCTGTTTCTTCTAAATAACTTTCCGATTGAGTATTAAAATTATCAAATTGGAAATGTAGTACCCCTCTTACATTTTCTCTTCCTGCCATTTCTGCATCTACGACTTGGTAGTCTTGCATCTTTTTTTCATCACCTGAATAAGTAATGTAATCTATTTCCATTTTCTCAAAATCATTTTCAAATTCATTGATTCGATAAAATTTAAAATCGTTGTACACTCGATAATGATGTGGTTGGATATGCATGACTTCTTTTCCTAAAAAAGCCCAAATTGCCATTTTCCCATAATAGACCATCAAATAAAAACATAAAAGTGCAGAAACAAATACTTCGAAACCGGAATAACCTGAATCGTAAAAATACATGTAAATCATTCGAAGTCCTCCAAAAAAACATAGTGGTACAAGGAGACCTCTTGTCCATCTATTTAAAAATGTACCTCTTGGTTTTAAAGTGATAATGATTTCATTATCGAGGTTTTCGATTTCTAGTTTGTTCATTTTTTTGAAAAAAATTCTTTTAGTGGAACTTTTCTGTTTTTAATTAAGTTGGAGTATAATTAATTAATTCGCACTTTACTATTTTTGTAAAGCGCATAAAATTTAAATTTATGAATAAAATCTTTTTCACCTCCGACCATCATTTCGGTCACAAAAATATCATTAAATTTTCAAATCGACCATTCGAAAGTGTGGAAGAAATGGATGAAACAATGATTCAACGATGGAATGAAAAAGTCGGCAAAGAGGATGAAGTGTATCACTTAGGCGATATGGCTTTTAAATCACAAGGAAGCATCAAAAAAATATTCGATCGCTTGAATGGAAAAATTTACCTCATCAAAGGGAACCATGAAAAATTGGCATTGACTTATAAATTCCGATTTGAATGGATCAAAGATTATTACGAACTCGTGATCGAAGATGAAGATTTTCAAAGAGGAAAACAAATGGTTGTACTCTTTCACTATGCCATCAAGCAATGGAATAAAAAACATCATGGGAGTTATCATTTGTATGGACATTCACATGGTTCATTGCCTGATGACATTTATTCTCAGTCGTTTGATGTGGGTGTGGATTGTCATGATTTTTATCCGATTTCATTTGAAGAAGTGAAAGAGATTATGAAAAAGAAAGAATGGGTGCCACCATTTGCGAGAGAGAATAAATAAGTTTTTTTTATTTTTGAAAAATGAAGATGCATCCGTTTTTTAAGTCATTCATAGTAATTATCTTATTTGGAATTATTATTTTTTTCGCCCAAGAATTAATTTTATCTCAATCCAGTTTCCTATGGATCGAAGAAATTGGAGAGGGGTCAATTAATCAATTAACTAAAAAAATAATTTGCAACTTCTCTCTTTCTTCTATAATTAGTTTATCATTTACACTCCCCTGTTTATTTTTTAATAAAGTTGAT
>CAKZSH010000294.1 GCA_937918905.1 uncultured Saprospiraceae bacterium
TCAGCTTTTTTTATGACTTAGAATAACTTTGGATTACATTCCTCCACTACTCATTGCAGTCAAATACATTTCATTAAAATAACTAAAAAGTTGATCCAATGAATTCATTCTTTTATTTACAAAGTTTAAGCTAAACTCTGAGTGAGAACTATCTTTGATTTTTTTCTCAGTTCTAAACACCAAACTCTCCAAACTTTGCTTACTGACATTAATCATTTTGTCCGTCACCTTATCAGTCATTCCTTCTGCTTGAGCATAAGTAGCGGCAGCATTTAATGATTGAGGAATATCCCAGAAAAAGACGCCACTATTTTCCTTCATCATCTTTTGTTGATCTTTAGTGATACGATCACCTTTCGCCAAACCATTCGCATATTTCCCAACAGCTATCTCTGAATTATTAGTGACAAACATCACCCCATCCTTCATAGATAAAAACATGTCCATCGGAATATCATTGTTAGGAATTGCCAATTTGAAAGCATCCCCTTCTTTTGTCAATGCTCCAAAACCAACAGCCATGTTAACCAATTTCATTAATTCTGCTTCTTTTCCATAAGACATCATTGCTGTGAATTCAGGTAACATTTGTTTCGCCTCTACTTCAACTTGGTTAAAGTCTTCATCGTACTGAGTTTTCTTAATCGTAAACTCACGCATTCCTGTAACTGCAAAAACCATATCACCTTTAATCAACTCGTACAATCCTTTTCTATCCAACTCTAATCCCATACCTGTAAGCGTTTGCAATGCCATGTCTTCCATTTGACCTCGACTCATTCCCATTTCTTTTATCATTGGGTCAAACATTTCAAACATTCCATCTGCAAAATTTTCGGTATCCATTGCCATGGAGAAATATCCCATCATGCTTTGCTTAGGAAGGTATTTGAAGAAATCTTTATTCAATTCTCCAGTCATCATTTTACGCATTCTATCCAAGGTCTTGTTGTTAGAAAACAAGTTAGCATCCATCACCATGGCTCCGTCATTGAAATTCAAATCAACCATGTAATCCGTATCTTTATACATTTCTTTCATCACTTCTACCATGCCTCCCATTCCCATTGCCGATAATTCATTTCCTTGCATTTGCATATCCAATATCCAATCATAATCCATCCACAATCTCATATCGCTTTTCTTTCCTTTAGTTGCTTTTAGGTAACGTGCATCACTTAAAATGGATTTAGCAGGAGAACTATTTAAAACTGTTTTGGCAAAAGCAGTAACATTATTTTCTCTTGCTGTACCTTCATTAACAGATTTGTTATCTCCCATGATTAACATTCCGATGTTCTTTTTCCAAGCTAAGACACCTTCTTTATCAGTAAAAGTTTGAAACTTACCCATCTGCCCCATTACTCCTCCTTTAGATTCAGGCACAACAATTTCTTTAACTAATTTTGTAAATCTCTTGTTATCAGAAATATTAAAAACAAATCCTCCCGTAATCGGTTCGCCTTTATCATCTGTATTTAAAAACAGATATGATTTTTTCATGATGTCAATCCCATACTCCTCAGGGCTTTTCATCATCTCTTGAAGTTTCTCATCTTCATTGGAAAGTTCCTTTTCCATTTCTTTCATCATCTCTTGATAAAAGTCATATTGCTTTAGCTTGTCAAAGCTAATTTTGCTATTCAAGTTCCCCAAATCCATACTCATTATCACAGTAGCATCTTTGGGAATGTATTGTTCTAATTTCTGAGCTTGTAGGCTCACAACTGAAATTAACAGAACAAAAAGGAGCGCAGTTTTTCTAAAAAAATTCATCGAATTGGCTTTTTAATAGTTTAGTAAAATATTGTTGATTTGTTGTTAGAAACTTATTAGATTTTATTCATTTGACTTTGAACGTTAGACGTTTTACGATCCATCATTTCATTTAGAATAAACTTTTTGGGTTTCCATTTTAAAATGAAATATTATTCTCTAATGATATTTCTCCTGTAACGAATTCTGCAATATTACCTTTGAGCATTACTGCTTTTTTAGAGGGAGAAAGGTTCGCTTTTTTATTTGAAAAATTTTTAACAGGATTTTCAAAACGGTAAATACTCACCACATTAGCTGATTCCATCAAATATTGTACGACACTTGAAAAACCGCCGTACTCCTCTTGTGTGAATCGTTCTTTGGTATATGGAAATAATCGGGCGAATTTATTTTCAGAAATATCGAAATGCTTAAATCTTCGCATTGGAAATGGGGTTTGATTAAACGTTTTTACAGCAGCATTGATCGCTTTGTTAAGGGCTTTTGCATCTGTAAAGTTCCCATTGACTTCAAAAATAAATTCTTCAAAATCACTTTTTATTTTGACTTTGGAAAATCCTTTAGTTTTAGATAAGGTATTTTTAAGTTTTTTTAGCTCTTTTTGGATCTCGCTTTTCGTAGGAATTTCAACTCCATTGATCTCACCTGCATTCATATAATTAGCAAGATTCGCTTTACTTTGACTCAAATCTAGTTTGAGTTTTAATTCACCAGAGCCATCGTCTTTCATTACAATCTCCTCCGTTAAATCAAAGCAACTTGTAAATGAGCACAAAAATAAAAATAGGAAGGTAGTTTGAAAAATTTTTCTCATAAATATATTTTAGGTTAAAATCTACCTGTTGCAACGAAAAACGTTTGCAAATTAGTGTTTGTGGCGTGGAATCGAAAGTTTTTCAAGACGAATGTTAAGGAAAAAAGGATGAAAGAGAGATGTTTTTAGTTTTTTTTCTAAAAGACGAACCACGAACGCTTCGCTTGACGAACCACGAACCACGGTTCTCAGTATTTTGAATCCGTGGTTCGTGGTTCGTCTTTTAGAAAACTGACATTTTATTTTAACTGGTTAAATACTTTAGATT
>CAKZSH010000295.1 GCA_937918905.1 uncultured Saprospiraceae bacterium
AAAAAAAACAAAAAAAAGCATGATTTTATTTAAAAAATCATGCTCAACAATTCTATGAAATAAAAAAATGAGTTTCATGGTTATAATATTGAGGTAGAAAATCTACCTCAATACTTATTTTTAGGTTATTTTTCACTCTTTAATATGGGGAAAGTCATTGTATTTTGATCTGAGACCAGTCTGAGAAAATACATTCCATCTGGAAGCAGGGTATTAATATTCAATACTATTTGATTATCATCATCCACTTCTTTGGTTTCATAAACCAATTGTCCTGTTGCATTAATGATTTGGATAGCATTCCATTTCATCTCTTCTCGAATATTCCAAACATTTATTTCATTAATAAATGGGTTTGGAAAAACTTTAATTTCCTCTGTGATTCCAAAATCAACAAATCGAATTTCAGAATAAGCAAATGTACCGTCCAAATTAATTTGTTTTAAGCGATAGTAACGGAGTCCGGATTTCAATGGGGAGTTGTCGGTAAATGTGTAATACTGGTTAGTTGTTGTTGTGCCATTACCGAACACCGTTCCTATTCGCTCAAAATTATCGTCATTCAATGGAAGTGGCGTTGTTGCCACTTCTATTTCAAATTTTTCATTATCTATTTCTGTAGCTGTCACCCACTTTAGAAGTGCGTTATTATCTCTTTTTTCAGCAGAAAACGAAGTCAATTCTACTGGAAGAGCATTTAATGAATTGATAGAAAAATTATCCAAAGCATATCCAATGAATCTTCCTTGTGAAAAATGTACTTGAAAACTACTACTAAAATCTTGTCCATGATCTTCTAAAATGGCACTAATGTCATTTTCAGAAGTTACCCAATGTGCATATGGTAAAAATTCTTCTACTGCTATCCAAGGATCAGTATCCGATCCTCTGATGTATAAAAAGTCGCCATCAGCATTGATATTAATAAATTGATATTTGTATTCAAAAGTCATGTCCACTTCTGTATGATTCACATAGTTGGACATATTTAAAGTAAAGGTGATTCCTTCCGCAGTACTATTGTTATTAAAGTTGCTAGTCTCCAAACAAACATTAGAAACCTCTTGTATTACATCTAACTCTCCGTTATTGTCAGGCATAAAATCCCATTTCTCAATCCCATCAATTCCATAAACCTGTTCTGTAAAAGAATTCACATTCATCCCTTCAAAATCTTGATTGTAGGGTAAAAAGACCGCTGCATTTGCAATATGCTTTACTTTAGTTATTCCTATTAATTCGTTATTACTCAAATCCACATCGGAAGGTATTTCTACAAATGCATCAATATCATAATCGCCTGCTGCTGAAAAATCATAGGTTGTTGTAAACGAAACGATAGTACTATCTCCCGAAGGAATAGTTTGATAAATCATTTCACTTATCATCGTTCCGCCATTGACTTGGTATTTTATTTCAAAACTATCTACCGCATTAATTCCAAGGTTTTTAATATCCAAAGAAATTATTTCTGCATTGGTCAAAGCCATTGAAGTATTTGTACGACCGATAGTATTTACATTGATGCTTCGCAAATTCAAATCATAATCCCATGGACAAGTTCCACCTGATTCTGGTATTACTAATTTTGCTAGGGATCTTTCCGATTTAATACCTGATGCGGTAATTGCTTTTACTGCAAACCAAAACTCCTCTCCTATCATCAAGCTACCTGTCGAGTATGAATTACTTGAAACGGTATCCCACACCACCATCTCAGAACCACTTAGTTTATAAATTTCATAAGACTGTGCTTGAGCTATGGCATCCCAAGTCAAATCAGTATGTCCTTCACAAACAGGTGTGGCAACGAGATTGATTGGTGTTTCTAGGATGTAAAATGATAGATTATTTTCATCGGAATTTGTGGTTCCTTCCTTCGTGATTCGTATCACTCCGTTTTCTGTAATGACGTTAGGTACTGACCAAGCATAATGGCGCACTTCTGAATCAACTCCTGAAGCAATTAAGGTCCAGTTGTTGCCTCCATCTACTGAATATTCTATTGAAAAATCAGATGAATTATTAATGTCAGTATCCCATTGGATAAATTGAGTCGTGCCGGGTTCAAAGCGTTCCTCTCCATAAGGATAGGTCAGTTCCACGTCGGTGGTTATAAAATTGTAAGTAATAAAAAATTCTTGTGGCCCTACAGGAACATCACTTCCACTTATCGTGATCGTATAGTTTCCTGCGACAGGATTGTCGATAGTTACTTGTTCTATATTATTCAATGTATCTACTTGGCGAATAGCCAAGTCAGTTACATGTGTGGTATCATGATTGAGTACCCAAGGTAAATATTCAGTCCCATCAGGTGCTGTTACTTTTATATCCAAATCATTGATTAATGCTTTGGCAGAAAATGCAGGAGCTTCAACATCATGCCAGTACAACATTATTTTTAGTTGTCCACTTCCATTCGATGGAACTGTAAATGTTTTGGTATCTCCATCTGAAAGAGAATCTTTTCGGTATTGATTATTTTCGATACACTCTACTGCTCTACGTGCATTGATTAATCCATAACCATAAGCGTAATCTGGGCCATCATTTCCCAAGTCATCAGCTGTGTTACAAGCAATCGCCTTCATCAATGCTCCTTCAGGTGCATCACCGTTATTTAATTGTCGATATCTTTCATTTAAAAGTGCAATTGTTCCTACTACAGAAGGTGCAGCCATACTTGTTCCTGAACCTTCGAAGTAATTATAGTTTCTACCCGTTGACATTACATCCGATCCAATACCGCAGATTTCAGGTTTTAATCTTCCATCAGCAACTGGGCCTTTACTACTTCCGCCATTGAGATTTCTATCTTCTTTTACATTTCCTACAGTCAATACATTCTTAGCACTTTGGTAGTATCGCAAAACAGATTTATAACCTGCTGGATAATTTCCACAAACTGAAAATCCATTATTACCTGCTGCAAATACATGTAATAAAAGTGGCATCTCTCTACTTTGCCAATCTAAATTATTACTGCTGTAATTATAAGTACCATTGTTGACACAATTATAACCTACTCCGTACGAGTTATTAGTCATCACCATTTGGTGATCGTTATAATATGCTTGGGTGTTATTGATAATGGAAGTTGTTTTTTGAATC
This sequence comes from uncultured Saprospiraceae bacterium, assembly GCA_937918905.1. Lineage (GTDB taxonomy): Bacteria > Bacteroidota > Bacteroidia > Chitinophagales > Saprospiraceae > CAJQQY01. The sequence continues at coordinate 3,115 of CAKZSH010000295.1, forward strand.
ACCAATTCACATTCAGGTGCCATTCCTTTATGGATTGGATTTAGATTTCCTCCACCTCCTATGATACCTGCCACATGATCTCCATGCGCTCCAAATGAAGAATAAGTTCCATTAGCATAGTTGATGACTCGTTCATTAAAATCAATATGATCCCCTAATTCTCCTCCATCACCTACTCCTACCGTAACTCCTGCACCTGTCAATCCTCGACCACCAGCAGTAGTTGATTGTAAAACATTTACTCTTTGATGCGCTCTGTTATCTTGATTAAAAGGTTGTACCTCTGGTTCGATGGCACTTAGATGAATCACTTTTGGAGAAGCGGATAAATTGGGTAAATCATCTTGAGCAATACGCCCGATGAGTAAGCTTCCGCCTTTTCGTAATTCTATATGAGTAATATTAAAATTGTCGATTAATTCGATCTGATTAGCTTTGTCATTATCTATTAACATGATCGCTACATCAATTGTACCTGAAGATTTTATCGCCCATTCTGGCAATTCTGCTAATTTTAATTCAGGTGAAAGTTTTTCTGTAACATTATATTTACGAATGCTCTGAATTCCATTAATTCTAAAATCTTTAGCCTTTAATTGAGCTGGTACTTTTGCTAGGTAAGCATTATTAGATTGGTAATTGATTAACTCAATTCCATTCTCTTGCAAAGATTTCAAAGTTTCCTTGTTAGGAATTTTATCAAAAGAAATTACGATAACGTAATCCTCTTTTACCATGACATCTTGGAAATCTTGTTGTCGCTCAACGAATTGTTGAGGACTTATTTTTTCTATTTTCGGCGAGCTGTTATTCCAATGGTTCTGCCCACTCATCTCTGTTACGCATACCAGTAACATGATAGCGCAAATACTCATTATTGCTTTTTTCATAAAATCGTAACACCTTTTGAAGGTCATAGAAATGGTTGCAAAAAAGCCATCTCGAAATGAGGTTTTTATCTAAATGAATGTCAATTGATCTAAACTCAAACGATCAATACATCATTTAACTCTTTCATTATCAGTTATTTATAGTAAATAAATTTTAATAAACTGATTAGATGCTTTTGCAAAAAGCGTGTGTTACAAGTGTGTTTTATTTTGTAGTGAGGGAAAAAATAAGTGGGGAAAGTTGAAAGGGATATTCCGTTGTTAGGAACAATTAGAAATAGGCAAAATATGTGCCTAGAGGTGATTTTGAAAGGAATAAATTTTTAAAATAGATAAGTTATGTGACAGTAGATTTCATTTTATTAAAAAAAATAAATATTTAATTTTAATAAAATATAGCCGTATAGTTTTGATAAAAAAAGTAATAAAACCAACGATTTTTTATTTTAAACTTTAACCGATTGAAAATAATAATTGTGATAATTTGAATTTGATGTGAATATTTTAGGACTAAAAAAAGACAATTAATTTTAAATATATCTTCATTGATTGATATGAATATTTAGGAAGGTAGCGTTGCGCTTTGGAAAAATTATGTCATGCCAAGGTTGTGTATATAGATTCTATTTTTGAATAATTATTTGCTTTGTTTTTAAAATAAATTTATTCTCTAAGTATTGTAAGAAATAGACACCACTTGAAAAATTATCAAGACCAATCAAATAGGTCGTATCATTTTTATTTGCATCAAATTGTAACAATACCTTTCCATTTAAATCTAAAATTCTAAAAATTCCATTAGTGGGACTAGCATGCTTAAAATAAATATTGAGGATATCAGAAGTTGGATTGGGATAAGGTTCAAGTATTATTTTTGGAAAAAGTGTTAGTTCGTTAGCAGAAACCTCAAGATTACAACCAGGGATTAGACAACCATATTGATCTACTTTGACTATCCAACCTTCTTGAGGTTGAAGTGTATTTCCGAAATCAAAAACTTGACCTACCATGATGAATCCACTATCTGATGTTATCTTAAGATCATAAAATTCATGAATAACAGGAAATTCATCAGGTACAATAATATGAAATTTTCGTTCCCATATTCTCTCTCCATTATAAGAAATTTTCACTAAATATCCATCATTGTAAGCTGGGAGTTTAGAATCCCAGTTCGTTCCTCCTATAACATATCCATCTCCAACATCACGAATTTTATAAAATTGAGTTCTATCTGATAATCCAGTATCTAAATGACTATAATCTACTTCCCATTCAATATTCTGATTTTCGTCAAGTTTAAAAACATAATTTTTAAAATAAAGATTGCTTGCAGATGAATTAATTGGTACCTCAATTCCAAGCCCAGAAGCTACAATAAGTCCATTATCATTTCCTGCTTTGACCATGGCAGTAGCTCCTCGATGGAGTTGCCCTTCGGGGGAGAAGTACTCCCATTGAATTTCACCTAAAGAATCAACTTTAATTATTTTGGTTTTTGCAGTAATATTTCCAACGGATAATACGGGATTTAAAATAAAAATTCCTAAGATATATCCACCATCAGAGTCTTGAATAATTGATTCTGATCTTTCTCTTAGTTCATGTGTATATATTTTTGATAATTTAGTCTCTCCATTATGATCTAAAATTAAAAGTTCAGAGTACGAGGTACCTAAATTATCAGTTAATCGATTCAATAGTGTAATATGATTGTCCTGGTTAATAATCATATCCATTGGAACGTAAAATTGGTCTTCATCCCAAAACGGGCTAAGGTATTCATTTAAAGAGGTAGTATCTCCTTCTGAATTATATGAAATTATTATCATCGTTAAACCTGTAGAATCAGAAGAATATCCTGATGTAACAAAATCTCCGTTTGGCATAAATTGTAACGTCCCTCTCCATGTTTCATAAGACTTATTCGGGTCGGATAATTTTTTATTAAAAATAATATTCCCCTCTAAATCGAATTTGATAAAACTATTTCCAGTTGAATTACTATTAATGGAGTCTGCAATAATCCCTGTTGCATAAAAACAGCTATCTGTAGAAAAAATACTAGTTATCACAGCAGCTTTTGAATCTAATTTATATTTTTTGCTAAAGGTTTGACCTTTTGCAAAAACAGTCACACTAAAAAGCAAAACAAATATTAATACTAATTTTTTCATTTTTAAGAAATAAACCTCCTTACTTTTTAGAAAGGTGAGAAAAAAGATTAAAAATTAATTATACAAATAATGGGTTAAATTAAAGCAGAAGTTATTCGTCTCTCTTTGTTCAATAAAAGGCAGACTGATAATAAAGAAACACTGTACTCAAAAAAGCTGTGCTTTTTTCAAGCATTCCATTTCATCGTACAGCGTATAATTTTTCAAATTGATATTAGGTAAAACCAAAAAGTGGGAAAAACTAACGTTCTTCCCACTTTTTGGGGTTTTCTTTATCATGCAAATAATCTATTACACTTACTGTATCATCTTTTTTATGTACCTGAAAAATGATTTTAAAAGACCATTTTTTAGTATATCGATAAGGCGGTTCGGTAATTTCTTTTACAGGTAACAAAGGTTTACTTTCAGGCAATCGCTCCAATCTTTTAGTTTCATCTATTAGATTCCTTCTCACCTTTCTAGCTATTTTTGGAGAGGCTTTACTTCGATAATAATCTACTATTTTTCTTAACCTATCAGCGGCTGGTCGAGTAATAACTACTTTAAATATTTTCCCTACCATTACTCAGATTCCTTTTCTAGTTCATCCATAGTTAAGTAATTCCCCTTTTCATATTCCGATGCTGAAGCTGCTAAACGTTCCATTAGCTCCACTTCTGTCAATGGTTTCCAGCTTGCATTAGGTGGTACACTTTTTACTTCTTGCTCAAGTTCTGCATCTGCTTTTTCTTTCAGATACGTTTCCGTCATTGCATACATTACTCGTAAAAAACTTTCGTCAATTTGTTCTATTTTCAAGTGCAATGCATTTCTAATTTGACTGGTACTCATTACATTTCTGATTTCATTAATAATTTGTCTGTTTATAAAGTTAACGTTTTTATGATTAAATATGTTGATTGATTTAATTTTATTTCGTAGATAATTCAAAGAATAACACTTTCCAATCGAGCTTCGAAATTCCCTTACTGTTCAATACAAAGCAGATAAAGGGTAACAAGTCTAATAAAAAAACATTTAAAACGGATTTTGAAAAGCAGGATTATTGATAAAAACAGTATCCGTCAACGTATGTAAAAAATTAACCAAATCCTGTTTTTGACTATCCGTTAAATTTAATGGTCGGATATTGACATCTACATTTTGACCATTCGCATGAT
>CAKZSH010000296.1 GCA_937918905.1 uncultured Saprospiraceae bacterium
AAAAAAACAATACGCTTACAAATACCAGGTACGTCCATTCGGCACACTCTCCATATCAATACAAGCATCATATTGCCCAGGAACAGGATCGTAATTTAAAACCTCTTTTCCCACTTTTTCAGAAGTAAAATATCCGAGTAAAGCAGCTTCTTTTAATTGAAGAAAAAACGAAGGTTCATCTCTTTCTTTTTCTCCTTTTGCACGATTCATAATATCAGTAATCATGGCATCCATTTGGTTATTTTCCAAATCCGCAAATGATTTGTTATGAGCTGTTTTAGCATCTGCTTCAAACTGATCTAATTGCGCTTTAAACCATTCAACTTCTTTTGGTTTATAAAAAGATCCCATACTATCAATAAATCGTTCGACCATAACATCTTTTGCTCCTACAACACCATCCGTAGCAGGAAGAATTCGTTCAGCAGCTTCTCTAATTGTATTGATTTGAGTATCACTAAAAGTTGATGGTTTCCACTCATCAGCAGGTGTTTTGTTATCCGCTTGACAACCACTCATCACAGCCGCTACAGTAGATGCAGATACTGCATATCCCATGATAAAAGCGGTTCTTTTTATGGCTTCTCTACGTTTCATATTTTTTAATTTATTTTCAAAAAATTGAGGTTGTAACTCAATTACAAATTTTGTTTATTTAATTCTTTAACAGCATGATCGCAGGCTCTTGCAGTCAATGCCATATAAGTTAATGATGGATTTTGACAACCTGCAGAAGTCATACAAGCACCATCAGTTACAAAGACATTTTTTGCAGTATGCACTTGGTTATATCCATTTAAAACAGAAGTTTTAGGATCACGTCCCATACGAGCTGTTCCCATTTCATGAATTCCGATTCCAGGATAGCATTCGTTTTCATATCCATTGATATCTTTGAACCCAGCAGCCTCCAGAATTTCAACTGCCGTTTGCTTCATATGCTTCCTCATTTCCAATTCATTTTGTTTCCATTCTGCATCCATTGTAAGTGTTGCTTGTCCCCATTTATCACGAACATCTTCATTAAGTGTAATTTTATTTTCGTGATAAGGTAAGCACTCTCCAAATGCAGTCATACCCATTCTCCATGGGCCAGGTTCAAGCATATCCAATTTCATTTTTGCACCAAAGCTCAACTCCTTAACCGTTCGAGTCCAATTGGAACGGCTTGCACTTCCTTGATAACCGTAGCCTCTCACAAAATCTGTTCGTCTGGTTTCTCGATCTCCGAGGTTGGTAGAACGTGGAATATAAAAACCACTCGGACGACGACCTTTATAATATTTATCTCCAAAACCATCAAACGTACCAGAGGCTCCAACTTTGAAGTGATGATCCATCACATTATGACCAAGTTCTCCACTTTGATTTCCTAAACCATTGGGATGACGCTTAGACTTAGAGTTCATTAAAATAAAAGTAGAATTAAATGCAGATGCACAAGTGAAGATTATTTTTGAAAAATATTCATAAGTTTTATTCGTCTCTGCATCAATGATTCGAACACCAACTGCTTTACCCTTTTCCTCATCAAAAATAATAGAGTTGACAATCGAAAATGGTCGAAGGGTCATATTACCAGTTTTTGCAGCTGCTGGCAATGTGGAAGAATTACTTGAAAAATATCCTCCATATGGACATCCACGCATACACCGACTTCTAAACTGACAAGTTCCTCTACCGTTGTGTCCTCCTTTTTTGGTAATATGGGCTGTACGTCCTATCGTCATCATTCGATGTTTGAATGCTTTTTTCATTCGATCACGCGTATGCTTCTCTACACAATTCAACTCCATAGCAGGTTGGAATTTTCCATCAGGCAAATGAGCCAACCCTTCATTCTGTCCACTCACTCCTATGTAGTCTTCTACATAATCGTACCAAGGCGCAATATCTTTATAACGAATGGGCCAATCCACTCCAATACCCTCCTTAGCATTCGCTTCAAAATCCAAATCACTCAGTCGATAACTTTGACGACCCCACATCAATGAACGTCCGCCAACATGATACCCACGTATCCAATCAAATCGTTTGACCTCTGAATATGGATTGTCAATATCATCAACAAACCAATGCTTTCGGGAAGGAGTCGTACAATAGCCCGTGCGGCTTTGTTTGGCTTGACGTTTCATCTCTTCCTCCCCTATTCTATCTCCGTTAGGAAAATCCCAAGGATCAAGATTAGCCGTTGGATATGCCAAATGTTTAACATCCCTTCCTCTTTCTAATACTAAGGTTTTTAGCCCCTTTTCTGAAAGCTCTTTGGCAGCCCAGCCTCCACTTATCCCAGAGCCAATTACAATGGCATCATAGGTATTTTCTTGTTTTGATTTTAAGTTTAAATTCATAGAGTTTTTGTTATGATTTTCTAAAATTGAGTTAAATTTAGTGAAAAATAAAAACACTTATTGTAATTTTTACAACAATAACAGAGAAAAGAATATTCATTAATAATAATACCATCTCACGAAATTTTATTTTCGAAATCACCATTTTACAAGCCGAAAACCAAAACTTTTTTTGAATGAAAAATCCCTTAAAACATACCCAACTGTATTTTATCAGATAATAATAATTTCACTATTCGCTCAACTCAGTATTTTCATTTATACTTATACCACTTCTATGGTGAGGAGGAAGAGGAGGATGGAATGGATATTTTAGAGCATTTTGGAAGAGTAATGATTTATCCACGTAAAAAACCCTCTGTGAAACTCTGTGAGCCCCTCTTATAACGTACAAGTTACACAGAGAAACACAGAGGGTTTCACAGAGGGGAAAATTAAACATCACATATCCGAATCGACTCCTTCAACGACTCCAACTTATCATCTCTTTTAGGAATAAATTCTTGCGCCACAAAACCTTTATAGCCTGTTTCCAAAATAGCTTTCATGATAGCAGGGTAAAATAATTCTTGTGTTTCATTGATTTCATTTCGACCTGGAACACCTCCGGTATGATAGTGCGCAAAATATTGATGGTTATCTCGAATTGTTCGAATCACATCACCTTCCATGATTTGCATATGATAAATATCGTAGAGTAATCTGAAATTAGGAGAGTTAATTTTCTTTGCCAAAGCAACTCCCCAAGGCGTAAAATCACATTGATAATCTTTATGATTTATTTTGCTGTTAAGCAATTCCATGACGAGCGTGACGTTCTTTTTTGCAGCATGTTCCACTAACTTATCCAACCCCTTTGCACAATTTTCCAAACCTTCGCCCTCTCCTATTCCATTTCGATTTCCAGAAAAAACGATTACATTTTTGATTCCAAAATCGGATGCTTTGTCAATCAATTCGATATAAGGTTGGTACAATTTTTCGTGAAGTGAAGCATTATTAAATCCTTCTGTCAGACTCGCACAATCATCCGTAGCGAGTGAACATTCCAAACCATATTTTTGGGCAATAGGCCATTGCTCAGGTTTAAGTAAATCAATACCCGACAACCCTATTTTCTTTGCACCTTCAAAAAATTGTTCTATTGGAATATCATTATAGCACCATCGGCAAGCGGAGTGTTTAATATTGCCTTTAAGTGGAGCTTCTTCAGGAGTGGTTTCTTGAGATTCAGGGGTTGCACAAGAATTTACAGATGCGCCAAGAGTCAATGCTCCTGTCCCTAACATCATATTTCCAAGTGCTTTTCTTCGATTGATTTTACGTTTCATTATGTTATTTTTAATTGATTATCTGATATATCTTGTGTTTTCCGTCAGCTAACAAATTGAAAACAACACTTCCTTCGGTCATTTTTGTTTCCAACTTTTAACTGACCACAGGATTTATCAGAGAATGATTTTTTTATAAAAATAACATAATTCAATCAAAATCAAAATGTCAATCAAAATCAAAAATCAAAAAACTGTGGATTCACAATTCATGTTTTGATTTTGATTGACATTTTGATTTTGATTTATAATTTACTTCACAACGATTATTTTTTTCGTCTGCGAACCAAAGTCAGTATTGATCGTTACAAAATATTCTCCATTTGCTAGATCAGTTGTTTTAAATTCAATGGTATGTGCTCCTGTTGTAAAATCTTGATCAACAATCGTTTTTATTTGTCTTCCTACCACATCAAATAACAATACTTCTACATCTGATTTTTCTTTTAACAAAAGTTCAAAAACTGCCTGCTCATGAACAGGATTAGGTTGAGGACCAATGAATGAAAATTTTGTATTTAGGTTTTTAATTTTTTCAATATCCAATTCTTGAATATTTAAAAATGCTGCATAGACTGCTATTTCTCCATCATTGGTTCGACCATCACTCCAAAAAGGAATTGCATAATTTCCAGTAGTGATGATCTCATTATATTCTCCAGGGCCAAGATCATTTAACATTCCAATTTGTCCAAAATCACTTGCTACAGTAGTGATATTTGTTTGTTCAAAAGTATCACCACCATCCAATGAAAATGCAAAATAATAATGTGTTTCATCATTAGCAGCACTCTCTCTTTGGTCATACCAACCTAAAAAAACGACTCCACTTTCATTAACTGCAATACTTGAGTAAAATTGATTGGACTCCGTATCTGTATTGTTATTTACCTTTTGAGGTGTGGACCATGAGTCACCGCCATTCGTAGATTTTGTCAAATAAATATTCAATCCGCTATTAGTATTAACACCATCCACATCTGACCAAGTCATATAAATAGTCTCTTGCTCCGAAGGATCAACTGCAAGGTGTGGGCAAGGATATAATCTTTGTTCTGAAATACCGGGCACTTCAGGATTCCCAGAAAACAATTGAGGTAAATCCAAATCCGCTACCTTTGTTTCGGTACTAAAACTTACGCCACCATCTGTAGATTTTGCCATAAATAACGAATAATTATTTCCTCCTGTATCTCCAAAAAACGAAACATAAATTGTCCCATCCGTTGCCACATCAATACTTGAAAATTGAGCAATTGCATAATTCCCAGTATTAAAAATAACTCCAGTATCTTCAAAATTATTCGTTCCAGCTACTCTTCTTTTAAAAGTCATTCGATAGGCAGGATTCGCCAAATTAATATCGGTGTACACCACATAAACATTTCCAGTATAAGGACTTGAAGGAGAATAATCAGAAGCCATCCATTGTTTATCAGGAGCATGAGTCAGAGAATTCAGATCCAAATTTGGAAAATCATTTTTCTCAATTCCTCCTGCATTGATGAGCCAATTGGCACCTCCATTTGTTGAAGTCGCATGATATAAGCCCCAAGTCCCATCAGTCGTTCCAGCTTCCACCGTCAATGAAACCCATGTAAAATAAGCAGTTCCATTTTCATCAAAAGTAATCATTGGATCTCCACCACCTATTACATTTTGCCCTGGAAAAGTTCCGTTAAATGGACTTTTATCCCAAGTGCTTCCAAAATCATTAGTATAATAAACTGAAAAATTAAGTACAGGAAGAGGCGTTCCAGCAGGATCATAATGCATGGCGCCTACTATGATATTGGAAGGGTCATAAGGATTAATCGCAGCATGAATTTCAAATTCTATCTCATCCGTATTTCCTACTCGAACATCATCATCTGTTCTAATTTGAGCTTGAAGTTCAGGAGGTAAATTATTTGTAGAAGTATTGTTATTGGGTTGGTTAAGGTAAGGAACTATTTTTTCTAAAAGTTCAAATTTCTCACTCACAACAGGAGTTCCATCTGCATGAGTAGGAATCTGGATTTCTTGAGTTTGAGAAAAAAGAGATTGACTCACAAGAAACGACAGTAAAAGAATGATCCTGATTTTCATAATGTGTTGTTTAAAATTATTTGATTGAGCACTTGTTTAGATTTCATCTTAAAGAACACGAGTCACGGTCTGACTTAAAAAAGTCAGGCTGTGACTTTTATTGTTCTCGTAAGTCAAGGCTTGACTTTTTTAGTCAAACCTTGACTCGTTCCTTTTAAAAGAAAAAAATCTAAACAGGTTTTTAGTAAAAAAGAACAAAACAAAGTTACTCTTTTACTGCTCAAAATTTAACGAGTAAACAACTATTTTATTTGTCGGCTAATAGTTCATCAACTACTTTCCTAACTCCTACCGTAGCCACTTCTTCAATCGTTACAAGATTATCAGCACTTTCCAATTCATAATTTAATTGTGGTTTAGGATCAATATAAATGATGGGCGTATTTGGCCTTGCATATCCCGTCAAACTTGCCGCAGGATACACTTGCATCGAGGTGCCAATGACCATTATTAAATCGGCTGCTTGAACCAAATTGGCTGCTATCGGTAAATTCGGGACCTGCTCTCCAAACCAAACAATATGTGGACGCAAAGGATAACCCTCTTCGCAACGATCATCATCAGTCAGGTCTTTTTTCCACTCATAAACAAGGCTAGGATTTCTAGTACTTCTTACTTTAAAAAGTTCGCCATGTAGGTGAAGGATATTTGAACTACCTGCTCGCTCATGCAAATCATCTACGTTTTGAGTGATAATATTTACGATTGCTTTTTGCTCTAATTCAACTAACGCGAGGTGTCCTTCATTCGGTTCTACTTCATGTAATTGTGCTCGACGTTGGTTATAAAAATCCATTACCAATGGTCGATTTCTTTTCCATCCTTCTGGAGATGCGACATCCTTGACATCGTGTCCTTCCCAAAGACCACCTGCATCTCTAAATGTTTTGATTCCACTTTCGGCGGAAATTCCTGCTCCTGTTAAAACTACAATTTTCCTTTTAGACATGATTTTTGGTTTTTAAAAATTTTATAAAAATGGTTTTACGTTTTTCGAAAATCGTAGAACCTACAACGTGAAACGTCTAACGATTTATTGCTCTAATCTCATTCCAACCTTTCCCAATATTTGATACTAAATCAGATGCTAACAAAGATTCCTGACTCACTTCATTACTTAAAGCCAAATCCCCTGTCAGCCCATGCAAATATACACCTAAAATACTGGTTTCCAATGAGTTATAACCTTGTGCTAACAAACTCGTCAATATGCCAGTAAGTACATCTCCACTACCACCTGTTGCCATTCCAGGGTTGCCAGTCGAGTTAAAATAACAATGTCCTTGCGGAGTTGTGATGCAGGTATTTGCACCTTTGAGTATGATATAAAGTTGATTTTTTTGAGAAAAGTTCCGTTGCAATTGGTTTCGCTCAAAATTGTTTTTTGTCTTTCCCAAAAGCCTTTCAAACTCCTTAGGATGAGGAGTCAAAATACTATCGTTAGGAATATCAGAAATCCATTTTTTATTTTGGGAAATAATATTGAGTGCGTCCGCATCGAGAACTATTGGAGTTTTTATTTTTTTCAAAAAATCTTCTAACGCACTTGCGGTCACAGCTCCCATTCCAATGCCACAACCAATTCCTATGGCATTGTATTTTTCTAAATTTGGAGTTTTTGAAAAATACAAATCATGTTCGTCAATGCTTACCATGGCTTCGGGAGTGGTCGTTTGTAACAAGGTGTATGCACACTTGGGAGCATGTGTCGAAACCAATCCTGCACCTGTTCGTAATGCTGCTTGAGTTGCTAAAATTGCAGCCCCTACTTTTCCGTAACCTCCTGCAATAATTAAAGCATGTCCGTAAGTTCCTTTGTGTGAAAATTTCTTTCTTGTTTTTAAAATTCCACGAACGTATTTTTTTTCTAGGTAAAAAAAAGGAGATTCGGTTTTGTCTAAAAACTTTGGATTTAATTGAATGGTATCAAAAAACCACGCTCCTATTCTATCTTCATTTTCAGGAAAAAGAAAAGCAAGTTTAGGCGTTTCAAAACTAAAAGTATAATCGGCATAAATAGAAATCCCTTCCGTTGGTTGATCTGCAAAAACGCCAGAGGGAATATCTACGGATACGATAGTTTGATTTTGTTGATTGAGGTGTTCTAATAATTTTCCCCAATATCCTTCCACCTTTCGATTGAGTCCTGAACCAAAAATCGCATCAATAATAATTCCTTCATTTGCAGAAGCAACAGATTTAAAATTTGGAAAATCATCTCCTTTTTCAATCTCATGAATTTGGATATTTTGAAAATCAGGAAGTCGTTGTAGGTTTTTAAAAAAATCAGAAGAGGGTGTGTTTCCTATTTTACAAATAAAAATTTCAATATTGTAAAAGCATTGTTGCAACAATCTTCCTATCGCTAATCCATCGCCTCCATTATTACCTTGTCCACAAAAGATAGAGATAGGACGTGCCGTATTTTGAAATTTTTGAAGGAACCAATTAACAAATGTCAAAGATGCTCGTTCCATTAAATCAATGGATTTGATCGGTTCATTTTGGATGGTAAAAGTGTCCCAATCTCGTATTTGTTTGGAAGAAAAAATTTTCATTAGCAATGATTTTTACGTAGCCATGGGCTTTAGCCCGTGCAAAAAATAAACCCTGTAATCTACAAAAAAATAAAACGAATAAAGGTATACACAAGTCAAGGTCTGACTTAAAAAGTCAGGCTTTGACTTATAAGAAAACCAACAGAAGTCAAAGCCTGACTTTTCAAGTGTCTTGAGTCACAAAGTTATGACCGAATAATTAGTCAAAAAGTTGTGACCGTTTAGAATAATTAAAAAGTAATCTTGAATGAAAGTTTCCTCTACCCGATGCCGTTCCTCTGGAACTCTAAAACTAAAAATTAGCTTTTTTTCATGCTTGCTCTACCAATATTTTGTACCTCTGGTACTTATCTAAATCTTGTAAGTGCCAGAGGCACGAAATATCGGTAGAAAGAAAATAAGCTAATTTTTAGTTTTAGAGTTCCAGAGGAACGGCATATAAAAACCATCGGGTAGAGTAATGAAAGTCATAACTTTGTGACCCATGACACTTATAAGAAAATCAACAGAAGTCAAAGCCTGACTTTTCAAGTCAGACCTTGACTCGTGTATAGCCAATGCTGAATAATTACAATTATTTTTTTTTAGAAATCAAAATCTCTCCATTTGAAATCAAAGCATAAAGTTTTAAGTAGGAAAGATTTAAATGGTTTGGGGGTGGGAAATAAAAAGGTGAAGACTTTTACCTCTAAAAGTCCTCACCATCAATTCCAAAAACTATTAAACTTATTTTTTGATTATGGATTATGGATTTTTCGAAAAATCTATTCCGTAATTTTTACAAATTTTCTGACGGATTGATTACGCTGAGCTTGAGGAATATTTATCCAATACATCCCAGCCGCAAGATTAGCAATATTCATTTCAATCCCATTTATCCCTCCAAATAAAGTAGCTTGTTGATTAACTACCATAACACCTCTTGAATCAAAGATTTGAATATCAACCACTTGTTCATTTGTAGCATGTACCTGCACCCCTACAAATTGGTTGGCAGGGTTCGGAACAATTGCCATAAACTCTAAAGCATCTTTTTCCAAATCAGGAATTGTAATCAAACTAGAATTTGCATTACAAGGAATCTCCATGACATATTTTCTTTGGCTCCAGAAGTTACTCCAACTCCATCCTCCACTCCAACCAGCAATAATTACATAATCTCGATTACCAGCATTTGGATTACAAGAATCACAAATATCAAAATTGGTATAACTTACATTTTGACCTGAATACCATTTTAAATTTCCTTCCGAATCTTCATCATTTAAACCAATGTAAGCAAACCCAGAAATACCTTCTTTGATAAAATTATTCTCTCCTGAAGAAGAGATGGATGCTAAGTATCCGCCATTGCTTTGACAAGTTGCTTGAGCATCGGTTGGTCTTGATTCATTATTGGAAAAATAATATCTGCTATTCCCATATTCTCCTATGTATGTGAATCCTGAAATACCAGTCGAACCATTACAACCGCCGCCACCACCTGAACTAATAGTTATTTGTCCTGACGTAATTGTATTGTTATTTTCATTTGACTCCTGAATATTATTTTCAGAATCCACTTTTATAATCATATAATAATTTCCATCTGGCACGTTAGGAACAGTGATCGCTGCAGGTATATTTGGATCCGTTCCGACAAAAGTATTCGCAGTTTGTAAATTCCCTCCAAAGCTATCATTATTACTCAAGTTTTGGTCGGTGGAAATGTACATTGTTATGGTATAGCTATTTGTAGCCATTGCATTGCCAATATTATTCAAATCAAATTCAAAAAATTCAACAGCTCCTTGACTCATATTCCCTGCCACATTTTCTAAATTTGAAAGTGTTAAATCTGGTAAATTTACACTACCACCTCCTCCATCACATGGAATTTCCATTACATATTTTCGTGAGTTATAAAAGTTACTAAAACTCCATTTTCCATTCCAAGGTGCCATGATTACAAAATCCTGATTTCCAGAATTTCCATTACAAAAACCACACGGGTCTACATTGTTATAAGAAACTGGCTCTCCATTAAACCATTCCAAATTTCCTTCACTATCATAATCATTTAATCCAATGTACACCATTTCGGAAATGTTTTGTTGGATAAAATTATTTTCGGAAGCATTATTTATAGTTACTAAATACCCACCATTACTTTCTGCTGTTGATTGTGCATCCACAGGACGGGAAGTACCATTTGATAAATAATATTTACTATCTCCAAACTCTCCTAATGCTGTAAATCCTGCAATCGCATCAGGGCAACCGCCTCCTGAACTACATTCGCCATTGGTATAATTGAAAATACCAGCACACTCTGCCTCACATGAATTAGAATAGGTTATGCCATCTGAACCACAGACAGGTTGATAAGTAACTGGGCAATTACAACCTTGGTCGCAAGGCACTTCCATGACATGTCGGTAACTTGCACTACTATTGTCCCATCCCCAGTTACCATTCCAATTATTCATTTTTCCATAATCTCTATCACTTGTATTTTGATCGTTGATTGTATTGTAGGTAAAAGGATCGCCATTATCCCAAGCAGGCGTTCCTTCATTTTGAATATCATTTAATCCAATTAAAATGATTTCGTTGATCCAATTAAAAATTTGATTATTCTCTTCCTGTGAAGTAATGGAAACCAAATGTCCTCCCGCAGCAGCAGCACTTGATTTAGCAGAAGTCCAATTAGAAGGATTATTTGAAATAAAATATTTGCTATCATTCCATTCTCCAAGGTAGTTGTAACCATTGATGCTTTCTTCACATTCCCCTCCTCCATTTGCATTATAAAAAAACACATTACTATAATTATCACAAGGCGAATTTACAGCACGTACTCGATACCATGCTGAAGTATTTTCTGGAATACCATTATCATTAACAAAAGTTGAATTTGCTGGAACTCCTGCATAAGCTACAAATCCAGTAGTACTTGAAATATAGGATCGTTCGAAAATATATCCTAATTCGTTATTCGCATTATCCGTCCAATTCACTCTAGGCTTCCCATTAAAATTAAAAGTTATGTTTGTAATTGTTGGAGGATTCACTATGTCAGGAGTACAACTAAAATCATATGTAGTATAACTCATACGAGTCACTAATCCTGCATTCATTCGAGTTAGCTGTCCAGCAGAAAATCCTTCTGTACATTTATCTGGATAGTATGACATAATATTCGTAATTGCAGTAACAGGATTATAAGTTACCCCTAAGTCATCTGTTTCCGATCCAGTATAAGTACAAGTTGAAAAACTAAACTCCGTACTACTATATCTAGGATCAGCATCTGTATCACATAACATATCTCCCGCAGTTTCGCAATTGGCATTAGGCCCAGTTCTTACTACCCTTTCTGCAAAAGGGTCATCTGAACCACTTTGAGTAAAAGCATGAGTATGAGGCAATCCAAAATAATGTCCCAATTCATGAGATAATGTACCTGTAGGAGATGTCGTCATTGCATTTTTGGTCATGACAATTTTATTGGAATTTATAGAGCTACTTGGAAAAGAAGCATATCCTGCAGCTCCTCCAAAACCATCTAAAAAAATGGTATTAACAATAAAAAAATTAATCGCATCTGTTACAATTTCTCCTGCAGTAAAATCAGTTTCAATATCGTTATCAGGATCAGCAGTATTATAGGTGTAAAAATCTGAATTATCAATATAATTGATTCCTCCACATACGTAAAAGTCAATTCCTATGTCCTTAAAACCAGTACTCAAATCCGCAAAAGCTTCTGCTATTTCATTTTCATTAAATCCTCCTGTACCTGCATCCGTTCTGACAATATGTAATTTTACAGGCAGACAAGTGGGAGCATTTTCGGCTAAAGCATAATTGTCTTCCTTATCCACAATTTCTTTGATAATGTATTCACGGGTAGCTTCATCAAGAGGTGGAGTTCCACAACCATGCGATTGAGAAATTGCTTCTTGAGAAAAAAAGATAATTAGGGCTAATAATAGATTTTGAAATTTCATTGTATGATTGTTTTGTAAAGTAATAAGTCAATCAAAAGTAGCTGGTATGGATTTCAAAAATCTTGAAAATTTGAAAAAACACCTTTAAAATTTAGAAAATCTAGTATGCCATATGGGTTTAAAATTTGTTTTTTAGCTATGCAACGTTTTTAAAAGCTAGCTTATTTAGAGAAAAAGGATACACATTTTTTACAATTTCAGCCCATGAACATGTATTTATTCAAACATTTTTTTTTCAAATAAGCAAACACTTATGCTATGTTATTCAAAACTGCAATTCAAAAAACCCTTATGTTAGTCGTCGATACATTTTAGAAGTTCCTTGTGATGGCGGCGGTGGTAGCGGTGGCGGCGGTGGTGGTGATAGAATTACACTTACTAGTTGTCCAGGAGTTATTTTTGAGTCCATTCCGCACGGTGGAAATTATGAAACTTTTATCACTTGGAATGAACCACCTGCGACGACTGATTGTCCAGGGGGCATATTACAGTCACTAATATTTCTGGAATTGAACCTGGTATTTTACCCTTTCAAATTACCCTGTGAATCAGAAGTATTACATAATGGGAGGAAACTTAGGATTGAGATATAGTTTTTGAAGGTTGGTTTAAATACTGCTGAGATGGGAACAAATTCACTAATCAACTTCCTCAACCTTCATCATTTTTCAACACCTTCATCACTTTATCAATATCAGGTTGAAAGCCAATGACCTCATCTCGATCTACTGCATCCTCATAAGATTTACTGATAGGAATTTCGACATCGACACCTTTAAGGATTAATGAATTTCCTTTTCGTCCAATCACTTTATCTTTTGCAACAATATAACTACGGTGAACTTGGATAAAACAATCGGTAGGTAAATGTTCTTTATAATCGCCCATACTTTTTGACCCACGATATTTTTTAATTTCATCGTTGGTAAAAATTAAAGGTTCGTTGCCATCACCTTGGAGGTAGAGAATATTTTTGAGTTGAATGATTTTATACGATTTCTTTGTTCCTACTTTTAAGAGGTTATTGTCTCCGCTGATTTCGATGTCTTGAAGTTTTTCTTTGAGTTGAACATTTTCCTCTTTGACCTTTTGTTCTCTCTTTTTAGACTTTTCCAATTCTCGAATATATTCCAAAGTCTCCCTTCGAAATAACAATCCCGTCGCAACTAATTGAGTTCCAAATATCGTCAACACATTTACCAAATATCGAAATTGTACATTTATAAAATCAGGAAATATTCCATAAAGTAAATGCACCAATCCTCCAAAAACTAAAGCATTGATAAGGGAAGCAAAAAGGTAAGGCATATAGGAAAGTACTGTACCCCGGCTATCATCAATCATCTGTTTTTTGAGGACAAATAAATTAAAATAAACAGGTAACATCATAAAAAGAGTATACACCAAACTATTTCTTAATATCCTTAAAAAGGCATTGAGTGGAGTTACCTTCTTGGTACTTTCTAAACAATTATTATTAATAACAAATTCTAAAAATCCACATTCAGGGTCTGCTATATAATACATATTGAGAAAATGTAATGTACAGAATCCCACCGTAAGGAAGAAAAAGACAAGCCAAGTAACGGGGTCAGTAAATGACCTTTTGTTACTAGCAATAATAAAACGAAGGTGTTTGATACGTGTAGTAGAATTTAACATATTAAATAGTACGTTGCCTAATCATCTGATTATCAGTAAATTACAAAAAGGAATTAATTAGTTGATCGGATTTTTATTATTTTTTAAAGGTAAAGATTACCTATCATAATTCAAATTGCAAATTGTTATTTTTTTGTTTAATAAAAAAGAAATCAGAGGTGTC
>CAKZSH010000297.1 GCA_937918905.1 uncultured Saprospiraceae bacterium
ATACTATCATTATTTCGCTTACTCCCCTTTTTTATGGCTTCGGTTAATTTATCACGACCATAGCGAGCAGGAAGAATCTTCAACCCACCTAAACCGTACAACGAACCATTGTGGCTATCTACCTCTGGTTTCTATGGTCAAAAAATACGAATCACTATTTTGATTTTTATTTAAAGTGAAAGCAACCAGAGGTTGGTTGAATGCTTCACACCATTGCAGAGCAATGGCGCGAGCCGTCTTTATATTAAAGTGTTTTCAAATACTCAATCAAAGCCTTCCGTTCCGAATCCTCCAAATCATCCCCATAAACATGCCCTTGATTTCCATACCCAGGAAGCGTCGTATCATAAACCGTATTTCCACCTCCCGAATTTTTAACTACATAATTCCAACCCACTTTTTGATAATCCAAATCACTATCATCAAAAGTACGTTCCCAATAAGTAGGTCGTTGGCTACTATTTAATAAATCCTCCAAGGTAGGAACTGAACCATTGTGAAGATAAGGAGCAGTTGCCCAAATTCCATCCAAAGGTTGAGCGACATATCCATTCTCAGGTTGAATGAAAGCGGCATTTGGATTGGTCGCAAACCAACTCATGTTGTACCAATTAACAAAGTCATCATATCCATCTTGATAAGTAGAAGCTACCGCAGGGTCAGTTCCAACTGCATCGACAGGGATAATGAGATTTGGATAAGATTCATTTGCACCATATTCTCCATGACAGTTTTGACATTTTCTTTCAAAAATTGCAAGTCCCTCATCTGCCAAATTCATATCAATATTTTCAGGATAAGCAGGTGCTTCGATACTCATGATATAAGATAAAACATCTTTAAAACGATTGTCTACTGCTCTAGCTTCGCTAGTGTCCACAACCGTCAATAAGTTAGAAGCCATCATAAACCTTGCAAAATCCTGCCGACCAACTGCATTATAAAACATGGCGTTTTTCTTTTTTAATAACCAAAAAGCTGGGACATCCGTTGGAATAACTGCCGAGGGAATTGGAAGCAAAGGATCATCTGACCAAACCAAATCAACAGGGTTTCGATGTGCTGCTAAAACTGCCGCTAACTTATCCGCAGGATTGACTCCAATCACATCAGTTATCAAATGTTCGCCAATGGTAGAAGTTACTTTTATAAAATCTTCTGACGCTTTCACTTCAGGAGAATTGGGACCATAAAGTGTTGCGATACCTAGACCTACCAATTCAATTCCATTCGCTTGATCGACTGTAAAATCATACATGGAATTTCCTAAACCAACGATGAGTTCGTTATTGATTTTTTGCGCATGACATTGCAAGCAATTGGGGGCAACGATTCGGACTCCATTGGCTGCATCAGTAGCGGTATATTGATAATTGATGGTGGCATTGTCTCCACTTCTACCCAGTTCATTATTATCATCTGTACCAAAAAATGAGGTAAATATATCTTTAGGAATTCCGCTTTTGATGTAATCGCCATTGACCAAATAATCATAACCAGCCACAGGGTCACCTGATCGTTGATCGTAATTAGGGATGGTGATTGCTCCATCTGGAATAGGTTCGATGGGAAGGACTTTATCGTTTTTACAAGATGGAATAACAATAATTACGCTGCCAATTAAAAATGCAAAAATGAATAATTTCCAATGGATGATTTTTTTCATAAAAAATAAGTCTTTGGTTAGATAAGATGATGGGCTTAATTGATTTGAGGTATGATTGGTTTGTTTTTGCAAATCTACATCAAAAGTTAACAAAACAATCTTTCATACTTCTATAAATAGGTTTTTTAACACCTGTTAATGTGTTAAAATGGATTCCTTAACTCTATTTTAGAAAATAACTTCTTAATTTACAGTACCTATCTGAGTAACATCAAATTTCATTCATCCATAAATTTTTATTCTATGAAAATCAAAAATCTACTTATCCTTTTATTTTTGACTCCTTGTTTTTTATTCGCTCAACTTCAAGAAGAAGAAACACAAGTGGACTATATGACTCCATTTTTAAGTGCCTATGGAGGCTTCCAATTTCAATTCGTTAATTTTTCTGATGTAAACGATCAGGTGCTTTCTAATTTTGATGCTCAAAAATTGACCTATGGAATTATTGGTCTCACAGGAGGGCTTCACATGAATATTCCTAACACTCCTTTTGCAACTTCATTGGAAGGGACTTTTGCAGAAACTTGTCCTGAAGAAGATGAGGAGGTAGAATATGATACTCAAGTTTTGGTGAGAGCTTATGGGGCAAAATTAAGACAATCCGCAACAGTTTATGAAGGCAAAGGATTTTCCATTGTGCCATCTCTTGGTGTTGGGTTTCAAAAAAACTGTGTAACCATTAAAGGTGATAATGGCGGTGGCGAAGATGCTGATTCAGACTCTTTTAAATATAAAAGTTGTACCAGTAATTATTATACTGAAGTTGGGGTTGGTGTAGAAACTAAATTACCAATGTGCGCCCCTTCTCGAATGATGGTAATGGGTGCAAGTGTTAATTATCGCCAACCCATTGACTTGACTAAAAAGTCTTCGGCTGTTGAGGAAACTTATGTGGATTTGTCCAATACTAATTTTAATAGACCTACTATTGATTTCTATTTTAGATTTCCGTTATTCTAGGTGGAATTTTTATAAAAAGAATCGAATAACCAGGTTTTGAAAAAGGGAAAAGGGGAAGACGGATTTACGATTTGAGAAGTTTGTCAAATAATTGTGAAAGTCAGAATTAAGAATCACTATTATTCGGAAAACTTCTCAAATCGTAAATCCTTTTTCCCTTTTTCCCTTTTTCCCTTTTTCCCTTTTTCAAAACACATCATGAAACATATTCGCTCTACTCCGTAAACTATTCTAAAAAGAAAATGCCACTTATCCTCGAACGTACCGTTCAAAATAAAACCCAAGAATTTTTAGAAAAAAAATATCGTAAAAAGGCAAAAGGAAAACGAATTTTTTCCAAAACTGAAATGCCTACCAAAACCAAATATGGAAGAAAACGTGCTGATGGTTTTCTTGCTTTCCAACATTATATTTGGGGAAATTATGTAGTCACTATGGAGGCCAAATCCAAAAAGACTTTACCTGCCATGAAACCCTATCGAGATGAATTTATATTGGTCATGAACAGCCTAAAAGTAGGACTTTTTTGTTGTATAGGTTCAGGTGCATTTTATACCTTATTCAAATGGAATGATAACTTATGGCAATTTTTAATACCATTTTATGTATTGATAATCAGCGCGTTATGTTATGCATTGTTGACTTGGAGAAGTTATCGACATCAAACTATGGATGTTATCGATCAACTCAAACAATACCCTGGAAACGAACAATGGTTGGCTTTTTCAAAAGATAGTTTTGAATCTTTAAAAAAGAAAAAGCAGAAAGACTTGAGGAAAATTTGTAAGGCAAGAGGGATTGGTTTGATTATTTATAGTAATAGAATTACGGTTTTGGAAAAACCTAAATTTAGATGTTTTTTGGGGAAAGATTTTTTAAAATATTATAGTAAGGAAGAGGAGGTAAGGAAGTGTATTTATGGCTCTAAATGATTTTTTATGTGATAGAATAAGTTATTGGTTATTAAGCCTAATAACCAATAACTCAATAATAGTTTTACTTCGGTTCCAAAATCATATTAATTCGTTCCACCAAATCTTCAAAATGATACTTACTTGCTTTATCACTTTGTCTTCCAGCTGCACTATTCACTTCCGATTTTAAAGTTTTTAAAGTACCTCTTGCAATAGCTTTGATATTAGTATGATCGTATTTATCATTGGTGATTTTCATTAAGTCACCCATTTTATCAATGTAGGCCCGTTGCAAATTTCTACGATAACCATCAATTGCACCTCTACTATTGGTTTCTGTAAAAATCGCATTTTTCGAACCTTCAAATAAATTTAACAATGTAAATACATTCTGACTTCCATGCAACGATTCCGCTTCATCTAATCGACTTAACCGCTCACTATCAAAGAGTTGATTCAACACTCTAACTTGGAATCGTCTCAATCTTTCAGTCGTACCTGCAGGTTCTATTTTTTGTAAAATATCCTTATCCAATAACCATGTAGGCGTTTGGAATAATTGTTTATCTAAAAAGTTTAATGCAGCCTGTTGTGTCGCTCGATCTACAGGAGTATAGATGACACCTTCTTGATCTGTTGTTTTTGATTTTTCAATAACGCCTCCAATATTGGTCGTAACATGACGCATATATTTTCCCATTTGACCATAGACCTGCCCATACATTTCACCAAGTTGAGCATAGTCATTTCCAGCACCCGCATTCTCCGACCATTGCACTAATTTGGGTAAAATCCGTTTTAAATTTGCAATTCCCAATTCACCTGAACGCATCGCATCCTCGCCTAAATCTTCAGTTTGAGAAGTAGGATCAAAAGTATTTCTTCGTTGTCTACCGTAACGATATAAAGGATCGTCTGCACGTTTTTTTATCCATTCATTGAGCGTGGCTTTTTCCTCATCAGCAGAGTTAGCATCTGGAATTAATTTGTAACCATAGATGATAGACCATATATCATATTCACCTATCATCGGATAAAAATTAGTGACACCATCGCCAGGTTGAGCAACATGATTGAATCGAGCATAATCCATAATCGAAGGTGCTGTTCCATGTGTAGCAGTAAATGTAGGTGACCGCAAAGAATCAATCGGGTAGGCCACACTTGACCCCATATTGTGAGGTAATCCCAAAGTATGTCCTACTTCATGAGCGGACACAAATCGAATCAATTCCCCCATTAAAGCATCGCTAAATTTCACTTTTTGCGCGGCAGGATTGACTGCGGCTGTTTGCATCATAAACCAATTTCGCAACAGTTTTTGAATATTATGATACCAAATAATATCACTTTCCAAAATTTCTCCACTACGAGGATCATGCACATGAGGGCCCATCGCATTTTGAATATCAGTAGAAACATATCTTAAAACGGAGTACCTCGTATCTTCTGGACTCCAGTCAGGATTTTCATCTTCCGTAGGGGCAACTTTTCCCACAATCGCATTTTTAAAACCAGCAGCTTCAAATGCAGGTTGCCAATCATTGATGCCTTGAATAATAAATGGCACCCATTTTTTAGGCGTAGCAGGATCAACATAATAGACGATTTGTTTTTTAGGTTCTACCACTTCACCATTTTTATAAGCCTCCATATCTTTAGGCTCCAATCGCCATCGGGTGATGTATCGCTTGGTCTCGGTGAAGTGAGCCTCTGAACTATAATCCGTTTGAGTGATGGAAAAATAACCAACACGATCATCGTAATAACGAGGCTGCATTGGTTCTTCAGGAAGAATGATAAACGACTGATTCATCTCAACAGACATCGTTTGCGTGATATTATTATCAGGTAATTTTTTTCCTTTGTAAGTTAAAATATGACGAATTTCTACATTTTCAGGAAAAGCACGCATACCTGTAATCATACTTCTTTTGCTATCTAAACCATTGATTTCGAAGGACTTACGTTGTCCAGAGGAAACTGCACCAATCATCGCTATGTCTTTTGTGAAAAGGGGAGACACTTCAAAAACAAAACTTGTAGAGTCATTGTTATAAGCAGCTAGATCAAATGTCGCAATGATAGGTTCGAAGTTATTATTCCGAACAGATTTATAAATAGGATCGTCTTCACTTGCGACACTATTATAACTCACGGAACGTAACAATATCGTTTCATCCATTTTTTGCCAACGAATAACTTGTTGAGGTCGAGACTTGACACCCGCTCCTCCAAAATTTAGATTTTTTACAAAACCCGAAATTCTACTGACAATTAATATTTCCTTTTCTAAAATATCTTTAGAGATTTCGAAATAGTTTTTACTACCTACTTTATGCACCGTAAAAAGCCCTTCATCTGAAATGGCTTTTTTAGTAATGATGTCTTTGTAAGGTTTGACCTTGCTATCTTTATCTTTTTTCTTTGGAGTTTCTGTCTTGGATTTCTTTTTTTTCTTTTTCCAAAATTGAGCATCGGAAGCAGGTGTAAACAATAAAACTAGGAGAGTGGTTAAAAAAAGTAAAATTGTATTTTTTCTCATTTTGTTATTTTTATAAAAAATATTCAATTAAAGGGTCTTATCTTCAATAGCTAAGATATAAAAAAAAGGTAGGATGAAAGTTGTATTTTGTTTTTGATTTATCTCTACTGTCGTATTAAACTTAAGTTCAAGAAATATAGAATACCTCAAAGGAATCTGATGTTTAACAAAAAAGAAAAATTATGAAAAAACTTTCCTATCTAATCAGTCTATTTACCTTATTTATTTGTTTGAAAAATTACGCTCAACCCACCCCTCAGTTTATTAAATAAAATCATACAATTGATGAAAGAAAATCCGCATTTGGAAATTTTTATTGATGGTCATACCGATAGTTCAGGAAGTGCTCAAAAGAATAAAACGCTTTCTCGACAACGAGCTAATGCTGTTGCAAATTATTTTATTTAAAAGACAAAGGAATTAAAAAGAGCAGAATACATGCAGAGGGCAGGGGAGAGGCATTTCCCAAAAAATCAAATTCTACCATCGAAGGTCGAAGAATTAATCGTAGGATTGATATGTATCTAATGGATCCAAGAGCATAAAAATTAAAAATGGATAATTAAAAATTTTGAATAAATTAGATCACTTAATTTTTGGATTGGTATAAACTTATTGCACTTCCTATATTCAATAATTTTATTGCAATTCGAGCAATTATAAATGCTTGTCCAATAAAAAATAACAATACAATTGTAGCCGTCGTATCGCTTTTAAAGCTATTACTCAATATCCAGTAAATTCCAAAAAAAGCTAAGAAAGTCAATAAATTCAATAGGTACAGCCCCAAGCATTTTCTAAAATTCTTAAAAGTAAATTGAATTGCATTTTTGATAGGGCGAGTGATAAAAGTGGTATCATGATGTAAAATATGGGCTTTAGCATAATCCTGAATCATCGCTATGATCGTTGCAAAAAACAAATAAATAGGAACAGTAATCAAAATCGAATTGATGATTTCTATTTCACTATCCAATTCAAAAGGTGAAACTCCTTTTCGTAAAAAAATCAAAGCAAAAACTCCTAAAACGAATATATGTACGATAAAGAAATAAAAGGTCAACCGTAACAATTTCCAAAAATAGAAAGCACTTCCTTGCCAAAATTTTTGAAAAGAATAGGTTTCATCTTCATTTTTCAAAATATTCAAAATCCCTCCCATCCAAAAAATAGAAAAGATAAAATAAAGCAAAATAATTCCTAAAGAAAGATTTAATATCACAGAAATTCCATTTCCATATTCTCTCATAAAGTCAGTCAAAAAAGCATAATCAAATCCATCCAACATTCTGGAAGTAGCCAATGTGTTTCCCAAAGATTCTTTTAAAAAACCTCGAAAAGGAATAGTTGATAACAATGCAAATACAAAATTGAGGAGGTACAAGAGTCCCCACAATTTTTTATTTCCCCAAACTTTTTTCCAACCTGAACGGTAGGCTTTTGTAATGGTCATTGTTATTTTTTATGATTAAGGATTCAAAATTATTCGAAATCCATAATTCATAATTTTGAATCCATAATCCTATTTCTTAAATTAAAATCGATAATCCTTCCATTGCATTTTGCATCCAAAAAAGAAATTGATTCACATATTTTCGGACACCAGTAGGATTTGGTTTTGTTGTAAAACTATTGTTAATGAAATTTTTATCTAAAAATAATTTATGCTGCGGATCGACTTCAGCACAAACAATTTGCTTTGTTCCTTCATAGAAAAAGTAATATATAGTTTCGTCACCATCCCATTTTTCCAGCACCTCACTACCATCATCAAATTGAACTAGCACCTCAACTGGTAGCACCATATTTCCCAATCTTTCTACACCTACAAATGATTTGTAAATGGTATTGCCATCTGCATCTAAAATTGGTTCTGATTGCTCACAATCCTCAGGATCATCAAAAATTCCCGAGGCAGAACTTTTAGGATTATTGCCTAAACTCCTGATGGTATAATCACATATTTCAGTTCCGTAAAGGACTTGTTGGAAAAAGAAATCCATACCTTCGCTAAATTGATCGGGATGGTTTTTTGCAACTACTTCATTAACTACATTCACAAAATCTTTGGCACACGGATGTTTAAATTTCCACCGTAAAAAATATGTATTCATGATTTCATTGAAGGTTTCCGTTCCAACGATTCTTTTTAAAGTATTGAGCCAAACAGCAGATTTAGAGTACTGAATAGTATGATAAGAGCCTTCTGGGAATTCCCAACTATTCAATGAATTCGGGGCAATTGCAGGGTTTTTCATACCATGAAAGGTTGCTCTATCCATTTCTGCATTCCCTGCACGGATACCCATAAAATCTATGGTAGAAGTTTTTTCGCCATAAATCATATCCATGACTTGCCCTTCGTAAAAATTAGTAATTCCCTCATCCATCCATGCTTCTTCTTGTTCATTGGTCGCTACCATTTGTTGAAAATATTGATGAACAAATTCATGAATGGTCAAAATTTCAGTAGAGCGAATCCCAGATGGTAGCAAACAATTATTCAATGTGGTAATCAAAGTTGGATACTCCATTCCGCCTGTAAAAATTCCATGAAACGGCGGCGCAATAATCGTCAGAGAAGGGTAGGGATATTTCTCAAAATATTCTTCAAAGTAATCAAATGTTTTGGGTAAAATATCGAAATACCTTTCTTTAAAATGAACATGTTCTGGATAGGTAAATAACTTTATTTCTACACCTTTCCAGTTCATTTTATTTTCTACAAAATGAGGAGAAGTTCCCCATGCAAAATCAATCACATCATCCACTTTGAAAGTCCACGTTTTTGTACCGTCATTGTTATTTTGAGGTTCGTTGGTTGGCAATCCACTTGATGCGACAATAAAATTTTCAGGAACATTCATACTGACTTTGTAATTTCCAAAATCAGAATAGTACTCGCCACTTGAATGATATTGATGACAATTCCATCCTCCTTTTTCTGCAAACCGCATTCCCGCTGGTTCGTAAACACCCACCTTCGGGAACCATTGCGCCATAAAATAAAAATCTTTATTGTACCCAGTTCGAACCATCGTTTTCGGAATTTTTGCCACCCAATCGAAATCGACTTCGATAGATTCGTAAGGCATTACAGGTTTTGGTAAAGGCACTCGAAGTACTGATTGGTCAGCAGTATTGTCATCATCAGGTTGGTAATAATGCATCTTGACTGTAAGATCGTTTCCGTCTTGATCTTTCATATTTTTAATATCGACCCAACTCCATTCACATTCTTCTTCAAGTGCTTTTTTAAAAATACTAGGCATTCCTCTTTCTTTAAAAAAAGTAGACTCGGTATTTTTAAATGCATTATAATAAAGATGAAATTGCAAATCTCTAATGGTATCTGCGGATGGATTTTTCCAAACTAATTTAGTATGAGCGATCAAATGTTTTTTCTCTGTATCCAATTTGATTTCCATATCGTAATTGGCAATCCGAGGGGAGAGCGGTTCGTTTTCAGCCGACTGAAAATTGAAAAATAATAAGGTAGAAAAAAGAAAAAAATAGCGGTACTTCATTTTTATATGTAGCGTAAAAAATACTGTTTTTTAAGTCGTCCAAATTTAGGAAAATGTTTGAATATAAAGGTTTTAGAAACTATCATTTTACAATAAAATGATGGAATAAATCAATGCCAATCAAAATCAAAATGACAATCAAAATCAAAAATCCAGAAACGTGTCATTACCGTTATTAAATTTTTGGTTTTGATTTAGGTTGACTTTTGTTTAAAAATTACACAAACGATTCTATCTTTGCGTTCTTTTAAAAGACCTACCATATATTACCAACTTTTATTTCATCATAAAAAAACTTAAAAATGAATCTTGAAGGTAATCGTTATCTTTTTGAGGGCGGAATTGACCCTCTAGAACTTTGTGAAAAGTATGATTGTCCATTGTACGTTTATGATACCAATATTATGAAACGTCAATATAAACGGTTAATTGATGCTTTTAAAGTGAAAAAGATAAAGATCAACTATGCTTGTAAGGCTTTAACAAATTTGAGTGTATTAAAGTTTTTCAAACGATTGGGGTCGGGGTTAGATACGGTTTCGATTCAAGAGGTTCGTTTGGGTTTGCAAGTGGGATTTAAACCAGAGGATATAATTTATACGCCTAATTGTGTGTCTTTAGAAGAGATCAAAATGGCTGTAGAATATGGTGTAAAAATCAATATTGATAATATTTCGATTCTGGAACAATTTGGTCAAGAGCTTAAAAACGTGCCCGTTTGTATTCGAATTAATCCGCACATTATGGCTGGGGGAAGTGCAAAAATTTCCGTAGGACATATTGATTCTAAGTTTGGAATTTCATTTCACCAGATGCCTTTGGTCAAGCGAGTGGTGGAGGCGACAGGATTAAAAGTAGAAGGAATACACATGCACACAGGTTCCGATATTATGGATTCGGAAGTCTTTTTGATGGGGGCTGAAATTCTTTTTAATACTGCAAAAGATTTCCCTGATCTTCAATATATCGACTTCGGGAGTGGCTTTAAAGTGCCTTACAAACCAAATGATATTTCAACAGATATTGAAGATTTAGGAGAAAAAATATCTGCTCGATTTAATGCTTTTTGTGAAGAATATGGAAGGGATTTGACTTTGATGTTTGAACCTGGAAAGTTTTTGGTAAGTGAGTCTGGGTACTTTTTTGTAAAAGTAAATGTGGTTAAACAAACTTTGTCAACAGTTTTTGCAGGAGTGGATTCAGGATTGAATCACTTGATTCGACCTATGTTTTATAACTCGTATCATCGTATTGAAAATGTTTCTAAGCCTACGGCAAAACCACGTATTTATACTGTTGTAGGATACATTTGTGAAACAGATACTTTTGGAGTAAATCGAAAAATCAACGAGGTGCAAGAAGGAGATATTCTTTGTTTTTATAATGCGGGCGCATATTGTTATTCTATGTCGAGTAATTATAATTCAAGATTCCGTCCTGCCGAAGTGATGATTTTTGAAGGAAAAGATTATCTAATTCGAGAACGAGATACGATGGAAGATTTAGTGAAAAAACAAGTGGAGATGAATTTTGATACGGTGGAGGTTTAGTTGTTGGTGATTAGTAATTTGTGATTCGTGACTGGTAACTCGTTACGAATCACGAGTTACCAGTCACTAATCACTATTTTCTTAAAACAACATCCACACGTCTACTCTGCGATCCAGAATTATCATATGGAGATCCTGCAATCGAACCTTTCCCTTCCGCTTTGACCACTTTATCAATCGTAACCCCGTAGTCATTTAAAAAAGTTACAATTGATTTTGCACGACGTTCAGAAAGTTTTTTATTGTAATCAGCAGAACCAGTATTGTCAGCGTAACCTACCACTTCCACTTTCCATTCTTTTTCACGACTCAATAATTTTGACAATTCTTTAAGTTCTATTTGAGCTTTTTTAGTCAAGTCCGATGAGTCAAAATCAAAGAAAAATTGAACTCGTTTTTCACGAACAGGAGAACCTTTTCTAACAGCAACAGGTTTAGCATTATCCTTAGATTTTAATTCCAAAGTCACTTGATTACTTGACGTATTATCTTGAGCATCAAGAAATTGTGCATCTATAAAGTACTCATATCCTTTTTCATTGATAGTAAAAGAATATCCTTTATTTCCAGGAACACAAAGGAAAAACCATCCTGTTTCATCAGACTGAACGGTGAAACCTTCCTTATTAGAATCCTTGATTGAAATGGTTGTTGCAATAGGTTCTTTAGTGTCCTCATCAATCACCATTCCTTCCAAGTGAACCATTGGCATTGGTCGCATTTCTTCAGGTAGTTCAAATGTGTAAATGTCCAATCCACCAGTTCCGTTCATTCTTTCAGAAGCGAAGTAAGCAGTTTTGCCATTTCCCTGAACATACATTCCGATTTCCTTTCCTGGAGAATTTATTGGATAACCTAAATTAGTTGGCGGTGTCCATTGGCCATTGATAAATTTTGAAACAAACAAATCTCCATCACCTTGACCGGGATGACCTGTCGAAGTGAAGTATAAAGTTTTGCCATCATTAGCTATAAATGGTGCTTCCTCATCGCCCTTGGTATTGATGACATTTCCTAGATTAGTAGGTACTCCCCAATCGCCATTTGGCATTAAAGAACTGAGGTAAATATCTCCACCTCCAAGTCCATTGCTTCGTGTACTTGCAAAAAACATTTTAGTCCCATCACAACTGATTGATGGTTGCGAATCCCATTCTGCGGAATTAAGTTGACCTTCCAGTCGAGAGACTTCCACAATTTCTTCATCGACCAAAGTGGCTTTGTAAATATCGCAACCGCCCTCTGTATCTTCTCGCATACAACCTGAAAAATAAAATGCTTTTCCGTGCATTTCAAATCTTGCCATACCCTCATTTTCATCGGTATTTAAATCATCACCATATGCTTTTCCTTTTATCCATTGGTCATTTTTTCTTCGACTGAGGTAAACATCTTCATTGGTGTCTTTTATTTTTCGAGTAAATACTAATTTTTGCCCATCACTAGTGATGGTAGGTAAGTACTCATCATATTTTGAGTTAATATTTTTCCCAAGGTTAAATGGTTCATCAATCACCATTTCCTTTTCCATATTCAAAATATAATTACAATTCATTTTTCTCTCCTCCAACATCAAATCATAAGATACTTCAAGCCCTGATTCTTTCTTTACATTGGTATAATTATTATCCTTCATCCGTTCGTATCGGTTGTAGAAGTACATTGCCAATTCAGGATCGCCCATTTTGAAATAGGATTCCCCACATTCAAACAAGGCAGCACGAGATAATTTATCATCCAATTCAAAACTTTGTTCGAATGCCTTAGTTGCTTCTTGAAATCTGCCCAATTCCAAATATGTTTTGCCTAACAATCGATGTGCTACCGCAAAATTCTTTTTGACTTTAATGGTGTGTTCGAACTGCTTGGCAGCAGATTCATATTTGCCTTTATTGAGTAATCTTTCAGCTAGTCGCAATGATTCTTTAGCACTTTTAGTAGCTTTAAATTCACCGTCGCCTTGACCGAATGACCATTGGCTGAGAAGTAGAAGAAATGATAAGATGTAATATTTAAAGTTCATGGATGAAATTTTTCGGTTTTTTTATAAAGGGGAGTAGAACTAATTTTGAATTTTAAATAATGAATTTTGAATGTGTAAAAATATTTTTGGGACATTCAAAAATTTAAAATTAAATCATTCAAAATTGCCTATTGTAAGATGCTCAAATTCGACTCCACTTTTGGTAAATCCGAATTAAATGTTTGTTAAAAAAATAAGCAAACATTTATTTTTATGTAAAAATAGTAAACAATTTTTGATTTAGTAACGGTCAAATAATAAGTTCCCGATTTAGACGAGAATATTTTGTTCTCAGTTTTTATTTTAATGAAGGATAATTGTTAATAAGTAATTGCTCACATTTATTCATAAGTTATTTTGAGGTTATTTTTTTAACCTTCTAGGCAAAAAACGTAGGCGAACCCTACGGTTCGGCGTCCCGAAGTTTCGGGATTAACGACGAAGGATAAAAAAAGAAGCCAA